>JAZNXP010000041.1:0-10978 GCA_045593965.1 Eubacteriales bacterium | reverse complement strand
TGCCATCACCGATCACGGCGTGATGTACGGTGTGATCGCGTTTGACCGTGCTTGCCGAGCGGCAGGGGTCAAGCCCATCATCGGATGCGAGGTCTATGTTGCCCCCGAGAGTCGATTTGACCGTACGGTCGGTGCGGACGGATACGCCGATCATCTGGTGCTTCTTTGCGAGAATATGACGGGCTACCGAAACCTGACAGAGCTGGTCTCACGCTCCTTTACCGAGGGCTTTTATAACAAGCCGCGCGTGGACGATGAGCTTTTGCGGCAGTATTCCGAAGGTCTGATCGCGCTTTCCGCGTGTCTTGGCGGACGTATTCCCAAGCTTCTGTCAAAAGGGGACGTTGACGGCGCGAAGAGAGCGGCAATGAAGTATGCCGAGATTTTCGGAAAAGATCATTTTTATATTGAATTACAGGATCACGGCATGTCCGAGCAGAAGGCGATTCTGCCGATGCTTGTCAGTCTTGCATCTGAATGCGGATTGCCGTTGGTGGCGACAAATGACTGCCATTATCTGCGCCGAAGGGATGCGGAAACGCAGGCGGTTCTGATGTGTATTCAGACCAATACGACCGTTGACGCGGGACGTCCCGAGGCGTTTGCCACGGACGAGCTGTATCTGAAGGATACGAACGAAATGGAAATGTCCTTCCGTCGCTTTGAAGGCGCGATTGAGAATACCGCTCGGATCGCGGACCGTTGCAACGTGGAGTTCGATTTTTCCACGACGTATCTGCCGAAATTCCCCTGTGCGGGAGGAAAAAGCGCGGCGCAGACCTTGCGGGAGCTGGCATACAGAGGATTGGAAACGCGCAAGGAGAAGGGACAGCTTTGTCTTGAAACATATCCCTTGGACGAGTATCTTTCCCGCATGGAATATGAGCTTTCGGTCATTTCCAATATGGGGTATGACGATTACTTCCTGATCGTTCAGGACTACGTAACCTTTGCCAAGAAATCGGATATTCCCGTGGGTCCCGGAAGAGGCTCGGGCGCGGGAAGCCTTGTGGCATATTCTCTTGGAATTACGGACATCGATCCGTTGCGGCACGAATTGCTCTTCGAGCGATTCCTCAATCCCGAGCGTGTCAGTATGCCCGATATCGACGTGGACTTTTGCTATAACCGCCGTGACGAGGTGATCGATTACGTCACGCGCAAATACGGAAGCGACCACGTCTCCCAGATCATTACCTTCGGAACACTTGCCGCACGCGCGGCGATCAGAGACGTCGGACGCGCGATGGGAATGTCCTACCAGGAGGTGGACGTTGTGGCGCGCGCCATTCCGCAGGAATTGAATATCACGATCGAGGCGGCTTTGCGTATGCCCGATCTGAAAACACTGTATGAATCCTCCGAGCAAATTCAAAGGCTTGTGGATACGGCACGCGCCTTGGAGGGAATGCCGAGAAACGTTTCGATCCATGCGGCAGGAGTGGTCATTACCGACCGCCCGATCGCGGATTACGTTCCGCTCGCGCTTTCCAACGGCACGGTCGTGACGCAGTTTGATATGGATACGATCGCCAAGTTGGGGCTTTTGAAGTTCGACTTTCTGGCACTTCGCTATCTTACCATTCTTGACGATGCCGCAAAGCAGATCCGCGAGAGCGATCCGAGCTTTTCTCTGGATACGTTGCCTCTGGACGATGCGGCAACGTATAAGCTGATCTCCTCGGGAAAGACCTCGGGCGTGTTTCAGTTGGAATCGGGAGGCATGCGGCAGATGCTCGGCAATCTCTCTCCCGACCGCTTTGACGATATCATCGCCGCCATTGCGCTCTATCGCCCGGGACCGATGGATTCCATTCCGACCTTTATCGAACGCCGCCACCATCCGGAAAAGGTACAGTACGCAACACCGCTACTGGAGCCGATCCTGCGCTCGACCTACGGCTGCGTGGTCTATCAGGAGCAGGTCATGAGCATCTTCCGCGAGCTCGGCGGCTATACCTTCGGGCACGCGGATGTTGTGCGCCGCGCGATGTCCAAGAAAAAAGCGGACGTTCTGCTTGCGGAGCGAGAGACGTTCGTGTCGGGTGCCGTGGAGCGGGGCATTGACCGCGCTGTTGCCGAGGAGCTGTTCTCGGATATGGAAAGCTTTGCGAATTATGCCTTCAATAAGTCCCACGCGGCTGCCTACGCCGTCATCTCTTACCAGACAGCATATCTTAAATGTCATTATCCGAAGGAATACTTTGCGGCACTGCTCACAAGTGTGCTGGGAAATCAGACAAAGGTCGCGGAATATATCGCGGAATGCGCGTCGCGCGGCATTCGCGTATTGCCCCCCGATATCAATGAGAGCCGCATGTATTTCTCGGTGAGCGGAAAGCATATCCGCTTCGGACTTCTGGCGTTGAAGAACGTCGGCAAGCAATTTTTGGATCAGATCCTCAAGGAAAGACGGCACGGCAAATTTTCCTCCTTTGAGGATTTTATCGACCGTATGCCTGCGGGCGACCTCAATCGCCGCATGGTGGAGTCCTTGCTCAAGGCGGGAACCTTTGACGGACTCGGTGTGCGTCGCAGTCAGATGCTTGCGATGTATGAGCGCATGATCGACCGCGCATCCGAGAAAGGAAGAAACAATCTGGACGGACAGCTCGATATGTTCTCTTCTTTGGGACCCGAGAAGCCCACGGTGGCGTATGAATATCCCGACATTCCCGAATTCGGCACAAGGGAAAAGCTGATGATGGAAAAGGAAGCTACGGGAATGTATTTTTCGGGACAAATGCTCGATGAATACAGCAAGCACGTCACGCTTCTTTCCACCGACAGCATCGCGGAATACACCGACGAGGACGCCGATCCCGTGGATAAGGCGCGTGTCAGCTTTGCGGGAATGATCACGTCCGTGACCTTGAAAAATACGAAAAACGGTGACCGTATGGCGTTCTTTACGCTGGAGGATCGCATGGCGGAGATCGAATGTCTGGTGTTTGCCAACCGCTATGCCGAGCTTTCGCACATGATCCGCACCGACAACGGCGTTTATGTCAGCGGTACGCTTTCGGTTCGCGAGGACGAGCCGCCAAAGCTTCTGATCAACCGCATGGAGGAGCTTGTGGAGGACAGTCGTTTCCGTCCCGAGCTTGTCAAGCAGATGCAGAACGTCACGGAGGAAGCACGTCCCCAAAGAAGCGGAGAAGGTAAGTCACGTCCGACGTCTGCGGAGCGTGAACAAAGCGTCACGCCAAAGGCAAACGGATCCTCGCTGATCGGAAAGAGCAGACTCTTCCTGCGCGTTCCCGATATGGAAGGGATGCTTTATCAAAAAGCCTTGAATCTGACCGCAATTTTCGACGGTACGTTCCCCGTGTTTTTCTACAATGCCGCGACGAAGGAGTATTCCAAAACACCGATCGGCGTATCGATAAGCGATTACGTTTACCGTCAGTTCTGCGAGCTTTTGGGCGAGGAGAACGCGATACTGAAATAAAAAGGAGCTTTGATATTACATGATAAAAACCGTTCTTTTGGACCTTGACGATACCATTCTGGATTTTCACAAGGCGGAGTTTGAAGCCTTGAAAAAGACCTTAACTCGGTTTTCTGTTGAGCCGACCGAGCGGGTGACCTCCCGTTACAGCGAGATCAATCGCGCACAGTGGGAGGCTTTGGAGCGAGGGGAGCTGACGCGCGAGCAGGTCAAATACCGTCGCTTTGCGCTTCTGTTTGAGGAGCTGAAGATCGACGTGGATGCAGAGGAAGTGAGAAAGTATTATGAAAAAATGCTTGGCATCGGTCATTTCTTTCTTCCCCACGCGGAGCAGATGCTGGATGAATTGAAGGGAAGCTATCGCCTGTTCATCGTGTCCAACGGCACGACAGCCGTTCAGCAGGGACGCATTGAAAGCGCGCGTCTTGCCCCTTTGTTTGAAGCGATCTTCCTTTCCGAGGAGATTGGATACGTCAAGCCGCAAAAGGAGTTCTTTGACGTTTGCTTTGCACAGATCAAGGACTTTGATCCCGAGACATCCATCATCGTGGGAGACAGCTTGACCTCTGACATTCAAGGCGGCATCAATGCAGGCATCCGCACCTGTTGGTTCGACCTGCGGGGAAAGGGAAATCACACGGATATTCATCCTGACTATACCATCACGTCATTAGAGCAGCTTGCACCGCTTTTGAAGAGACTCTGAACGAACCGCAACTTCATAAACATAACGCACGGGAGCGGATTTTCCGCTCCCGTGCGTTATGTAAATAGATTGTTGATAACGACAACTCACGTCGTTTTAACCTTTAAAGCGTTCCGCAGCTTTTCGATCGCGCTTTTTTCAATGCGGGAGACGTAGGAACGGGAGATGCGGAGCGTTTTTGCGATCTCGCGCTGCGTTTGCGCCTTAATGCCGCCAAGACCGTAGCGCATCATGATGATCTGCCGCTCCCTCGGTGTCAGAAGCGCATCCATGAATTGCAGCATCTTTTGCGTGGTGATCTTTTTGTCGATCTCTTCCGCTACGTCCTCCTCACAGCAGATCACGTCGATGTAAGTCAAGGGATTGCCGTCGCGGTCGATGTCGATCGTTTCGTTGATGGAGACCTCGCTTGCCAGCTTTTTGCGCGAGCGGAAGTGCATCAGAATCTCGTTTTGAATGCATTTTGCCGCATACGTCGCGAATTTCGCACCGTTGTGAATGTTGAAGGTGTCCACCGCCTTGATAAGCCCTATCGTGCCGATGGAAACGAGATCCTCGGGGTCGGGCGCGGTGGAATAGTATTTTCGGACGATGTGCGAGACCAGACGCAGATTGTGCAGGATCAGCTTTTGTCTTGCATCCTCGTCTCCATCCGATGCACGCAGAAAGCACTCTCGTTCTTCCTCGGGCGGAAGGGGAGGCGGAAAGCTTTGCGGCGTATTGACTCCGAGGATCAGGTGCAAGATCTTCGTCAGAAAAGAAAACAGTGTTAAAAACATAGGAAAAAACCTCCACTCGAGCCGTTTGCACGGCGTGTTTTTTATGGGTGCTCTACTATATGAAGCGGAAGCCTTTTTTTTGCTTGTCTCGATGAAACTTCTCTCTGTTGCCTCACGTGAGTTTTTCTTTTTTTCAACCTTGACAGTCCCATGAAATTATGATATACTTTAATATGGAAAATTACTGTCGGGAGACCCCGAAGGGAGGACACTGTTATGAAGAATTTGATCGGCAATGCCGTGGTTGGGCAGAGCGGCGGTCCCACCGCCGCGATCAACGCCACGCTCGCGGGCGTGATCCGTGGCTTTCAGGAAGGCTTGCACGGCGGCAGGATCGGTAAGCTTTACGGTATGCGCAATGGCGTGGAAGGACTGCTTGAGGAGCGATTGATCGATCTCGGCTCGTATTTTGACACCGAGGACAAGCTTACGCTTCTTGAAAACACTCCCGCGGCGGCACTCGGCTCTTGCCGCAAAAAGCTGCCGAAGATCGGCACGGACGATGCGTTTTACGAGTCCCTGATCGCGATCTTCAAAAAGTATGACATTCGCTATTTCTTCTACATCGGCGGCAACGATTCCATGGATACCGTTGCCAAGCTTTCGGCATATACTGCGGCACATGACTACGAAATGGTGATTTTGGGAGTTCCGAAAACCATCGACAACGATCTGATGGGGACCGATCACACGCCCGGCTTCGGCTCTGCGGCGAAGTATATTGCCGTGACGGTGCAGGAGATCATCCGAGATTGCGCGGTCTACCGCATTCCCGCGGTCACGATCGTGGAGATCATGGGAAGAGATGCGGGTTGGCTGACTGCCGCATCGGCGATCGGACGCGCGGTAAACGGGATCGAGCCCGAGCTTGTATATCTGCCCGAGCGAATTTTTGATATGGACCGCTTCTTTGCGGACGTCCGCGCGGCACTTTCCAAAAAGCCGAACGTGGTGATCGCGGTGTCGGAGGGCTTGCGCTTCGCGGACGGCAGATACGTCGGCGAGGGAACGCAAACGGGAGCGAAGGATGCGTTCGGACACGCATATCTTGCGGGAACGGGCAAGGCGTTGGAGCTTGCCGTCAAGGCAGAGCTTGGATGCAAGGTGCGCTCAATCGAGTTGAATCTTCCCCAGCGTTGTGCGTCCCATCTGGCGTCGGCGACCGATCTTTGCGAGTCGGTTTCGGTCGGTAAGGGGGCAGTCAAGGCGGCGGGAGAGGGCATCAGCGGCTGTATGATGACCATTGAGCGCGTGGCAGGAGAGACTTACGGGACCAAGGTATCAAGCAAGCCCGTACACGAGATCGCAAACCTGATCCGCAAGGTGGACGATGCGTTTATCAACCAAGAGGGCAATCACGTCACGGATGAATGCTGCCGTTATCTTTTGCCCCTCATTCAAGGAGAGGTAACGCCGCGCTTTGAGGGCGGACTCCCCGTACATTTGATTTTGTGATCGGAAAAGGAAAAAGAGAGGATACAGATATGAATATTGCAGTTGTAACAGGAGCTTCTTCGGGAATGGGAAAGGAATTCGTGCTTCGCTTGGCGCAGGACAAATCCTTTGACGAGATCTGGGTCATTGCGCGCAGAAAGGAGCGTCTTGAGGCGCTTTCCCGCGAGGTATCGGCAAGGATCCGCCCCGTCGCGCTGGATCTGACGAAGGAAGAAAGCATCGAAAAATACCGCAAGCTGTTGGCAAAGGAGAAGCCGACGGTGTCGGTCCTTGTCAATGCCAGCGGTGTCGGTCGCTTCGGCGCGTTTGAGGACATCGAGCTGGAGACGTACCGCAACATGATCGACCTCAACGTCACGGCGTACGTTGCAATGACCTACGCAACGCTTCCGTATATGATCGAGGGAAGTCAGATCTATCAGCTGGACTCTCTCTCATCCTTCCAGCCCGTGCCGTATATCAACGTTTACGGTGCGACAAAGGCATTCGTGCTCAGCTTCAGCCGTGCGCTGAACGTGGAGCTTAAGCCCAAAAAAATCCGCGTGATGGCGGTCTGCCCGGGATGGGTAAGGACCGAGTTCTTCGATCATGCAGTGACCGATAATACCATTACGTACTATAATCATTTCTACACCCCCGAGCAGGTTATCAAGCGTGCCTTCAAGGACATGAAAAAGGGCAAGGACGTTTCGGTCTGCGGCTTCAGAGTGCGCATGCAGGTGAGATTGACAAAGCTCTTGCCGCATAAGCTGATCATGAAGATCTGGTGTAAGCAACAAAAGAAGCCCTGTTGACCGATGCGCGTTCTAACTTTCCTTTGCGGATCGTAAACTGTAACGATCTGAAAAAAGGGAGGAAAAGAACATGCAGCGTGTAATGGTAGTAATGGGGACGCGACCCGAGGCGATCAAGCTTTGTCCCGTGGTGAGGGAATTGAAAAAACGGGAGTTTGCGGTGCAGGTCTGCTCTACGGGACAGCATCGGGAAATGCTGGATGGCGCGATGAACGCCTTTGACGTCAAAGCGGATTTTGATCTGGACACGATGCGAACGGGACAAACGTCCGCAACGCTTGCGAGCCGCATTCTCAAGGGTTTCGATGAGATTTTGGAGGCGGAAAAGCCCGAGCTGGTTCTGGTGCAGGGAGATACGACGTCGGCTTTTGCGGCAGGTCTTTGCGCCTTTTACCGTCGTATTCCTCTGGGGCATATCGAGGCGGGGCTGCGTACTTATCATATGCATTCTCCTTTTCCCGAAGAATTTCACAGGCAAGCGTTGTCCTTGGCTTCGGACTGGCATTTTGCGCCGACCGTGACAGCGAAAAACAATCTATTGCGGGAAGGGAAGAAGGAAAAGAATATTTTTATCACGGGCAACACGGTCGTGGACGCACTTCGGTGGACGCTTACGTGCTGTAAGCCCGCAAAGGAATGGGAGCTTGCAAAAGACAAGCGGCTCATTCTGTTTACCGCGCATCGGCGTGAAAGCCTCGGCAAGCCGATCGTGGGAATGTTCCGCGCGTTGCGGCGATTGGTGGAGAGGTATCCCGATGTGGAAGCTGTTTGTCCTCTGCATCATAATCCCGCAGTCCGCGCGGCGGCAAAAGCGATCCTTGTCGGAGTTCCGCGGATCCGTTGCATCGAGCCTCCCGAAATGGTGAGCTTTCATCATTTGCTCGCAAAGGCGTATCTGGTTTTGACGGATAGCGGCGGCATTCAGGAGGAGGCATCCTCTCTCGGTATTCCTACCGTGGTCATGCGATATTCGACCGAGCGCGGAGAGGGAATACGGGCAGGTGTCTTGAAGCTTGCGGGGAGCGGAGAACGAGGCATTTTTGATACCGCAAGCCGCTTGCTGGAGAAGGACTCCGAGGAATACGAGGCGATGAAAAAGCCGTCCGCGGTATTCGGAGACGGATGCGCAAGCGTACGGATCGCAGACGCGATCGGGAAGCTGTGATCCGAATAAGAATAAAATGAAGGATGTAAACATTCATGAAGTATAAGCCTTACGGAAAAACGGTCGTTTGCGCGATCCTGATTCTATTGATGCTTTCGGCAGTTGTTTCCTGCGGAACGGAGGAAAAGCCGAGTGGGATCTGGCAGACGGAGGACGGAATGCTTTCGATCGATTTTACCGCGTTGCGAGGAACGTGGACGGACGAGGACGGAGCAAAGAAGGAGATCGACGTTCTGTATTCCTATACACTTGGCAATATCGCGTTCTACGCGGATGAAAAGCAAGAATTTTTGGGTCGGTTTGAATGGAATAGTGACGTCATCGTCATCAGCAATTCCGAGGGGAAGGAATGCTATCGCTTAATCCCCACGGCACAGACCGATCCGTCGCAATCATAAATGATCAGGCAAAGAAATCAATCAAAAAAGGATGAAAAAACGGTATGCGATTTTTTACAAAGGATATTGAGATCAACGGTGCCAAGGTGCCGCTTCGCGCGTATTTGCCCGATGCGGCGCCGCGCGCGGTATATCGGGACAATCGCCCCGCGGTCATCGTTTTCCCGGGTGGCGGATATCAGCTGACCTATCCGGGGGAAGCCGAGCCGATCGCTTTGCGCTACGTAGCGGCAGGGGCTTGCGCGTTCGTTCTGGATTACAGCGTTTATCCCGCGCGCTTTCCGCAAGCATTGCTTGAGGGCTTGACGGCGGTGCGTTACGTCCGTGACAACGCCGAAACGTTTGGGATCGACCGTGAGAACATCGCAGTCTGTGGTTTTTCCGCAGGCGGACATCTTGCCGCGTGTACGGGAACGCTCTGGAACCATCCGATCCTTGACGGATTGCTGGACGGAGAGAGAACGCTTTACCGTCCGAGCAAGCTGATCCTTTCATACCCCGTGATCAATATCGGACACAGAGGCTCTTTCCTCAATCTCTTCTCCAATCATGAGGAGGAGCTGACAAAGGAGCGGATCGAGTTGCTGTCTCTGGAAAACCGCGTCAGTAAGGATACGCCCCCTGCCTACATCTGGCACAACTGTGACGATTCCTGTGTCCCCGTGATGGGAAGCTTGCGCTTTGCGACCGCTCTTTGCGAGAACGGCGTTCACTTCCAGCTCCGCGTGTTCGGTAAGGGCGGACACGGCATCTGCTCGGCGGATCATATCACGGTCGAGTCCCCGTACGGCAACCGCATTCCTTGTTCAGCGTGGGTGAACGATTCGATCGATTTCCTGTTCGGGAAAGAGTGATGTCATGACACAAAAGCAAAAAAGAGAACGCATGGAGCAGATCGTCGCGCTCCTCAAAACGGTATATCCCGAGGCGGTCTGCGCACTGGAATGGGAAGGAGAGCCGTGGAAGCTGCTGATCATGGGCAGACTTTCCGCGCAATGCACGGACGCGCGTGTCAATCTCGTTTGCCGTGAATTGTTCCGTGATTTTCCCACGCCCGAATCGCTTGCAGGTGCCGAGGTGGAAACGATCGAGCGGTATATCCGATCCTGCGGTCTTTACCACGTCAAGGCGCAGAATACCAAAGATGCCTGCGCGATGCTGATCAACGAATACGGTGGCGTTTTGCCCGATACCATGGAGGAGCTGTTGAGGTTCCCTGGGGTGGGCAGAAAGGTCGCAAACCTCTTGCTCGGAGACATTTTCCATAAGGGTGGCGTGGTGACAGACACGCACTGTATCCGCATCTGCGGTCGCCTTGGAATGTATCCCGAAAAGACGAAAGAGCCTTACCGCGTGGAGCGGATCCTGGAAAAGCTGATCCCGAAGGAGGAGCAAAGCGATTTTTGTCATCGCATTGTGCAGTTCGGTCGGGACACCTGTACGGCACGCGCGCCAAAATGCGATGCCTGTCCGCTTGCGGATCTATGCGCGCACCGCGAAAACGAGTTGAAAAAGAAATAATACATATTAAAAAGGAAGAATGAATATGAAAAAGCTTGGCTTCGGAATGATGAGACTCCCCCTGCTGGATAAGAACGACACGACCTCGATCGATATGGAAACGGTCTGCAAAATGGTTGATGCCTATCTGGAAAAAGGCTTCTGTTATTTTGACACCGCATACGTCTATCATCAGTATAAGGGAGAGCTTGCCGTGCGTGAAGCACTTGTCAAGCGTCATCCGCGCGAGTCGTTTTTGCTTGCGGATAAGCTTCCCACGATGAAGCTTAAGGAGGTTGGAGACCAGGAGCGGATCTTTGAGGAACAGCTTGAAAAATGCGGAGTGGAATATTTTGATTTTTATCTGATCCATACGCTTTGCGAGGAATACTATGAAATCGCGACCAAATTGGATAGCTTCGGCTTCGTTTCCCGCATGAAGGCGGAGGGAAGGGTGAAGAAAATGGGCTTTTCCTTCCATGACAGTGCCGAGATGCTGGATCGGATCCTGACCGATCATCCCGAGGTGGATTTTGTGCAGATCCAGCTCAATTATCTGGATTGGGAGCATGAGAGCATTCAGTCGCGCGCGTGCTACGAGGTCTGCCGCAAGCATGGCAAGCCCGTCATCGTCATGGAGCCCGTGAAGGGAGGAACGCTTGCCAAGGTACCCGCACGCATTGAGGAAAAATTCAAGGCACTTCAACCCGAGCTTTCGGTCGCATCTTGG
>JAZNXP010000040.1:0-2528 GCA_045593965.1 Eubacteriales bacterium | reverse complement strand
CAAAATATCAAGTATTCTTCCAATCATTTTCGGCTCGGCGATCCTTAGCGGCGGCGCGTTTGTCTTGCAGTTGCTCAGCGCATCCAAGCTTCCCGCAACCGTCCTCTTTCCGATCCAGACGGGAGGAACGATGATCCTCTCCTCCTTGGCGGGTGTGGTGTTCTTTCGGGAAAAGCTTTCCAAAAGCATTGTGATCGGTCTTGCGATCTGCTTTGTGGGAACCTTGCTGTTCCTTTGAGAAAATAAAACGGTAAAAACGAAAGGAGTTATCATAAAATGAACAAATATCAACTTTGGGGAGACGGTATCCATGACGTACCGCCGCAATTCAGGAATTGATCGACAGCGGCGTGTGCGAGGTATCCTTGCCTGCACCGCAAAAAATGTATCTGATTTCAAAACCGCTTGTGATCCCGTCCAATTTCAAATTGAAGCTGCCAAGATACGCGCACATCAAGCTTGCGGACGGCTCCAACTGCTTTATGCTCCAAAACAAGGCAGTAGCGAAACCCGCGCAGCGGCTTCGCCCGTTTTTAACACCTCTGGAAAAGAACGTATGGAAGTTTTACGATATGCTCTCTCCCGATGCAGAGGACACCTGCCACGATTTTGAGATCGAAGGCGGAATTTGGGATTTTAACAACCTCAATCAAGATCCCAATCCCATTTATACCCGTCAATTCGATGCGAGAAACTATCTCGGACACGTCATGTTTTTCTATAACGTGCGCAATTTCCGCCTCTCCAATCTGACGATCAAGGATCCCGCCAACTATGCCGTAATGGTGGACACAGGCTCCTATTTCACCGTGGAAAACATTGTGTTTGACTTCAACTACGGCAACCCAATTGCCTCCAACATGGACGGTATTCACCTCAACGGCAACTGCCACTGGGGCGTGATCAAAAATCTTCAGGGCGCATGCTATGATGACTTGGTGGCGCTCAACGCGCACGAGGGCTCGGGCGGTGACATTACCAACATCGAGATCGACGGCGTGTTTGCGGAGAACTGTCACAGTGCGGTGCGCCTCTTGACGGTCAATCATAAGATCGAGCATATCACCATCTCCAACGTATTCGGAACCTACTATCAGTATTGCATCGGTTTTACAAAGTTCTATCCCGGTGAGACCACGGGGCATTTCGATGCTGTTTCTTTGGAAAATATCCACGCGTCCAAATCCAAACGTCTGCCTATTCAGGAGGCACACATGGGAGAAAAGGACTATCATTTCCCCTTGATCTGGGTACAGGAGGATACGGCGGTAAAGGCGCTCAGCATCAACCGTCTCTATCGCCGCGAGTACGCGAACCCGATCGATACGCTTCACGTAGGAGAGGGCGCGGTTGTTGAGTGTCTGACCGTGAACGATTTCCACGTTGAAAATCATACGGACAAGCATTGCTCAAAATTTTTGAACAGAGGGTGTATTCAAAAATTGGTTTCGGATTGCCTGACCGATGAGGATATTGAGAACGCGGACGGCGGCGAGATATTGTCGCGGGGCTGACACATTTGGGTAGTTTTTTCAAAAAAACAAAAGGTAGTTTAAAGTTTCAACTTTCCCGTTCAGAATAATAGGCTGAGCCAAAAGCTTTATGAAAAGCAAATGGCTCAGCCTATTTTGACGGAAGCTGGGCTATAGGGAAATTTGATACAAAATAACGCAAATTCTCTCTTTGCGTTACTTCCCTTGGTACGCCTTCGGAGTGATCCCGACCGTCCTTTTGAAAAGGCTGATGAAGTAGGAATCTGTCTCAAAACCGCAAAGCGTGCTCACACGGTTGACGGGTAACCCCGTACGGAGCAAGGCACAGGCATTTGACACGCGCACATTGTTCAGATATTGCAGATACGTGATCCCCGTTTTCGATTTGAACAGATCACAAAAATAGTTCTTTGTGTAACCAAATTTAAGGGCAACCTCGTCGAGTAAAATTTTCCTGCCATAATTTTGTTCTGTCCACGCAATGATCTCGTTGATCACGGTACGCGCGTTGTTTTCCATGGGGAGCTTGGACGCGTCACGCTCGGTCGTGCTTGCCACAAACAGAGCAAGCATCGAAAGAATGGCGGCGAGCGCGGAGGAAATATCGGTATCGTTGCTCAATTTGATCGCAAACGGATAAAAGGACTCAAAATTGGTGTATTCCGTGTCAAGAGAAAACAGCGACATCGCATGACTCTCCAGTATTTTTTCAATGTCGATATATTCCTTGAGCATTTCGGGATGCCACTTGATGGCGAGCACGTATCCGTCACTCACGCGATAGTCAAAGGAATGTACGGTCTGCGGAGCGCCGCGTAGCAAAGGTGTATTTCTACCGTGCAAAAGATTGAATTTCATTTTTGTACGTCTTGGAGCGGTAAAAACGAAAAACAGTTTGAAAATCAAAGCACTAAAAAAGTCTTATAGCACAAGTCAAAAATGCCATTTATTTGAACGACTGATTTCCCCACTCCCCTCCGCATCACGCAGGAAAAGCTTGACAGCAAAAACTTCTACGCAATCAACCCGAGCTTT
>JAZNXP010000039.1:0-8526 GCA_045593965.1 Eubacteriales bacterium | reverse complement strand
AGAAGACGGAGGAGAAGAAAGAGGCTCCCGAGCAGAAGACGGAGGAGAAGCACGAGGGCAAAGAAGTGCCTGCTCCCGAGCAAACAGACGGTGACAACACCGAAAACACAGAAAATAAATAATAATTTGGAGAAAAGACCGTGAAAAAAGAATTGATCGTAACGGCAAAGACTGTTGAAGAGGCGTGCGCAAAGGCGGCGGCTGAATTTGGTGTTGCCGAGGAAGAAATTGAATTTACCGTTTTGGAAGAAGCAAAGCGCGGATTTTTGGGAATTGGCGCATCCGATGCAAAGGTTTCTGCCGTATATACCGTAAAGGGCGCGGAGCTGGCATTGGAATTCATTCGCAAGGTCGTTGCGGATATGCAGCTTGAGGGCTTGGAGATCTCCATGAAGGACGGCTCCAATGACGATAAGCTCATCACCGTTGAGGGTGATGGCGCGGGACTGTTGATCGGACATCACGGCGAAACGCTGGATTCCCTGCAGTATCTTGCAAATCTTGCCGCAAACAAGAAGATTAAGGGTGAGAAGCACGAGTACGTAAAGATCACGCTTGACATCGAGGGCTATCGCGCAAAGAGAGAAGAGGCTCTGCGTGCATTGGCAAGACGTATGGCCGCAAGAGTCATCAAGGGCAAGAAGAGTGTGATGCTTGAGCCGATGAATCCTTACGAAAGAAGAATTATCCACTCCGAGGTACAGGGAATTGAGGGCGTGTCCACCAACTCCATCGGCTCGGAGAACAATCGCCGCATCGTCATGTTCCTTGACGAGACCAAGGCGGCAGATTCCATCGAAGGTTCGGAAGAAACCGACGAGATCTGAACTATTTAGGGGTGACTTCCGATAAGCCACCCCTTTTTTGTTGAATCGCACGGAAAAGCAATATGAGAGGAGCGTTTTCAATGCTTGGAGATACCATTGCCGCCGTCAGTACCCCTCAAGGGAAGGGCGGCGTTGCCCTGTTACGCGTTTCGGGACCTCGCGCGATCGAGATCTGTGACCGTATCTTTGTTCCGAAAAATCAAAAAAAGCTGGCAGACGCGCCGTCGCGCACGGCGGTGTACGGTGCCATTCTCGCGCCCGAGGAGGACGGCTCGTTTTTGCCTGTGGATGACGGCTTGGCGACCGTATTCCGCTCTCCCGCATCCTTTACGGGAGAGGACACCGTGGAGATTTGCTGTCACGGAGGAATTTTGCTGACGCAAACGGTGCTGTCGACTTTGTTTTCTGTCGGCGCGCGTCCTGCGGAGGCGGGGGAATTTACACGTCGCGCGTTTCTGAACGGGAAGCTGGGACTTTCCTCGGCGGAGGCGTTGGGAAATCTCCTGGAGGCGCAGAGCAAGGAGCAGCTGACGTTGGCACATAGCGGAATGCATGGGCGTGTGGAAGCCAGATGCGGCGAGATCTACGATGCTCTGTGCGCGATCCTTGCAAGCATTTATGCCAAGATCGATTATCCCGACGAGGATCTTGCCGACATGAGCCGATCGGAGATGATCGACGCACTGCAGGTATGCGAGAAGGACGTTCTTTCCCTGAGTGAGACCTACCGCACGGGACACGCGATCGCGGAAGGGATCGCAACGGTCATCTGCGGCAAGCCGAACGTCGGAAAAAGCTCACTCTATAACCGTATTCTCGGCAAGGATGCCGCGATCGTCACCGAGATCGAGGGGACGACGCGTGACGTATTGAGCGACCGCGCAAGCCTCGGACGCGTGACGCTGCGCATTTTCGACACCGCAGGTCTGCATGAGACCGACAATACGGTCGAGCGGATCGGCATTGAGCGCGCAAAGGATGCGCTCAAGGCGGCGGAGCTTGTATTTGCCGTTTTTGACGGAAGTCGGGAAGCGGATGCCGAGGATCGCCGCATTGCCGAGACGGTATCAAAGCTTTCCGTTCCCGTCGTCGCGATCTTGAACAAGTCGGATCTTTCGGGGCATGAGGATGCGTACTATCGTTCCAAGTTCGCGCACGTGGTGACGTTATCCGCGCAAAAGGGAACGGGCATGAAAGAGCTGACGTCTCTTGTGGAAAAGCTATTTACCGACGGAAGGCTGAACACCCGCACCGACGCGGTGCTGACAAACGCGCGTCAGCAGGGAGCGGCACTCTGTGCGCTTTCGGCTCTTCGCCGCTGTCTTGACGGCTTGCGCGCGGGCGTTGAGATCGACCTTTGCTGCACCGACGTTGAGGAAGCGATGCAAAGCATCGCCCAAATCGACGGACGCGCGGTTTCCGAGGACATCGTCGCGCAGATCTTTTCACATTTCTGCGTTGGAAAATAAGGATCAATCACTCATCGAACGGAGAAGAAAATGGAGCTGTCTTTGAAGGAGATCGAGACCTTGGGAAGGGTCTGTGCGATCGCGTTTCAAAATGAAGAGGAAACAGAAAAAATCCGCCGGGAGCTGGAGGGAATGAGACGCTATGCGCTCGTTCTGCGCGAGCCCTTGCGGGAATTTGATCCGTTCGAACAGGACGGAGAGGAAGAAACGGTATGGCGGGAGGATCAAGCGCAAGAGGGACTTGCGCGAGAGGTGCTTCTCGCCAACGCGCCTGTAACAGAGGGGGATTATATTGTTGTTTCCCGTACCGTGGAGGCGTAATTATGAGCTTGGAAACAAACGTGCTGTTCCGCACTGCCTGTGAGCATCGGAAGGCATTGGATAACAAAGAATATACGTCCTTGGAGCTGACCGAAGCGGTGCTTGAGCAGATCGACGGACACGATGCGTCGGTCGGGGCATTCCTGACCGTGGATGCGGAAGGTGCTTGCGCGTCGGCGCGCGAATCGGATCGGCGTCGAGAAAGCGGAGCGGTGTTGAGCCCTCTTGACGGCATTCCGTACGGTGTCAAGGACAATTTTTGCACGAAGGATCTGCGCACGACCTGTGCGTCGAGAATGCTGGAGCGGTTTATACCACCCTATGACGCCACGGCGGTTGCAAAATTGCGCGGCGCGGGTGCGGTATTGCTCGGAAAGCAAAATATGGATGAATTTGCGATGGGAAGCTCCACGGAGCATTCCGCGCTGCAGGAAACGCGCAATCCGCACCATCATGCGTTTGTGGCGGGCGGGTCGTCGGGAGGATCGGCGGCTGCCGTCGCCTCCGGGATGGGGTGCTTTGCGCTCGGCTCGGATACGGGTGGGTCTGTCCGTCAGCCCGCATCCTTCTGCGGCGTTTACGGCTTGAAGCCCACCTATGGCGCGATCTCTCGCTACGGTGTGATCGAAATGGCAACGTCTCTTGACAGCGTGGGGATCTTTTCACGGTCGATTGATGACTGCATGACGGTCTTTGACGTGCTCGCGGGGCAGGATCCGTTGGATGCAACGTCCTGTGCAAAGGGATCACTTGAATTTGCCGCGCGTCCGCTTCGGATCGCCATTCCCGATTGCTTTGGAGACGGAGTACTTGCGCCGTCTGTCGCGAAAGCGTTGGAAAAAGCTCAAGACGTTCTCGCGGAGCATGGAGCAACCTTTGAAACGGTCGCGTTGCCGTCTCCCGAGCAAGCACTTGCGGCATACAGCGTTCTCGTTTCCGCGGAATGTGCCTCTAATCTGGCACGCTTTGACGGAATTCGCTACGGTTCTTCCAAAGAGGGGGACGGCTCTCTTCGCTCCCGATATGAGCAGACGCGTGCTTACGGATTTGGAGACGAGGTCAAACGGCGGATCCTGTTTGGCGCATATGTACTGCAAAGCGATCAAAGAACGGATTTTTACGAACGGGCAAGAGAAGTCCGCCGACACGTCAAGCGCGGCTTTTTGCACCTGTTTTCGAAGTACGATCTTCTGCTCTGTCCCACCACACCGCACACGGCATTCAAGCGCGGATCGGTACAAACGCCCGAGGAGATGTATCGGGCGGATCTATGTACCGTCTACGCCAATCTTGCGGGCGTGCCCGCAATATCCGTCCCGTTCGGAAAGAACGCGGACGGAATGCCCGTGTCGGTTCAGCTGACCGCAGGCTTTTTCGGAGAGAAGCTCTTGTTCCACGCCGCGCGCATGCTGGAAGCGGAATGTCCGCGTGAGGTGATGCTGCCCTTGCTTGAAAAGGAGGTGCGGTGATGAAACCAAACGCTTATGAAGCGGTGATCGGACTTGAGGTGCACGTCGAGCTGGCAACCGAGAGCAAGCTGTTTTGTTCCTGCTCTACTGCGTTCGGAGCACCGCCGAATACGCTGTGCTGCCCGATCTGTATGGGCTATCCCGGTACGCTTCCCACATGGAATCGCCGTGCAATCGAGCTTGCCGCAAAAGCGGGGCTTGCGTTGAATGCGACGGTCAATGAGGTCAGCTTCGCGGATCGGAAGCAGTATTTTTATCCCGATCTGCCGAAGGCGTATCAGATCTCACAGGGGGCGCACCCGATCTGCTCAAACGGATTTCTCGATTTCGAGGCAGAGGGAAGAGAAAAACGCGTCCGCATCGAACGGATCCACGTGGAGGAGGATGCGGGAAAGCTGATCCACCAAGGAGATTGGACCTTGCTTGACGGCAACCGCTGCGGTGTTCCCCTGATCGAGATCGTGTCGGCACCCGACCTGCGCTCGGGCGCGGAAGCGGCGGCGTATCTGAAGGCGTTGCGTGCCGTTCTCGTTGCGGCGGGCGTTTCGGATTGCAAGATGCAGGAGGGCTCGATGCGTTGCGACGTGAACGTTTCTGTCCGCAAGGTCGAAGCGGATGCGCTTGGCGTTCGGACGGAGATCAAGAATATCAATTCCTTTTCCTTCGTCGAAAAGGCGATCGCGTATGAGGCCGCACGGCAGATCGCGCTTTTGGAGCACGGAGAATCCGTGCGGATGGAAACGAGACGGTTTGATTCCGCAAGCGGCGAGACTGTTCTGATGCGCGTCAAGGAATGCGCCGAGGATTATCGGTTTTTATTTGAATCCAATCTCCCCCCGATCGTATTGCAAAAAAGCTTGATCGAGAAATGGAGAGGAGAGCTCCCCGAGCTTCCCGCAGCGAGAAAGCAACGCCTGATCGAGCAATTCGAGCTTCCCGAAAAGGAAACGGGCGTGCTTTGCACCGATGCGGAAATGGCGGATTATTTTGAACGCGCCGCCGCATTGTCGAGCCATCCAAAGCTGTTGTTTCATCTTCTCCTGGGAGAGCTTTCGCGCCATTGCGCAAGCGAGCCGTTTTCTTCTCCCGTGAGCGAGGAACGACTGGCGCAGATCTCCGATCTGATGGGAGATGGGACTGTCAACAGCTCCACCGCCAAAAAGCTTCTCGTTCGCTTGACGGAGTCGGATTTTTCTCCCCGTGAGGCGGTCGAACGCGAGGGGCTTTCACAGATCAG
Organism: Eubacteriales bacterium; assembly: GCA_045593965.1. Classification (GTDB taxonomy): domain Bacteria; phylum Bacillota; class Clostridia; order Oscillospirales; family CAG-272; genus UMGS1865. The sequence continues at coordinate 3,203 of JAZNXP010000039.1, read as the reverse complement.
AGATCGGGACACGCTTCTTGCTTGGATCGGGGAGATTATGGCAGAAAATCCCCGTGCCGTTGAAGATTACAAAAGCGGAAAAACGAATGCCATCCGCGCGCTTCAGGGAAAGCTGATGGCAAAAAGTCAGGGCAGAGCCGAGCCGATCGTGGCAGAGCAACTGCTCAAAGAAGCACTTTCAAAGGAGGCGTGAAAATGTATTCTTATTCACCAAAACCGAAAAAGCAAAAGGAAAAGCTGATCTGTGCGCTGCTGCTTGCCGCAGGCTTTGCGCTCTTTTTGCCATCCATGCATCCGCAGACGCCGCTTCCGATGCTGTTTCAGCTCGGCGCGGTGATCCTTCTGACGGTCGCCCTGATGTTCGGCGGACGCTATCTGGCTCGGAATTATACGTATGCGGTCGAGCGTGCCGAGGATGGAAGTGATCGCCTTGACCTGATCGTAACCGAGCAGTACGGCAGACGGTTGAGCGTTGTTTGCCGCATTTCGGTTGATCAGATCGAGGTGATCACGCCGATCACACCGCAAAATCAAAAGGAGCTTGCCGCCATGGTGAAGGGGAAGCACGTTTTTACCTACGTTTCCGAGCTTCAGCCGAGCGGATTGCGACTCCTGACCGTTCGGATGGACGGAGAGGTCTTTTATCTCAAAATTGACACAGATGAGAGACTTTTGCAAGCCTTGACGTTGAATTGATAGCAATATTTGTCTGATTTATACCTATTCGTGTCTTGTAAAGAAGCATATATTGTCTTATAATTAAGTTGAAGAGGTCCTCTTCAATTTCTCAAACGATAAAGGAGAGCTGAAAATGTCCATTTCTGTTGCATTGCAGATGTATTCGGTCAGAGAGGATGCGTCCAAGAACTTGTACGCAACGCTCAAAAAGGTCAAGGCGATGGGCTATGACGGCGTGGAGTTCGCGGGACTTTACGGACACACCCCCGAGGAAGTGCGCGATATGTGCGCGGATATCGGGTTGGTGCCTGTTTGCGCACACGTCGGATACATTGAGCAAGTGACCGATCCCAATAGGGTGTATCAGGATTTTGCGACCATTGGGTGCAAATATATTGCCGTTCCCATGCTTGCCGCAAACGTTCGTCCCGACACGGGAAATTTCGGCGCTGTGATTGAAAACCTGCGCATGCTCGGAAAATATGCCAAGCAGCATGAGCTTCAGCTCCTGTATCACAATCACGATTTTGAGTTTTATAAGCTGGACGGCAAATATGCGCTGGATGTGCTTTACGATTCGGTTCCCACTGATCTTTTGCAGACCGAGATTGATACCTGCTGGGTAAAATACGCGGGCGTTGATCCTGTGGAATATCTGAAGAAGTACACGGGACGCGCGCCTGTTGTTCACCTGAAGGATTTTTCTTGCACGTTGATAGTGGATCCCGAAAACGCACCCCGTCATTACTGCCGCTTGGTTGCACCGACCGATTTTGAATTCCGTCCCGTTGGTTACGGGTTGCAGGATATGCCCGCCATCATGGAAACGGTCAAGACGCTGGGGACGCAATGGGTCGTGGTCGAGCAGGACAGTCCCTCGATGGAGCTTTCTGCGCTTGCGTGCGCTGAAAAGAGCCGTGCTTATCTGAAGAGCATCGGTTATTAATATAATAAATGTAGGAGGATTTTACCATGGGATTGGATGATTTCAAGGAAAACCAAGAAAAAAAGGTCGTGGATGCATCGAAGAAGCTGCGCGTTGGTATCGTCGGATGCGGTTGGATCGCAGATGCACATATCGCATCTTATTTGCGTCAGCCCGACGTTGAGATCGTCGCGGGCGCGGATCTGATTCCCGGCAAGGCGGCTGCGTTCTTCAAGAAGCACGGCATTGAGGGAGTGAAGACGGACTATGCGTCTCACAAGGAAATGCTTGACGATGAAAGCCTGAAGCTGGATGCTATTTCGGTTTGTACGTATAACCGTCAGCATGCGGCTCCCGCGATCTATGCGCTCAAGAAGGGCGTGAACGTTCTTTTGGAAAAGCCCTTTACCGTTACCACCGAGGAAGCGGTTGAGGTTATGAGAGCCGAGAAGGAAAGCGGCAAGATCCTGTCCATCGGCTTCCAGCCCAGAATGGACGCAAACATGAAGATGATCAAGAAGATCGTTGAATCGGGCGAGCTTGGTCAGGTATATTACATCCAGACAGGCGGCGGACGCCGTCGCGGTATTCCCACGCCGTTCGGCACGTCCTTCATCGAGGATGAGACTGCAGGACTTGGCGCGTTGGGTGATATCGGATGCTATTCGCTGGATATGGTGCTCAACGCAATCGGCTATCCGAAGCCGTTGACCGTTTCGGGCTATAAGTCCGCGTTCTTTGGAACCGACCCGAATTACAGCCACTATCAGAAGATCGGTCATCCCGAATACGCAGAGAAATTCGGTGTGGATGATTTTGCGGCCGCATTCATTCGTCTGGAGGGCGGCATCGTTCTCGACTTCCGCATTGCATGGGCTATGAACCTGGATACTCCCGGTGATACCATCATCATGGGTACGAAGGGAAGCCTTCGCATTCCGTCCACCGAGTGCTGGAACGGCACGGTCGGCGGTCCCATGACGCTTTATCATGAGGTTTGCGGAGAGCAGACCGAGACTGTGATCCCGATCATCAAGATGGAAGAAAACCTGTTCGATCTCAAGATCCGCACCTTCCTTGATGCGATCAAGGAGAACGGCACGGCTCCCGTTCCGTCCTCGCAGATCCTGTATAACCAGGCGATCATCGACGGCATCGCAAAATCCGCGACGATCGGACGCGAGATTGAAATCGAGATTCCCGAGATCTAATATAATACAAATCATATATAAACATAATAAGGAAGCTTTTGCAAAAAGAGCTTCCTTATTTTATACGTGTAAATCAAACAAACGGTTTGTTAAAAATGAACAAAACGAGAGATCTGGCGTTGTGCAAAATGATATTAAATCGATGAAAAATGAGCAAACAAGAAAAAAAGTGAAAAAAGGGGTTGACAAAAATTAAAGAAAGTGATAAAATATACAAGCTTACCGCAAAAAGCGGAAAAATACAATATCTAAACCACCTTGAAAAAAACCTGAAAAAAACTTGAAAAAGTTTTGCAAAAGGTATTGACAAAGTGGGGGAGATATGGTATAATGAGCGAGTCGCCGTATGAAGGGCGACGGAACGGTCATTGAAAATTGAACAACAAGAG
>JAZNXP010000038.1:0-29379 GCA_045593965.1 Eubacteriales bacterium | reverse complement strand
TCCGCCGATTTCAATGACGATAAAGATGCAGAGCAGGGATGCCAACGCCGCGGTGCTCAAATCCAGGACCTCGATAAAAGCACCGACCGTCATCAGGATCACACCGAGCGCGCAAAGCATCGCGCAGAGCGTCAGATTTTTTGTTCGTTTGCGAATGCGATCGTTCACGGTATTCTCCTTTCATTGCATGATAAGGATCAACAGCAAGCGATCAGGTCGCCGCCCATACATTCACAGCAGCAGTCTGCGCAGAGCAGAGAAGAACAGCAATCGCAGGAGGAGCATCCGCCGCTGCCCGACGTGCGGTAACCGCCGCCGTAGGTTGACGCCTGTCCGCGAAGCTGATCGCGTGCCGAACGGTATTCGGCATTGCGAGGATCCATGCCGCACGCACGGTCAAGCATCCGTTGCGCATCCAGAAAATATCCGCGCTTATAGTAAACGATGCCCATCAGATAGTACCATTCCGCGCTTTGCTGATTGGTGGGAACGGAGCGCAGGATCTGCTCGGCACGTTGGATCTGATTTTCGTAGATCAAGCGACGGACCTCGGCAAACTGTCCCGTGCTGCCCGCGTTCGTGCCGTCATAGGAGGTGCCGCCGTAGCTTCCCGACGTGGTGCTGCCTGCGCGCATTTTCTGAATTTCCTCGTATGCCGCGTTGATCTCTTTCATCTTTTCGCTTGCGAGATCGGCAAGATCGCTGTCGCGGTATTTGTCGGGATGGTACTTTCGAGCCAGATCCCGATATGCTTTTTTGATCTCCTCGTCACTCGCTTCGGGCGAGACGCCGAGAATTTGATACGGTGTTTTCATTTTGTATTATTACCTTTCGGTTGTTTTTGGCATGCTTTTGGATCAAGTATCTTTTCTGCCGCGTTCGGAAGTCCGAGGTAGAGAATATTTGCAATGATCTCCCGCAATTCGGGGGTGGAAAACTCATCAATGAGTAAGAACGCGCGTTCGGCATCGCCCAGATGCGCGATCAGAGAAATGCGGATCATTTCTTTTTCCTCTTGCGACAATTCCTCTCCAAAGAGTGCGCGGTAGGGATTGAAGCGTTTCTTCTTACAGTCCTCCGAAAAATCATCGGCGGCATCGAGCAGATAGATCCAACGTCCGATCGCTCTTCCGATCGTTCCCGCAATGCGCGCGTCCGTTTCGGAAAGTCCGCTTGCGAAAACGGCGTACATCAAATCTCCAAAATGAGAAGCGGGCACGTCCGCGCTGGGATCTGCGGTGTTGTCTTTTTCGTACGCATCCAACGCCGCAAGATGATTAGCAATGGCTTGATCCAATTCGGGGTGGCGTTTTTTTGCTTTTTTGTAGGCTCCCGAAAAGAAGGGGCGCAATAGGTAGGCACGGATTTTCTTGCCGCCACGCTCGTCCTTACAGTCGTCAAGCAGCTTCCGATAGGTCAGAAGAGCCGAGGCGTCGGCGCAATAGTCCAGCGTCGGGGATCCATGAACCGTGGGACGCTTACGCAGGGGATGGACGATACAACGCTCCTTTTTGATGTGCAGCTCTTCACCGAGGAGCGACATTCGCACTGCCGCAAGAAAGACGAAATCATAGCTGAGCGACATCCGAGAGCATTGCCCCGTACATTTTCCCATGCTTTTGCAAAGTCCGCAATAAAGCGCACGATAGCATTCGTGCTCGCGCAAGCGCAATTCGGGCGTATGTGTGCGTACGTACCCAAGCATGGCGATCCTCCTTTTGACATCGTTCTCTTATATCATATCCTATTTTGATGTAAATTGCAAGAACATTTTGTGTATTTTTTGAGATTTCGGGTGACTTCTTGACATTTTCTTTCTTTTGTAGTATACTGTAACAAATAAAGCAAAGGAACGAGTGTTTATGAAGATACAATGGAAGGAGCTGTTCTCGCGAGACCGCGTGATCTGTCGCTTGCTCGCCGCGTGGACATCCTATATCGGTATTTCTCTTCTGCAAAATGAGGAATATTACTCTCTTGTGAACGGACCGCAGCTGAACGTGCTTCAGCTCTTGCTTTGGTGCGGTGTTTTTTTCATTGCCTATACGGCTTTGACCGCGCTTCTGATCAAATACCCTGCCGATACGTGGTGGATGCTCTTCGGCGCGTCCGTTTGCGTATATCAATGGATCACGCAGTATCCGAGCGGAAATAAAACGCAATATTTCCTGGTCGTTCTGGGCATCCTTCTGGCGTATTCGCTGTTCGTGCTTTACACAGTGCGCCGGAACGCCGAGTGGCTTGCCAAATGGAATCCGAACGGAAGGACGGTCGCGCTTTGTGCCGCGTGCTTTGCGGTCGTTGCGTGCGTGATCTTATCGGTCATTACATGCTTGCGCTACAAGACCTTTTCCACGCCGAACTATGACTTCGGTCTGTTCTGCAATATGTTTGAAAACATGAAAAAGACGGGACTGCCGCTGGTCACCAGCGAGAGAGATCAGCTGCTGTCGCATTTTGCGGTGCATATCTCCCCGATCTATTATCTTCTCCTTCCATTCTATGCGATCTTTCCGTCGCCCATGACGTTGCAGATCGGGCAAGCGGTCGTTTTGACGGCAGGCGTGATCCCGATCGTGCTTCTGGCACGGCACTTCAAGCTCTCGGGAAAGCTGACAATCCTGTTCTCCTTCCTGTATTGCTTCTATCCCGCACTTTCCACGAGCTGCTTTTATGACCTGCATGAGAATTGCTTTTTGCCGTTCTTTTTGCTCTTTACATTCTATTTCTTTGAAAAAGAAAAGTATATTCCGATGTATCTTTCCGCGCTGTTCGTGCTGGCGGTCAAGGAGGATGCGGCGATCTTTCTGATCGTGTTTGCCGCGTATGCGATCCTTTCACGCAAGAAATACCTGCACGGCTCGTTCTTGGCAGGGCTCTCGGTGGGATATTTCCTGCTGGCGACCTATCTGATCAATACCTACGGTGACGGCGTGCTGAGCAACCGATTTGATAATCTTCTGCTCGAACCCGAGGATGGGATCGTCGGAGTGGCGATCACTGCGATCAGCAATCCCGGCTATCTTCTGACGCAGATCTTCACGGAGGGAAAGGCTGACGGCTGGAACAAGATCTACTATTTCCTTGTCATGTTCCTGCCGCTTGGACTGTTGCCGTTTTGCACGAAGAAGCCGTCAAGATGGCTGTTGCTCGGCGCGATCCTGCTCAACATTCTTTCGCACTATCAGTATCTTTACGATCCCGGATTTCAGTACCATTTCGGCGCGTTGGCGTTTTTGATGTATGCCGCATTGCAGAACGTTTCCGATCTGAAGGCACCTACCAAGCGCACGCTGTGCAGCATTGCGGCGGTGGCCTGCTGCGGACTTTATCTGACCATGGTCATTCCCAATCTGACGTATTACACCAATCGTTGGAAGGAGGGGAAGGAAACCTATGAGAAGATGGAAGAGATCTTGGATCAGCTTCCCGATGATGCGTCGTTGAGTGTTTCCACCATGCTGTTGGCGCACGTGGCAGATCATGACGAGGTATACGAGATCGAATATCATAAGGACGAAAACGGAAAATACAAGGCGGACGTGGATTTTGTTGTGGTCGATCTGAGATACGGCTACGGCGACGTCTACCGCGAATACCATGCGATGGGATATCGGCTCTATGAAAATCACAAGGGCATGATCCTGATCCTGCAAAAAGGAAGTGAAAGCAGCCAATGAAATGTATCGATCAAGAAAATCTTCTTGACTATGCATTTTTGAATGAGGATACGCTGCAGCTTCCGTTGCGCGGGATCTGCGTATGCTTTCACGGTTATACCGATGCCACAATGTATGAAAAGAGCCCCAAAGAGACAGAGATTCTTGGCATACAAGCAACCAAATAAAAATAACGCAGCCTTCCTGTTTCAAACAGGAAGGCTGCGTTATTTTTGTTCCATTTTGTGATCAGAAGCATTTGATCAGCTTTTTGATCAAAAAGACGAGCAGGGCGATCGCGACCCAAACTGCCGCAAACGCGATGATCAGAATAAAGACCGAAAGCAGGCGGATATTGAGCAACGTCAGACCGTTGATGAAGAAGTTCTGCGTGTTGATCGCGTAGGTGACGATGGCAAACACCGCGAGGAATCCTGCGTAGATCGGGATCGCGGTCAAGCTTCCCTTGATATCCAGCAGGCTCAGCTTGACGTGCAACGAAACGGGAAGAATCACGGCAATGCCGATCAGCGCGCGGATCCAGTTCTCGGCGAACGCTACGGGAATGTTTTTGAACAGGTCAAATACGCCCATTGCAATGTCCGTGAAGGAAGCACCCGAATCAAGAAGTGCCTTGGAGGTTTCCAGGTAACTGTTCCAAGCCGCGGGCAGGCAGAGCCAAAGCATCAGAACGATCACGCCGAGTCCGCTGAACAGAGGGCCGAGTCCGATGAAGAGATTGCCAAATACCGCCCAAGGATTGCTTTTTTTGTATTCATGCTCCACATAGCCGAACATTCCGTCCTTTGCGGTGGGAGACCAAAGCTTCATCGCGGTGATCTTATGTCCGAAGATCGGGCACATAATGGCATGTCCAAGCTCATGGATCGGGGTTCCGATCGCGGCGGTGATAAAATAGACGGGCTTTGCGCCTTCTCCGAGCAGCTTGGAGAAGAGGAAGGAGCAAAAATGCACCACAAGTCCGCATACGAACAGCAGTCCAAGCGTCAGAGCAAACAACTTCAGAAAATACAACAGAAATGAAAACAGTAATGTTCCGATGTCCATGGTGAATATCCTTTCTTTTTATTGATGAATGGTCAGGTCCTTTATGATCTCTCCGGCAAGGATGAGTCCTGCTACGGAGGGGACGTAGGAAAGCGATCCCGGGGGGACTTTTTTGGTAACGGAATCCGCTTCATCCGTAAAATCCTCGGGGAAGGGAGCGGCGGGCTCGGTGGAAAAAACGACCTTTAAGTGTGTGATTCCGCGCGCCTTCAGCTCACGGCGCATCACGCGCGCCAAGGGACAGCCCTCGGTCTTAGAAAGATCGGTGACAGTAAAGCGCGTTGCATCCAGCTTGTTCCCCGCGCCCATAGCGGAGATCAAGGGAACGCTTGCTGCCTTCGCGCGCACGGCAAGCTCGATCTTTGCCGAGACAGTGTCGATCGCGTCCGCGACGTAATCGTATCCGTCCAAGGGAAATTTGTCCGCGTTTTCGGGAAGGTAGAACACGGGGAAGGTCCGAACCTCACATTGCGGATTGATGTCAAGAATTCGCTCCTTCATCACGTCGGTCTTGTATCTTCCGACCGTTGAATGAAGCGCGATGATCTGGCGGTTGATGTTGGAAAGAGACACGGTATCGGAGTCGAACAGGTCCAGATGTCCCACACCCGCGCGCGCCAATGCCTCGCACGCGTATCCGCCGACGCCACCGATGCCGAATATCGCAACGTGCGCCTGCTTGAGACGTAAGATCCCCTTTTCCCCCAGTAAACGCGCTGTGCGGCGTTCTTCCTCGCGGAGCTCCATCCCATCACCCCCATTCATATCCTTATTGATAGTATAACAGAATTTCCTCTTTTTTGCAATACCTTCTTTACAAAAAGTGATTTCGGATGTATAATAGTAAGCAGATTACCTTGAAGGAGCAGAAGAATGCCAAAAAAGCAAAAGTTAGAAGAAACGTGCGTCAGATCCGAGCTGATCTATGACGGACGCGTGATGCATTTATACGTCGATCAGATCGAATTGCCCAACGGAAAGCACGCCACGCGCGAATATGCGCATCACATTGGTGCTGTCGGTGTGCTTCCGTTGACAAAGGAGGGCGACGTCATCTGCGTCAGACAGTATCGCTATGCGCACAGAATGGAGATGCTGGAAATTCCTGCGGGAAAGCTGGATGCTCCCGATGAAGTCCCGTTGGAGGCGGCATTGCGTGAATTACGCGAGGAAACGGGCGCGATCGGTGCGCGGATGACCGATCTTGGTGTGTATCGCTCCACTCCCGCAATTCTGGACGAGAGGATCTATCTCTATCTTGCGGAGGATTTTACACTTGGAGAGACCGACCTTGATGAGGATGAATTTTTGGTGATCGAGCGCATTCCGCTCCCTACGCTGGTCGATATGGTGATGCGCGGCGAGATCCACGACGGAAAAACACAGGTGGCGGTATTGAAGGTATGGGAGCTGTTGCGCCGCCGCGAGCAAGAGGCAAAGGGAGACTGATATGACCAAACGAACCGTAATGATCGAAATCACCACGCTGCGATACGCAGTGGAAGAATCTTTGTTTGATGAAGCGGGGATTCAGGAAGAGGACGTAAGAGAATTGCCGAGCGAGCCGTCCGATGAACCGATCGAAATGCTGACGGAGGGACGTCTGGTAACGAGTCCGAGCCGTGTGGAGCTGATCTACGAGGAGGGTGAGCTGACGGGCATGGAAGGCTCGGTGACGTCGATCGGATTTGACCGAAGCGCACCCGAATTGATCTCCATGATCCGCACGGGATTGGTGAGCACCGCGATGGTGTTCGAGCAAGGGAAGCGCCATATGTGCCTTTACCATACGCCGTTTTCGGAATTCGAAATTTGCGTGCGTGCCTTAAAGGTGAAAAACCTTTTGTTTGAGGACGGGAGGCTCGAGCTGGATTATTTGATCGAGATCCACGGCGCGCAAGCCGAGCGATGCAAAATGACCGTCAAGGTTCGTCCGAGCACGGGAGCGGAGCAATTCTCCGCACTTTTATAAAATCAAATACCGATATTGTACCGTTTTTTTATGAAAACACCGTACAATATCGGTGTTTTTTTATTGAAAACAGAATTTTTGAGTATAAGATCGCTCTTTGACGGAAAAATAAGTAAAGAAATCAAAACGAAGGAAGGGCTTTTTTATGAAAGAATTTCGTTATCGCATCACCGATCCGAATGGCTTGCACGCGCGTCCCGCAGGTGCGTTGACCAATCTTGCCAAGCAGTTTGAAAGTGACATCCGTATAACGGTAGGAGAAAAAAGCGTGGATGCGAAGCGGTTGCTGTCCCTGATGAGCTTGGGAGCCAAGGCAGGGACGGAGTTGAGAATTTGTATTGAGGGAGAGGACGAGGAGCGTGCGATCGAGGCGATGCGTACGCATCTGCTTTCTCATGATCTCAAGCTCACGCCAAAGGAGACGGAACGCACATGAGCGAGGAAGCTTCCTTTATGAAAGAGCGTGTTTTTCAGGGCGTGGGCGTTAACCACGGGCTTGCATGCGGAAGGCTTTGCTTTTTCTCGGATGCTGTGGAGCCGTCAAATTTCACCGCTGCAGTCCCGCTTTACGGTGAGGATGCACGCTCTGCTTTGCAGAAAGCGATGCGGCTTGCGGCAGAGGAGCTGACGACTGTTTACGCGCGTGCGATAGAGACCGTTGGGGAAGAGGAGGCACAGATCTTCCAAATTCACGGAATGCTTCTGGAGGATGAGGATTTTGCCGACGCGATCCTTGAAGAATTAGAAAAAGGAAAAAGCGCAACGGAAGCATTGGATGCCGCAACCGTGCGATTTCGTGAAATGCTTAAGGCGTTGAATGATCCGTATCTTTCCGCAAGAGAGGCGGATCTTGGAGACGTATCGGGGCGGATCAAGCATGCGCTTTTACGTGTGGAGCAGAACAAAAGCGGAAGTCAACACGTTGAAGAACCGAGAAGGGAGCGTATCGCGGAGGGAGAACGGTTTTTATTGGTTGCGGAGGATCTGACCCCCTCGCAGACGGTCATGCTTGATAAATCCAGAATTCTCGGATTTATTACCTTTCACGGAACTCCGAATTCACATACGGCGATTCTGGCACGCGCGATGGGCATTCCCGCATTGGTGAGTGTTGGGGAGATCGACCGATCGTTTGCGGGCGAGGAGGCGTTGCTTGACGCGGCGGCAGGGACGCTGACGGTCAGACCGAACGAACAGCAAAAGGCGGCTTTTATGGAGCGGCAGAAGGCAGACAACCGTCTTTCCCAAGAGCATGAACGATATCTGCGCGCGTTGATGAACAAGCCCGCCGTTACGAGAAGCGGACATCGCATGCTGATCTATGCCAATATCGGAGACGGAACAGAGGTCAGTGCCGCGCTTTCCAACGGCGCGGACGGGATCGGACTTTTGAGGAGTGAGTTTCTATATCTCGGAGCTACGGATTATCCCGATGAAGAGACCTTGTTTCGGGCGTATCGCGACGTTGCCGTGCAAATGAACGGCAAGCGAGCGGTCATTCGCACCTTGGATATCGGGGCGGATAAGCAGATTTCTTATTTCGGATTGCCAAAGGAAGAAAATCCTGCGCTCGGCTTCCGCGCGATACGGATCTGTCTGGAAAGAGAGAGCCTTTTCCGCACACAGCTTCGCGCGATCCTGCGCGCATCCGCATACGGGCGACTTTCCCTGATGCTCCCCATGATCGTTTCGGTCGACGAGGTGCGAAGAAGCCGACGGTTGCTTTCGGACTGTATGCGTGAACTGCAGGAGGAAGGGCAGAGCTTTGACGGTGAATTGGAGCTTGGCATCATGATCGAAACGCCTGCCGCCGCCGTGATGAGCGCGGAGCTTGCGCGCGAGGTGGACTTTTTCTCGGTGGGGACGAACGATCTGACGCAATATACCCTTGCGGCAGACCGACAAAATCCCGCGCTTGCACAGCTTTGCGAGGAAAACAGTGAGCCTGTATTGCGATTGGTCGAGCAGGCGGCGCGTGCCATTCATGAAGCGGGCGGTTGGATCGGGATCTGCGGAGAAATGGCTGCGGATCTGCATCTGACGCAACGCTTTGCGGATATGCGGATCGATGAGCTTTCGGTGTCCGTGCCGTATTTATTGGGTGTGCGCGGACGTGTGACGGAATGCCTTTGAGGGAAGGAGAAGGATATGATATTTAAAAAGAAACAAATGCTGTTGGCAGTTGCGGACGGTGAAGTGATCTCACTTTCAAGCGTTCGGGATGAGGCGTTTGCCTCGGGAATGCTCGGAGTCGGCTTTGCGATCGAGCCGAGCATGGGAACGGTCAGCAGTCCCGTGGGCGGAATTGTGGAAAGCGTTGCCGAGACGGGTCACGCTTACACGATCCATACCAAGGACGGATTGGATATTCTGGTGCATATCGGGATCGATACCGTTTCCTTGAACGGAGACGGATTTTTACCCATGGTTAAGGAAGGAGATACGGTCAAGGCGGGAGATGTATTGGCAAGAGTGGATCTGGATCGGGTGCGCAAGAGCGGATGCCCTGTGACGGTCCCCGTGCTGATCACCAATCCCGAGATGTTGAGGGATCATTCCTGCTTTGTCGGCAAGCACGTCATTGGTGGAAAGGATGCGGTCATGGAATACCGTACCTTATGATCGCTTTTACAGAAAATATATAATTTTGGAGGATTTATGGCGCAAGCAATTCAAAAAGAAAAAAGAGGAGTGGGCTTCTTTGGGATCTTACAGCGTGTCGGACGCGCGTTCATGCTTCCGATCGCTCTGTTGCCCATTGCGGGACTTCTGCTTGGCATCGGTGCATCCCTGACCAATGCCGCGATGCTGGAGGCTTACAATTTGGTAGGCTTTATGGGACCTGGGACGGTCCTCTATTCGTTCTTCTCTCTCTTGGCATCGGTCGGAACGGTTATTTTTGATAACCTTCCCATCATTTTTGCCATGGGCGTGGCACTTGGCATGGCGGAAAATGAAAAGGGAACTGCAACGCTTTCTGCGGCGATCGCGTTTCTCGTTATGCATAAGACCATCAACACGCTGCTTTCCTTGAGCGGAATGCTGGAGGCTGGGGCGATGCAAGAGGGAACGATCGCAAACGTGGTTGGTATTCCATCCCTGCAAATGGGTGTGTTCGGCGGTATCATCGTCGGTCTTGGCGTGGCGGCTTTGACAAACCGATTTTATAAGATCCGATTGCCAAACGTGATCTCCTTCTTTGGCGGTAGCCGATTCGTACCCATCATCTCCACGCTGGTCTATATCTTCGTGGGCGGCATTTTGTATTTCATCTGGCCCTACGTACAGTCGGGGATCTATGCGCTTGGCGATCTCGTGCTCAAATCGGGCTATGCGGGGACGTTCGTCTATGGCTTCATTGAGCGTATTCTCATTCCGTTCGGATTGCATCACGTATTCTATCTCCCGTTCTGGCAAACGGGTGTCGGCGGCTCTGCCCTGATCGACGGCGTCATGGTGTACGGTGCGCAGAATATCTTCTTTGCGGAGCTTGCTTCTCCGAATACCACGCGGTTTTCGGTCGATGCCTGCCGCTTTATGAGTGGAAAATTCCCGTTGATGATCTTCGGGCTTCCCGGAGCTGCTTTGGCGATGTATACCTGTGCCAAAAACGAAAAGAAAAAGGTGGCGGCAAGCCTTTTGCTCTCCGCCGCTCTGACGTCGGTATTGACGGGTATTACGGAGCCGATCGAATTTACGTTTTTGTTTGTCGCTCCCGCGCTTTACGTGATCCACTCGATTTTTGCGGGACTTGCGTATATGCTGATGCACGTTCTGAACGTCGGCGTGGGCATGACCTTCTCGGGCGGATTGATCGACCTGACCCTGTTCGGTATCCTGCAAGGAAACGCGAAAACAAACTGGATCATGATCCCTCTGGTCGGCGTGTTCTATTTTGCGGTGTACTTTTTCCTGTTCCGGTTCCTCATCCGCAAATTCAACTTCAAAACTCCGGGGCGTGAGGAGGACAGCGAGGAGACCAGACTTTATACCCGTGCGGACTACAACGCCAAAAAGGACGGCAAATCCGCCTCGTCAGGACATTCCGACGTTTCCGCGTTGATCCTTGAGGGGCTCGGCGGAAAGGACAACCTGATCGGACTTGACTGCTGCGCGACCAGATTGCGCGTCAGCGTGAAGGAGTCGAGCCGTGTACGGGAGGATCTGCTCAAGCAGAGCGGCGCGGCAGGCGTGATCAAGAAGGGCGGCGGCGTACAGGTGGTGTACGGTCCGCAGGTGTCGGTCATCAAGAGTGAATTGGAAGATTATATCAAAACGGTCTGAAAAATAAAAAAACGGCGAGTCCTTCGGGACTCGCCGTTTTTATGTATCATTCTTCAACCTGCGGAGTGGAGAACTGTTCCCAGAATTCCTCGTAGCTCATGCCGTAGGTGCTTTCAATTGCCTCTCTGAGTTCTTCCTCGGGCAAGCCCGTAAGCTTTGCGAAATATTCCAGTGCCTCCTCGGGTGTCATATCGTTCAGCGGAGCGGTGATCATGTTCACGGTGACGATCAGCAAAAGGAAGATCAACAGCGCGATGATGGCAAGCACAAGTCCCGCGATCATCATTCCCGTGAATTTTCCTGCCTTCTTTCTTCCAACGATCGCAAAAACGATTGAAAGGATCGAAAGGACGGGCGCAACGTATAAGAAGCAGCAGCAAACCGTTGCGAACACGAGCGCGACGATGCCCAGAACCAGCGAAGCGATCGCATAGCCGTTTCCGTTTTTCTTTTGCGTTGCTTCAGGGGAGGGAGTCGGTGTTTCGGGCTGTTGATAGAAGCCGTAGTTTTGATCCATAATAATTCTCCTTTCGATACAATGGTATCTTGTCATTGTTACTGTACTGCTATTATAGCATAAAGTTTACCAAAAAACAATATTTTATTGAAAAAAAGATAAAATGACTTTTCAAACAGGTGTTTTTATGATAGAATAAAGAAAATCGAGAAAGAGGGAGGGATTGACATGGACCGTCGGGCAAGAAACCGTTTTATCGCCGTGCAGCTTGGCGCGGTGGCGTTGATCCTTCTGTATCCGCTTTACGGGCGACTGACAGATGCGATCCCCATCGTGTTTCGGGGGTGTATTCTGCACGATCTGTTTCACGTTTACTGTCCCATGTGCGGCGGAACACGCGCATTGGAGGCGATGCTTCGGTTGGATATTTTGCAGGCACTTCGCTTCAATGCGCTCGTTGTTCTGTTGGCACTTGCGCTTTTGGCGTGGAACGTGCTGGCGTTGGTGCGCTTGTTGCGCGGAGAGAAGTCGCTTTACCGCATTCCCATCTGGAGCTGGATCGCGGTGGGCGGAGCGATCCTGCTGTTCGGCATCGTCCGCAACGTTCTGATGATCGTGTGGGGAATCGATCCTTTGGGAGATCTGCTGATTTTTTGGAAAAGATAACGCATCGACCTCGGTCGGTGTGTTATTTTTATGCTTCCGTGGCATACTAAAAGAAAAAACGGAGTGTATTTATGAAGGTTTTACACGTGATCAGCGATAGCAACATCGGAGGCGCGGGTGTGCTTTTGAGCACGCTGCTTCGGAATTTTGACAAACGGCGGGTGCAAAGCTCGGTGGCACTTCCAAGGGAAAGTGCGTTGTGTCGGCGATTGGAGGAGCTGAAAATTCCCATGTATCCGCTGACGCATGCATGCGATCGGCTCTCTCCCGCTTCGATCCGTGAGATCCATACGATCGCTACGCACGAGGGGATCGATCTGATCCACGCCAACGCCGCGCTCGCGGCAAGGGTGGCGGGGAGACTTTCCCATATTCCCGTTGTGCATACCAGACATTGCTGTTACCCGCCAAGAGGACTCTGGAAGCTACCGCCCGTGCGCTATTTTGGGGGAGCTTGCAACCGTATGCTTTCCGATCTTGTGATCGCCACAGCCGATGCCGCCGCCGAGAATTTGCGCGCGCTTGGTATTCGGGATGACCGTATTGAGGTCATCATCAACGGCTCGGAAACGGTCAGAGCGGTGGATGACGCGGAGCTTGCGGTCATGCGCGTGCGATATGGGATCGAGGAGGATGACTTCACCGTGGGGATCTGCGCACGGCTTGAGGTCTGCAAGGGACACGAAACCTTTCTTCGCGCGGCAAAGCTTATCAGCGAACGCATGCCGCGCCTGCGCTTCCGTTTTCTCATCGTGGGAACGGGGAGTCTTGAGAGAATGCTGAAGCGTCATGCCAAGGAGCTTGGACTTGCGGATGCGGTGCGCTTTTTGGGGTTTGTGGAGGATATGGCACCCATTTACCGCTTGCTTCGGGTGAACGTCAACTGCTCGTGCGGTACCGAGACGTCCTGCCTTGCGATCTCGGAGGGAATGAGCGCAGCACTTCCCACGGTCGCCTCGGACTACGGCGGAAACCGCGCGATGCTTGGGGAAAGCGAAGGTGGAATTCTTTTTCCCGTTGGAGATGCGGAGGCGTTGGCAGAAGCGATCTGTGCGATCGCAGGTGACAGAGAACGGGAGGCGCGCATGCGGAAGGCGGCGTATGAACGGTATCTGACTTGCTTTACGCCAAAGGAAATGACGTCTCGCGTGACTGCACTTTATGAGCGGTTGCTGAAGAGCAGAACATGAAAAAAGCAGCGTTCCTTTTATCAGAAAGGAACGCTGCTTTGAAGTTTTTTCGGTCAGATCGGCAAGAAAGCCGATGCGATGGAGAAGTAAACGATCAACGTGACGGTATCCACGATGGTGGTTACGAACGGGTTTGCAACGACCGTGGGGTCCAATCCGATCCGCTTGGTCGCCAAGGGCAAGAGCGCACCGACCAGCTTGGAGAGCACGATCGCGCCGCATACCGTCAAGGCGATGACTGCGGCAAGGAGAAGGTTGTTCTGTACCGCTCCCGTCTCGGTAACGGTCTCAAGCTGCAAACGGAAGTCCACCAGCATGACCTTGGCAAAGGTTGCCACCGCCAAGGTGACGCCGCAGATCAGTCCGATGCGAAGCTCCTTCCAGAGCACGCGCAGGATGTCTCCCAATTCAATGTCTCCGACGGAAAGTCCGCGGATAACGGTGCTTGACGCCTGTCCGCCAGCGTTTCCACCCGTGCTCATCAGCATGGGGACGAATGCGGTCAGGATCGCGTACGTGCCGATCGCGGTCTCGTAATGCGTGATGATCGTTCCCGTGAAGGTTGCCGAGATCATCAGCAGCAAGAGCCACGGAACACGCTTCTTCCAGGCTTCCCATACGCCTGTTTTCATGTATGGCTTGTCGTTCGGTACGATCGCCGCCATACGCTCGATGTCCTCCGTTGTCTCGGTCTCCAGAACGTCCAGCGCGTCATCGACCGTAACGATGCCGACCAGTCTTTTTTCCTTGTCCACGATGGGGAGTGCCAAGAGGTCATAGTGTGAGATCGTATGCGCAACGCTTTCCTTGTCGTCCTGTGTGTATGCAAAGATGACGTTCGGGTTCATGATCTCTTTAATGCGGTCATCGGGAGACGCAAAGAGCAGGCTCTTCAAGGGAACAACGCCCTCAAGTACACGTGAGGCGTTGGTGACGTACGCGACGTAGACAGTTTCCTTATCCAGACCGATCTTGCGGATGCGCTCCACCGCTTGCGCGGCTGTCAGATCCTTTTTCAGATCAATGAACTCGCTTGTCATGACGCTTCCCGCACTATCCTCGGGATAGGAGAGGAAGCGATTGATCTCGTTTCTCGTCTCGGGAGTGGCGTTTTTCATGATACGCTCCACCATTCCCGCAGGCATTTCCTCGATCATGTCGACCGCGTCGTCCACGAACAGCTCGTCTAAAATCAGCGCGATCTCTCGGTCGGTCATTGCCGTGATCAGCTCCGCTTGCTTTTCTGCCTCCAGCTCCGCAAAAACATCTGCGGCGGTGTCCTTTTTGAGCAGGCGGAACACGATGGGGAAGCGCTTCTCGGGAAGCTCCTCCAAGAATTCCGCGGCATCCACGGGACTCATTTCATCGATCTCGTGGATAAAGGCGGAATATTTCTTTGTATCCAAAAGCTCCATCAGAGCTTGGAATTTTTCTTCGTTCAGGTCGAGCATATTGCACCTCCTTGGAATATCAGGTAGAATCGCCGCTCTGACCTCATTGAATGTTTACACGCTCAATCCTTGTACGCGTGCGTCCAAAACGGCACGGTAGCGATTCATTTTCAGTTTGGCTTCTGTTTCGTTCTCTGCTTGCAAGAGATAATAGAATTTCACCTTTGGCTCGGTTCCCGAGGGACGCGCGACGATCACGTCGTCATTTTTGAGTCGATAGTAGAGAACGTTGGATTTGGGAAGTCCCGTTGCGGTAACGGTGTCACCTTCTCGGATCTTTTGCGCAAGATAATCACCGACCAGCACAACGGGCTCGCCCGCAAAGTCGGCAGGGGGATCCTCACGCAGACTGTTCATCAATGCCGCCATACGCTCACTTCCGCCGAGACCCTCCA
Source organism: Eubacteriales bacterium (assembly GCA_045593965.1). GTDB lineage: Bacteria > Bacillota > Clostridia > Oscillospirales > CAG-272 > UMGS1865. The sequence continues at coordinate 14,237 of JAZNXP010000038.1, read as the reverse complement.
TATAGACCTCTACGTTTGCCTCATAGCAATAGCCGTACTTCTCGAACAACGCTTGCAACGCGTCCGAAAGCGTCATGCTCTTGGCGCGGTAGAAGGCGGTCATTTCGCAGATCAGCATGGACGTGACCACGGCGTCCTTATCTCTCGCGTACGTGCCCTTCAGATAGCCGTAGCTCTCCTCAAAGCCGAAGAGGAAGCTTCCTCTTTTGCGCATTTCATGGTTTTTAATGACCTCTCCGATGAACTTGAAGCCCGTTAATACGTTGTGCATCTGCACGTTTTTTGTCTTGCAGATCTTTGCGGCAAGCTCCGAGGTCACGATGCTCTTGACGACGTATGGCTCGGGAGGCATCGAGTCAGTCTCCTCGTAAGCCGTGATGATATAATCCACCAAAAGCGCACCCATCTGATTGCCGGTGATGGTAGCGAACGAGCCGTCTTTTGTACGGGACATCACGCCCACGCGATCGGCATCGGGATCGGTCGCAATGATCAGATCGGAGCCGACCTTGTTTGCGATCTCAACGCCAAGGGCAAACACCTCGGGGTATTCGGGATTGGGCTTTTTGACCGTTGGGAAATTGCCGTCGATGACCATTTGCTCGTCAACGGTATAAAGATGCTTGATGCCGCTTCTGCGGATGATCTCGGGAACAAGCTTATGTCCCGTTCCGTGAAGAGGGGTATAGACGATGCGCAGCTCATCCGCGACCTTTGCGATCGCCGAGGGGTTGACTGCTTGCTGCTCTACCTGCGCAAGATACTTCTCGTCCATTTCCGCGCCAATGATCGTGATCAGATTCTGCTTCAGTGCTTCCTCATAGTCCATCGTTTTGACGTCCTTGAAAACGTCCAGACTGCAGATCTGCTTGAAAACCGTGTCCGCGTGCTCGGGGGGAAGCTGTGCGCCGTCCTCCCAATATGCCTTATATCCGTTGTATTCCTTGGGATTGTGCGAGGCGGTGATGTTGATGCCCGCGACGCATTTCAGCTCGCGAAGAGCAAAGGAAAGCTCGGGAGTGGGGCGAAGATCGTCAAAGAGATAGGTGCGGATGCCGTTTGCCGCCAGAACGCACGCCGCGCTTTTTGCAAAGAGCGCGGAATTGTTGCGGGAGTCATACGCGATCACAACACCGTCATTTTCTCTGCCTTGCGCAAGGATGAGCGCGGCAAGTCCCTGGGTCGCGTGCGCGACGGTATGACGGTTCATATTGTTGGTACCGAGCTTCATCGTGCTTCTGAGCCCTGCGGTGCCAAAGGTCATAGCCTTGGAAAAGCGCAATGCGATCTCGTTCTCATTTGACTCGATTGCCAAAAGTTCAGCCTTTTCCTCCTCGGTCAAGGCGTTGGAATTCAGCCATTTGCGGTAGGTTTCAAGATGGTTCATGGTATGGGGGTCCTCCTGTGTCAGCGCGGAATTTGGGAAATGTGCAAGTGATGTTTCAATGGAATGATTGGATGCGGTTAAGAATTAGGATACGTTATTTTTGGGCTTGATATTCACGCAATGCGGTTGCAAGCTGGTCGGGGCAGGATGTGCTCTTCATACCGCAATGAATGCCGCTGAGACGCTCGATCGCTTCTGCGACCTTCATGCCTCTGACAAGCGCGGAAACGCCCTGTGTATTGCCCGAGCAGCCGCCCACGTAACGAACGTTTGCCACGGTATCACCGTCGATCTCAATTTCGATCGCGCGGGAGCAGACTCCCTTGGTCTGATAAACAAATTTATCCATAAGTATGTATTCCTTTCAAATTCTTTTGTTTAATGAAATAACTTGGGAATAAAGTCCCAACGGAACGTATTGCGGCAGATCCATTGCGAGATACAGCAGAAACGCTTCAAGATCTCCGCCGTCGATCTGCAGAATGATTCGCACGGAGACACGGTCTGCCGAGAGCGGAAGCATATCAAAGCGATGGATACGCAATCCGCATAGGCGCGCTGCCGTGAGCACGTCGGGTAACTCGTTGGGGGCTGAAGGAATTGAAAAAGCAAAAAAATCCGCTTTTTGATCGGTCGCAAGGGAAGGGAGAAGATGCTTGCATAGCAATGCAAATTGCGTGGTGCGCTCTGCTGTGCGGTCGGAGACCTCGCAGGTGGCGGCGATCTTCAGCTCATACCGTTCGATCAAGCGCAAAAAGCTGTGAAGCGTCCCCTCGGAGGTGTTTTCAATGGGAAGGATGCAGTATTCGCACAATCCGTTAAAGACCTCCTCACACGCAGCGGGAAAGCTATGGGCGTATGCCGCGCGCGGTGCGTGCAAAAGAGGTGCGAATTGCAGATATGCCGCGTCTGTATATGTGCTTTTTTGATAAAACACGCGGTTTTCTCCAAGCACGGAATGCTCCGCGCTGTCGGAAAAGAATGCGTCCGCCGTCAACGGCTCTTTCTCCGAAAGCTTCTTTTTCAGCTCCGTGCAGAGCAGGAGCTTTCGGTGAGCGGTATGGAGCGTGTGCAGTGTATCCAATGCCGGTTGACTATCGATGGGAACAGCGGCGGATCTTTCCGTGCTTTGAAACAGGGAAAGATCGGGAAGAGAGGCAAGGATATCCGAAAGGCTTTCGCTTTCCTCGGAGATCTCGATCGCAAGCTCTCGGATGTGTCCCAGCTCTTGCTCGCAGAGCCGCTCAAAGCGTTCCGCCGTTTCTCGTAGGTTGATGCCGATGGGATCCTCGGGAGAATAATATGCGTGAAACTCTGCCATTGATCAGATCATGTTCAAGACATCGTAGCTGTCTTGCAGGAATTGTTGAAGCTCTTTGGCACTGAGCTTTCTTTGCGACAGCAGAGCAAGTCTGTAGAGATACGCGGCGGTCTTTTCCTGCTTGTCACCCTCCATCGTTCCCAGCTTTTGGATCAGGGGAGACGAGGTGTTGACCGTTAAGGTCGCTTCCTGCGGGAAGTCCATACCGACGCTCATGCCGCTCATGGCATACATCTTCATCATTTCATCCATGCGGCGGGATTGCTCGGAAATGGTGAGCAGGGTGGGGACGGACGCATCCTTGAGTGCAGCGAATTCCACCTTGAGTTGTTCATTTTCGGAGACCTTTACGAACAGATCCTTCAAAGTGCTGTCCTCCGCGCTTGCCTCGTCACTGCGAAGTGCGCCCGCAACGTCTGCGTCGATGCGCAGGTACTTAACATCACCGTTATAGGACTCCAGCATGGACAAAAATTGCGTATCCAGCTGTTTATCAAAGACGGCTACGGAAATATTCTGTGCTTCAAACATTGAGATATACTGTGCCTGTGCCGCCTTATCGGAGGTATAGTACACGGTGTTTTCATGCGTTTCCTTGGCTGCCTCGAGATAGTCTGCGGTGGTGACGTATTTTCCGTCGGTCAATTCCACGAGCAACGCGTCCTTGACGCGGTCGTAGAATTTACGGTCACGCATACAAGCGTATTCCACGAAGGTGCGGATGTCGTTCCAGACCTTCTCATATTCCTCTCTTGCGGTGTTGCAGAGGCTGTTGAGCTTATCCGCAACCTTTTTGACGATGTGAGCGGACACCTTGGAGACGTATGTGTTGTTTTGCAGATAGCTTCTGGAAACGTTGAGGGGAAGCTCGGGGCAATCCAGAACGCCCTTGAGCATCAGAAGATATTCGGGGATGACCTCCTTGATGTTGTCTGCCACGAATACCTGGTTGTAATATAGCTTGACCTGTCCTTCGATGGACTCATATTCGTTTGTCAGCTTGGGGAAATAGAGGATACCGCGGAAGTTGAGCGGATAATCCGCATTGACGTGGATCCAGAACAGGGGCTCGCGGAAATCGCGGAATACCTTGCGGTAAAAATCCTTGTATTCCTCGGGCGTGCAATCCGACGGATTTTTGAGCCAGAGCGGAGTGGTATCGTTGATGGGAGAGGGAATGGCTTCCTCTTCACCCTCTTTTTTCTCGTCGGGTTCTTCATCGGCGTCGGTGAAATAAATGTCCACGGGCATAAAGGCGCAGTATTTGTCAAGCACCTCTTGGATTTTTGCGGACTCCAGATATGCGCTTTCCTCCTCGGAAATGTGCATGATGACGGTCGTGCCGTGACCGTCGCGCTCACCGCCCTCGGTCTCGTAATTGCCGTCCGCTCCGCACGTCCAATGCAGGGCATCGGCGCCCGTATAGGACTTTGTGATCAGCTCCACGGTGTCGCTGACCATAAAGGATGAATAAAAACCGAGTCCGAAATGGCCGATGATGCCGTTGCTTTGATTGTCACCCTCGTATTTTTCCACGAATTCCAATGCGCCTGAAAGCGCGATCTGACAAATGTATCGATCCAGCTCCTCGGCGGTCATGCCGATGCCGTTGTCGGATACGGTCAAGGTTTTTGCCGTCTTATCCAGAATGACGTCGATGCGGTAGCTTTCGTCGCCCGCATCATACTGACCGAGAGATGACAGACGGCGCAGCTTCGTGATGGCATCAGAAGCGTTGGAGACGATCTCACGCAAAAAGATGTCCTTTTCGGAATAAAGCCATTTTTTGATGACGGGGAAGATATGCTCGGTCTGTACCGAGATGCCGCCCCTTTTAACTTTGTTTTCCATGTTTTTGGGGTACTCCTTATTCTTTGTGGCTATCTGCCGTGGCGTTTTGTCCGTTTTTGGACTCCGCGGCATTGTTTTGTTGCTTTAAATTCTCCTTCTCGGCATGGAATTGTGCCACGGCCTCGGGAGAGCTTTCGGAGAAGATGCGGTGTCTACGTGCCAATGCGTAGGTCTGCAGCTGCATTTTTTCAGCATCGGAAAGCGTACTGCTTCTTCCTGCGCTTGTGTATTCTGAATTGCTTCTGTCAAAAATACGTTGCAGAAGCGTCTTTTTCTTGTCGGACTCTTCATCGTTGTTGCCCATGGTGTCGGTGGCGTAGTGGACCGTTTGTACGGGCAAGCCCTTCTTGGTCAGACGCGCATCCAGATACGAGCCTGCAAGCTCCATGACCGTTGCGAAGATCGGAACGCCCAGGATCATACCCGCAAAGCCCCAGATCGCGCCCATCGTCGTGATGGCGATGAGGACACACAGCGAGCTGACGCCCGTATGCTCGCCAAGAATCTTGGGAGCGATGATATTGCCGTCGATCTGCTGGATTAGAAGGATCATCAAAAGGAAGGGGATGACCTTCGGGGGATCGGTCAGAAGAATGATGACCGCAGAGGGAATAACGCCGATAAAGGGACCGATGACGGGAATGATATCCGTGATCGCGACCACGGCGGCAATCAGAATGGCGTAAGGAACTTGGAAAATTGAGATCAGGCAGTAGGTCAGAACACCGACGATTGCGGAGTCCATCAGCTTGCCGCGGAAGAAGCCGCCGAAGGATTTGTCCGCGACCGTGCAGATACGTGTGATCTTGGCATTGAACTCATCGCTGAACAGCGCGCGGCGCATCCGCATGATCTGCGCGTAACGCTTTTCCTTGGTCGAGAGCAGATACAGGGAAATGAAAAATCCGAAGATCGTATCCGCAATGACGGAAAAGATATTGCCCGCCACGTCAAAGATCGATCCGATCAGCTCGGGATCGAAATATTCAAGAATGTTGAAGTTATCGTTGAAGATGCTGTCCGTGATCTCATGGATTTTTTCAATCAGCATATCCGTTGAGATCGTGGGGATCAGAGGATTGCCCTCGGCTCCGCCGGGAAGATGCACGTTGATCCATGCGATGGTGCCGTTGATGTCCTCAAGCGAGGATTGCAGACGGACATCAAAATTTTGAACGAATTCCTTGATGCTGGCAACCAGCTGGGGAAGGATCATCATCAGAAGCACCGCGATGATGGCAAGCACGGAAAGATAAGTGAAGACGAGGGACAACGCACGTCTGACCGAGTGCTGATGCACCTTTGTAAAGACTTTTCTTTCATAGAGGCGGAAAAAGGGGTTGCAGAGATAAGCAAGCACAAGGCCGATCAAAAGGGGACGGAAAACGGTCAACGCACCGCTGAGCCACGCGTTCAGAGCGTCGAAGTTGACGATGAAAACGAGCAACAGCATTGCCGCGGCATAAACGCCGATAAAGATCAGCTTCAATCGATTTTTCTTAATGAAATCCATTTGCTCTCTCCTTTCCGTTAAGACTTTGTCTGCTCGGAGGACGGTTCCTCAGAGGGAGCTTGGTCGGCTGTTTGAACGTCTTGGCTTTGGGAAGCGGCATCATCAGAGGTGCTTTCTGCCGCTCTTGTATGTTCGTCCGTCGCCACGGCTTCTTTGGGCTGTTCCTTTGTGGCGTTGAATGCTTTCATGTGTGCTTGGAAAGCAGCTTCGGATGCCTTTTCCGCCGCCAGAAGCGTTTCATCGATCGAGTATTGTACCACCGCGCTCTCGGATGGCTCATTGATCAGGCGCAGGCGCATTCCAAGACGGTAGATGCGATAATAGAAGATCTGTTTTTTGGTCAGCGGAGCAGTCACGTCCATTCGGATGCAACGCTCGGTGCGGAGATATTCACGCTCCAATGCGGCAACCAACCTATGGGTATGACTCTGAATATCTCTTGAAGGGTCAACGATGGTGTCGGGTGCGTAGTAGTTTCCAAGTCCCGAGGGAAGTCCCTTCTTTTGCAGGCGGTCGATGATATAGAGCTCCACCAGCTCCAGCACGGTCGCGAAGAGCGGTACGCCCAGAAGCATACCGATCAATCCCCAAAGATTTCCCATCGTCGTGATGGCAATGAGGACACACAGCGAGCTGACGCCCGTATTTTCTCCAAGGATCTTGGGGGCGATGATATTGTTGTCGATCTGTACGATCAACACGATGATCAAAATATAGATCAGTACCTTATCGGGCTGAGAAAGAAGCAGGATGAATGCCGTCGGGATTGCGCCGATCACGGGACCTATGATGGGAATGATGTTGGTAAGCGCGATGAACGTGGAGATCAGAAGCGCGTAATGAATGTCGAAGATCGAGGTAAGGACATAAGTCAGAACACCCACGATGAGCGAATCCATGAGCTTTCCTGTGAAGAAGCCGCCGAAGGAATCGTCCGCTGTGGAGATAAAGCGTGTGATATGCTCGTTGATGCGGTCGTTGAAGATCGCGCGACGGAGCTTCATAAGCTGCGCCGCACGCTTTTCCTTGGTGCTCAAAAGGTAGATCGCAATAAAGAGTCCGAGGATGAAATCGGTGATCGCGGAGAGTGTTTGGCTCAATGCGTTGATGATGGAGCCGATCTCCAGACTGAATTTCGCCAAAATTCCCTCGCTTCCGAAGAAGGAGCCGAGGAGGTTCGGCAGAGATTGCGGATCGATCGGTTGCAGAAGCGTGTCCTTTTGAATGAAGCGCGCGAAAAATCCGTTGATCCCGTGAACGATGTCGTTCAGCTTGTTGATCGCGGAGGAAAGATAGCTGTTATAATTTTTGGTGAAGGTGGTGATGCTTTCAAAGAGCTGGGGAAGGATCAGGAGCAGCAAGAGCGCAACCATCAGCAAAAGCATCAGAAATGCGCAGATCAGCGAGATGGCGCGGCGAAGCTTCGGGGGACGGAGACGGAAGAATATCTTGCGCTCAAAGAAACGGAAAAAGGGATTGCAGAGATACGCCGCAACAAGTCCGATGACAATGGGGCGGAAGATGCGGAAAACGCCCGAGAGCCAAAGGTTGATCTTCTCGGTGTTCGCGATTATTAAAATAGCAAAAATAACGCCGGCGTAGATCGCGGCGGCAAGCCATATTTTTTTGCGAAGCGCTCTCTTTTCTTCCACGGTTTTCCTTTCCTGCTCCTTCGGGAAGCATATCGATATCATACCATAATTACGGCTTGAATATTTGGATATATATTCATATTATATTTTATACTTTTTTTCGTTGTTCGTCAAGAGATTTTTTGCGAATTTCGGTTTCTTTTCAATATTTCTTGCAAAAGTCTCAAAAGTATGGTACAATAAGGGAGAAAAATCGGCGGAGTGACGATAAATGACGCGTCTCCCCACCGCAAAAAGGAAGGACGGTGCCGTATGAGGACCGAGCGTGCCAACGCCAAGATCAATCTTTATCTGAATGTCGTTTCCCGAAGGGAAAACGGATATCATAATCTGGAGAGCCTGATGCAGACGGTGTCGCTTTGCGATCTGGTAACGATCGACTTTCACCCGTCTCCCGCAACGCGGATCACCTTACGGGCATCCGGAAATACGCAGATGCCCACCGATTGCCGTAATCTCGCGTGGCGTGCCGCCGAGCGGTATCTGGAGGTGGCGGACGTGCGCGGAGAGGTGCAGATCTTCATTGAAAAGCACATTCCCATGGCTGCGGGATTGGCAGGCGGGAGCGCGGATGCGGCGGCGGTATTGCGCGGACTCAACCGCCTTTGCGGCAACCGTTTGACGCTTGAACAGCTGTGCGCGATCGGAGAAAAGCTGGGGGCTGACGTTCCGTTTTGCACCGTTGGCGGCACGTCTCTTGTCACAGGAATCGGGGAATGCCTTGAAGCACTTTCTCCCATGCCGTCCTGTCCCCTCGTCGTTGCCTGCATGGGAGAGGGCGTCAGCACTCCTTGGGCGTACGGAAGGCTGGATGAGACACACGGCAATTTTGAGAAACCCGTCCAAAAGGATCCGCGCCTTGAGGCTCTTTGCAAGCAGCTGGAGAAAGGCGACGTTTCAACGGCGTCCGCGCATTTCTTCAATTTGTTTGAGGAAGTTGTTCCACCCGTACAGCCTTACGTGGAGAAGCTGAAGCGAGCAATGGACAAAGAAGGTGCCGTCAGATCCATGATGAGCGGAAGCGGTCCGTCCGTGTTCGGTGTTTTCCATACGGTCGAGCAGGCGCAGGCGGCTTGTGAGGCACTTCGGGCAATGGGGGCTGATGCGTTCGTTTGTCATCCCGTCGGAAAATATCGAGAAGTGTAAGAAATCTTGCTTTCGTTCATATGCAGTTCATACATTTGCGATACAATACAAGGTAATTTTGTGATGAAAAATACGATCTTTGTTTTGAGAGCCGAGGGAAGCACCTTGCGAAAAACAAAGATTTGGAAAGGAAAACAGTATTTTGAAGGAAAAACAGCAACGAAATGCCTGTGCCGTCAGGACCTCGATCGGAGGTCAGGCTCTGATGGAGGGCATTATGATGAGAGGACCCAAAAAAGCGGCAATGGCGGTGCGCGATCCCGACGGTAAGATCGTGATCGAAGAGGTTGAGCTGAAGGCGGCGAAGCGTCCGAAGTTCTTCAAGCTTCCCATTATCCGCGGTCTGTTCAGTTTTATCGATTCCATGACGATGGGCTATAAATGCCTGATGCGTTCTGCGGAGATCTCGGCATTGGATGAATTGGTGGAGGAATCTCCAAAGAAGAAAAAGAAGAGAGAAGCAAAGGAAGCGGCAGAAGCGGCTGCGGCGGTGGATGCAAACGTACCCGAGGAAGAAGCTTCTTCCCAAACGGCGGAGACTGCGGAAGTGACTGCGGAAGCACCGTCGGCTGCTCAAGAAGATCCGAAAGACACGCCGACCGAGAAAAAGGCGGTGGATGAAGAAAAGGTTCCCGCTTGGGTGATGACGTTGATGATGATCGGCTCGGTCATTATCGCCGTCGGACTTGCGATCGGACTGTTTTTCTGGCTGCCGAGCTTTCTTTACGAGCTGCTGTCCAAGCACGTCGCGTTCTTCAATCAGCCCGATCGGTTTGTCAACTCCTTGATGAAATCGGTCTTTGAGGGGATATTCAAAATCATTTTGCTCGTTGGCTATATGTCTCTTGTTTCCTTGATGAAGGAGATCAGAAGGACATTTATGTATCACGGCGCGGAGCATAAGACCATTTTCTGCTATGAGGCAGGCTTGGAGCTGACGGTCGAAAACGTTCGCAAGCAGGGACGCTTTCATCCCAGATGCGGCACGTCGTTTCTGATTCTGATGCTTCTGGTCAGCATTTTCATTTCGTTCTTCATCGATCCGATTTCGATCGCGATCATGCAAAACACCTTGCCTCCGCTTTGGAGAGCGCTTCTGAAGATCGCTCTGCTCCCGATCACGATGGGCATCGGCTACGAGCTGATCCGCTTTGCGGGACGTCACGATAATTTCATTACACGCATTATTTCCGCTCCCGGAATGTGGCTGCAGCACATCACCGTTCTTGAGCCGACCGACGACATGATCGAATGCGCGATCGCATCGGTCAAGGAAGTCATTCCCGATGACGGAAGCGATCTGATGTAAACACGGAAAGGATTACCGATATGACCGAAATTCAAAAGCAGACCGCGCAGGCTCTGGAAGAGCTGTTGGAGCTCGTGGGACTGAAAAAAGGAGATATTCTCGTGATCGGTTGCTCCTCGTCGGAGATCACGGGATCGCAGATCGGACACGGTTCTGTTCCCGCGGCGGCAGAGGAGGTCTTTGCTGCCGTCATGCCCATTCTGAAGGAGAAGGGGATCTATCTTGCGGCGCAATGCTGTGAGCATTTGAACCGTGCGTTGATCATTGAACGCGAATGCGCCGAAAAATACGGCTTGGAGGAGGTCTGCGTGGTTCCGCAGCCCAAGGCTGGCGGCTCGTTTGCCACGGCAGCTTGGGCAGGCTTTGACGCACCCGTGGCGGTTGAGCATATCCGCGCACACGCGGGACTCGACATCGGCGGCACGCTGATCGGTATGCACCTGCGTGACGTTGCGGTACCTGTCAGACTCGGGATCAAGCAGATCGGAGAGGCGTTGCTTCTGGCTGCCCGTACGCGTCCGAAATATATCGGCGGTATCCGCGCGAAGTACGAATAAATTGCCGTTTTTTGTCCCTTCGCGCGTTTTGCGCAAAAAAATACCAAAAAAATGCGCTTGCCTATTGACAATTTAGGGGCATCTGTGATATAATTACCACAATATAGAGCACAACGACAGAGGAAAGGATGGCATTCTCACCGATGGAAATTGCAATCATTGCGCACGATTTGAAAAAAGAGTTGATGACGCAGTTCTGTATCGCGTATTGCGGCATTTTGAGCAAACACAATCTTTGCGCGACCAGTATTACCGCAAAGTATATCTCAGAGGCTACGGGTCTTGAGATCGAACGCTTGCTCGCGGGCGTGCAGGGCGGTAAGCAGCAGATCGCCTCTCGTATTTCTTGCAATGAGATCGATGTTTTGCTTTACTTCAAGGATACTCGTCCCGATGCGGAATCGGATGATGTAGAGGCGGAATTGTTGCGTCTTTGCGATCTTTATAACGTTCCCGTCGCTACCAACATCGCAACGGCAGAGGTCATCGTGACCGCCTTGGATCGCGGAGATCTCGATTGGCGTGAGATCGTCAACCCTCGCTCCGCTTACAATCTTCGCAAAAAGTCGGAGAAGGGCAAGAGCATCTGAAATAAAGAGTCCGACCGATGGACTCGCGGTAAAGACACGTTCTTTTGACACCGCTCCCCAGAGAGAGAACCCACTGCTTGGTGTGCTGAAAGGTTCTTGGCGCAGGACAAAAGGGTACCACTTTCCCGTTACAATTCAACAAAAAACAATGAGTGAAACGTCCGGGTGGAACCGTGCGGAAGAAAGATCCACACCCCGAATGGCAGAAATGCCGCGGGGTGTGTTTTTATTATATTTTTCGGAAAATTTTATCCAAGCAAAAGGAGATAAACAATTATGCAGATCAAAATTCAAGACAAGGTTTTGGAATACGCATCCCCCGTTACGGTGTATGATGCGGCAAAGGAAGCCGAGCTGATCACAAGAGCGGTCATCGGCGCGCAGATCAACGGTGAGACCGTTGCACTGACACATGAGCTGAACGCTGACACCGAGGTACAGCTTCTGACCTTTGAGGATGCGGCAGGCAAAAAGCTGTTCCGTCATTCTGCGGCGCACATTCTGGCGCAGGCAGTCAAGCGTCTGTATCCCACGACCAAGCTGACCATCGGTCCCGCGATCGACAACGGCTTCTACTATGATTTTGATTCCGACGTTTCCTTCACTCCCGATGCGCTCAAGGCATTGGAGAGCGAGATGAAGAAGATTGTGAAGGAAAACCTGAAGATCGAACGCTTCGAGCTTCCTCGCGATGAGGCGATCGCGCTTATGACCGAGAAGGACGAGCCTTATAAGGTACAGCTCATTGAGGAGCTTCCCGAGGGAGAGACCATCAGCTTTTACCGTCAGGGCGAATTCACCGATCTTTGTGCAGGCCCTCACCTGTTCAGCACGGGTGCCGTTAAGGCGTTCAAGCTGACGCAGTGCACGGGCGCATACTGGAAGGGCGACCAGAAGAACAAGATGCTGCAGCGCATCTACGGTATCGCGTTCCCGACAAAGGATGAATTGAATGCGTACGTCGCGCAGCAGGAAGAGGCACTCAAAAGAGACCACAACAAGCTCGGACGTGAGCTGGAGCTGTTCACCACGGTGGATTCCATCGGACAGGGACTTCCCGTGATGCTGCCCAAGGGCGCGCGTGTGATCCAGCTGCTGCAGAGATGGGTCGAGGACGAGGAGCAGAAGAGAGGATATCTCTTGACCAAAACTCCCCTGATGGCTAAAAGAGAGCTTTATAAGATCTCGGGACACTGGGATCATTATCTTGACGGTATGTTTATTCTGGGCGACCCACACGACGAGACAAAGGAATGCTTCGCGCTCCGTCCGATGACGTGTCCGTTCCAGTATCAGGTATTCCTGAACAAGAAGCGCTCCTACCGCGAGCTTCCCATGCGCTTGGGCGAGACGTCCACGCTGTTCAGAAACGAGGATTCGGGCGAGATGCACGGCTTGATCCGTGTCCGTCAGTTCACGATCTCCGAGGGACACTTGGTCCTTCGCCCCGATCAGCTTGCGGATGAATTCAAGGGATGCCTTGATCTTGCGATGTATATGCTCGAAACGCTGGGGCTGAAGGAGGATTGCTCCTTCCGCTTCTCGCAGTGGGATCCCGCGCGTACGGACAAGTACGAGGGAACGCCCGAGCAGTGGAATGAGGCACAGGGCATCATGAAGGAGCTGCTGGATGCCAACAACATCAACTATACGATCGGTATCGACGAGGCGGCGTTCTACGGACCGAAGCTGGATATTCAAATCAAGAACGTATTCGGAAAAGAGGATACGCTGATCACCATTCAAATCGATATGCTGCTCGCGAAGAAGTTTGGCATGGAGTACGTTGACTCCAACAACCAGATGGTAACGCCTTATATCATTCACCGCACGTCCATGGGCTGCTACGAGAGAACGCTGGCACTTCTGATCGAGAAGTACGCGGGCGCGTTCCCGCTCTGGCTCGCTCCCGAGCAGGTTCGCATTCTTCCCATCGGAGACGAGCACGTTGACTACGCAAAGCAGGTCAAGGAGAAGCTTTCGGCTGCGGGACTGCGCGTAGAGCTGGATGATTCCTCCAACACCATTGGATATAAGATCAGAGCTACGCAGATGCAGAAGGTTCCTTATATGCTGGTCATTGGCGCGAAGGAAATGGAGACGGGCTCCGTAGCCGTCCGCAACCGTGCGGCAGAGACGGTTACAAAGACCGTGGATCAGTTCCTTGCCGACGCACTGCTTGAAGTGGCAGAGAAGAGAAGATAAATATATTAAAAATCAAGAACGCCCCGATGAGCTTCAAGCTCATCGTGGCGTTCGGGATCAAAGATCCAATTTCGCTTTGATGGTTCTGATGTATTCCGAGGGGGAGCGGTTTTCGTATTGCTTGAAGGTGCGGGAAAAATAATGCACCGAGGAAAAGCCGACCATGGAGGCGATTTGTGTCAGATTGTAAGTCCCCTCACGGAGCAGCTTTTTGGCTTCCTTCATGCGCAGGCGGTTGATGTGATCGATCACGGTCGTGCCGTACTCCCGCTTGAAGGCGGCGCACAGGGTGGTCTTGTTCGTTCCGTAAAGGAAGCAAAGCTCGTCAAGACGGATCCGTTCTCTGAAATTTTCTTCAATATAGCGATAGATCTCCTGCGTTTTGGATGCGGTGCCGATCGCTTCACGGGCGGTCGCGGAGATCTCGCACGCACGGATCAGCTCGATGAAAAACGCCTCCAGCTTCAGCTTGATCATCTGATCCGCGCCAAAGGGGTATTCCTTTCGCTTTTTCATATCCTTGACGTTGGGAACGTCGTAAGGCGGCAGAAAGACATTTCTGCCTTCCTTGATCACGTCGGTCAGAAGGCGTTGCAGCTCGGCGGTCAGTGCGGTCGGCTGTTCGGAAAAACGGTCAAGCAGCTCGTTTTTGCAGGAAAAGCCGATGATGATGACGTTCGGCGCGGTGTCCAGAGGACAACCGATC
>JAZNXP010000037.1:0-8467 GCA_045593965.1 Eubacteriales bacterium | reverse complement strand
CGCTTCGCGGCGGCTCCCCCTACAAGTAGGTGGAGCCTTTCATAAAATGCCGACAACAGCTATAAAACTTTGCAAAAGCTTAAAGCTGTTGTAAAAGTCTCAAATTATATCAATCTTGTAGGGAACGGCGTAGCGGAGCGGAACCACGGGGTGGTGTCAGAGCCGTGGTGTGACCGAGCCACAGCGAGAACGTCGACGTTCCGAAAAGCATAAAATTTTCACGGTAGCAAAAGCAAAACGATTATTTGGCAATCCCGACCCTAAAACCGCAATTATTGTTTATAGCGGAACGTCGAGGACGCCGTTCCCTACGATCAATAAAGCAAACAGCTTTGAACCGAAACTAAATTCGTGGAGTTTTCAGGGTGGTGGGCGGCAAGGTGCCGCTCCCACTTAGCTCCGCTGCAGCGGACGGTTTCGAGCTACTGCAAAATTTTATTCGCGGGCGACCACAGGTCGCCCCTACGGATTGGAGCATTTTGGGTGGTGGTACCAAAATGCTTGCGGGAGCTGATCTGACAAACCGTGATCAAGACGTTCCCATGCAGTGAACCAACTAACGAAAGGGACTGTGTCTATCAACTTTCGTAAAAACTTTCACTTGCTATCCACCGACGAAAGCAGTGTGTTTGCACGATCTTTCCAAACGTAGCCAAAACCTCTGCCGTGAAAGTTTTTGAAGGGGTTATAGGGGAAACTTTTTTCAAAAAGTTTCCCCTAAAAAAACGCGCCCTAAAAAACCGCGTCCTAAAAACCGCACCCTCTGTCAGCACGTTCTCGCGCCTTCACGGGCGCGGCGGAGCTGACCGCAGGAAGCGTTGATGTCGGCACCGAGCTTGCGGCGGACGGTCGCGCGGATGCCTTTGGATTCCAGCGTTTTCGCGAACGCGAGGACGGCATCCTTACCCGAGCGACGGAAGCCCGTTTCGGACACCTCGTTGACGGGGATGAGATTGACGTGTATGGGCATGCTGTCGGTGCGGGAACGAAGATGCGAATTGAGCACACGCGCGAGCTTTTGCGCGTTTTCAACCGAATCGTTCTTCCCCGCGATCAGCGTATATTCAAAGGAAATGCGGCGTCCCGTTGCCGAGTAGTACGCGCGGCAGGCATCCAAAAGAGCGTCCACGCCCCAACGGTTGTTGATGGGCATGATCGCCGAACGCGTTTCGTCATCGGGCGCGTGCAGGGAGATCGAAAGCGTAATGGGCAGATTTTCACGTGCCAGACGCTCGATCTGATCCACCAAGCCGCAGGTGGAAAGAGAAATGTGACGGTAACCGATGCAGATCCCGTCTGCGTGATTGACAAGATGCAAAAAGCGCAGAACGTTGTCGTAATTGTCCAGCGGCTCTCCGATCCCCATCATCACGATGTTGGAAATGCGTTCGCCGCAGTCCTTTTGCGCGGCGATCACCTGTCCGAGCAGCTCCGCAGAGGTCAGATCACGCACTCTGCCGCCGATCGTGGAGGCGCAGAATTTGCACCCCATGCGGCAGCCGACCTGTGAGGAAATGCAGATCGTGTTGCCGTGATCGTATTTCATCACAACGCTCTCCACGCAGTTGCCGTCCGCAAGAGAGAACAGATATTTCACCGTTCCGTCGATCGCGGAAACCAGCTTCTGCTCGATCACGGGAAGATGCCAAACGAACGCATCCTTCAGCTTCTGCTGCAACTTCTTGCCGAGATTGGTGATCTCGTCGGGGGAAAGTCCGCGATGAAGCTGGGGAAAAAGCTGCTTTGCGCGGTATTTCGCCTCGCCGTTCTCAAGCATCCATTCTTCAAGCTCTTCGGGCAGCATGGATAACAATTCACGCGTTTCTTCCACGGTCGATCCCTCCTTTACAGTATGTGTCGATTTGTTTGTTATGTTGTTCTTTTTCTTAAGGAAACTTTTTCAAGAAAAGCATAATTGCGCGATCCGCCGTTATTGCCGCTCCAGCACGGCAAAGAAGAAGCCGTCGGTGCCGTCGGTGTCGGGATAAAGCGTGCGCATGGATATGAGCGAAAACTCCGTATGCGCCGAAAGAAACGCGCGGACAACGTCTCCGTTCTCTCGCGGCAGGAGCGTGCAGGTCGAATAAACCAACCGTCCGCCGTGCTTGACGTAAGCGGACGTGCTGTTTAAGATTGCCGCCTGAATTTCGGGCAACCGCTCGCTCACAGCGGGGTCCTTGTATCGTAGCTCGGGCTTTTTGGCAAAGACGCCAAATCCCGAGCAGGGTACGTCGCAAAGCACGCGGTCGGCAATGCCGATCCACTCCGCGTTGGTGTCTCGCGCGTCCCTCGCAGCCGTCTCGATGATCGAAATGCCAAGCCGTTCCGCACCGCTGCGCACAAGAGAGAGCTTGTTCGCGTGCAGATCGCAGGAGATCACGCGTCCTTTGTTTTCCATGCGGATCGCCGCGCCGAAGGATTTTGAGCCGGGGCAAGCGCAGACGTCGATGACCGTCATTCCCGCGCGAGGATCCAACGCCTCCACGCAGAGCTGGGACGCTTCATCCTGCACGAAAAAGTCACCCTCCGCAAAGCCCGAAAGCGACGCAACGGGAGCGGACGGCAAGGAAAGTCCCGTATCGCTCTGCACCGTCGGCAGAACGGTATAGCCCTCCGCCTCGATGCGCGACGTCAGATCTTCCCTCGTTGTGCGAAGCGTATTGACACGCAGAGTCAGAGGCGGCTGCTTGCAGAACGCCTCGAGCAAGGACTCGGCACGCGCTGCTCCGAACGTCTCCGAAAAGATTTGACAAAGCGTGGGATCGAACGAATACGTCACCGATAAATATCCCACGGGATCACTCTCCCGATCGGGCGCGGGGATCACCTTCCCCGTTCGCAAAAACGAACGCAGAATCGCGTTGACAAATCCCCGTGTCTTGCGCGGAGCGAGAGCAACCGTCTCGTTCACCGCCGCGTGGTCGGGAACACGGTCAAGATAATGCAATTGATAAATTCCAAGCCGCAGCAGATTGCACGTCTCAACGTCGATCTGCCCGATCGGACGTGCCGCAAGCGACGAAATACAAGCGTCCAACGTCAGCTTCCGCTCCAAAACGCCGTAAACAAGCGCGGTCAGAAGCCCCCGATCGGACGCGGAAAGAGACGTCCGCTTGATGGCTGTATCCAAGGAAATGTTGGAATACTGCTCTGCAAGCGTACATTTATTCAATACGGAAAGCGCGATCGCGCGGACGTTCTCCATCGTGTTCTCCTCGCGTCAGCGTCTGCGGTTGTTCGCGATCACAAGCAAGCGGAGCAAGGACAAAAGTGAGGTTGCCAGCGCCGCGACGTAAGTCATTGCCGCCGCCCAAAGCACCCGCTTTGCCTTTGGAAGATCCTCACTGTAGAGAATGCCGTAATCCTCCATGCAAGCCATCGCGCGCTTGGATGCGTTGAATTCCACGGGCAGCGTGATCAGCTGGAACAGCGTTGCTAAAGAGAAGCACGCAATGCCCGCAAGCATGAACATATAACCGAACTCACCCGCAAACAGCAAGCCGATCAGAAACAGCGGCATCGCAAGTCCCGAGCCGATGTTGCAAAGCGGAATGATGCTCATGCGGAGATTCAAGGGCGCATATTTCTTTGCGTGCTGGAGCGCGTGTCCCGCCTCGTGGCAGGCAACACCAACCGCCGCAGCACTCTTGGAATCGTGAACGCTGTCGGACAAGCGCAGCACCTTGGCGCGCGGATCGTAATGGTCGGTTAAATTTCCGCCCACGTGCTCGATCTGCACGTCATATAAGCCGTTCGCGTCCAGCATCTGTCGTGCCGCCTGCGCCGCGGTCAATCCGCGAGCGGTCGGCTCCTTGCTGTATTTATCAAACGTACTGTTCACCCTTACCTGCGCGATCAACGAAAAGATCATCGCGGGCAATACGATCAGTATCGTCCAGTCATAATAAAACCATCCGAATAACATCTCGTGTTTCCTTTCTGTTCGTTGGTGTGTTTTTGATTTTATCGGGAAGCCCGTTTGCGAAAAGGGTACCCTAAAAAACGTTCCTTAAAACCCTGTGCGATCGAACTGTTTGTCAAGGGTCCTGTGGGAAAGCTCCAGCGCAACGGGTCTGCCGTGGGGGCAAAAGGTGATGTCGGGAATCTCCATGAGCTTGCGGATGATCCAATCGATGTGACCGTCGGCATAGCTTCTTCCCGCTTTGACGGCGGCTTTGCAGGACGCCTGATACAGAGCCTTTTCAAAAATGATGTCACGCGTGAGCTTGACGCTGCCCGTGGACGTCAGAATGCGGTCTGCCATGGTCTGCAGCATATCGGGCACGGCGTTGGACTCCACTCCCTCGGGAATGGCGTCAACGTAAACGGTATTCCGCGCGTAACGGAGCGAAAATCCAATGCGCTCCAGCTCGGAATTGTATTCCTTGAGCGCCTCCACCTCTCCGCCCGTCATCATGACGTCAACGGGAAGCATGAGAAGCTGGGAGCAGGGATCGAGCGACTGTAAGCTCTCCTTGAGCTGCTCGAAAATGATGCGCTCGTGCGCGGCGTGCTTATCCACAAGGAGCATCTTGTCCTCGCACTCCACGATCACGTATGCGTGAAAGACCTCGCCGACGATGCGGTAATACGGAAGCTTCTTCTCTTCCTTCTCGGTCGGCTCGGCGGGTATGGGCGCAGGCTGCTCCTTGGGCTGCTCGGGTTGCTCGACTGTCTGCCGAGAGGGCATCTTCATAATGTCCGAGAGCTTTGCGTCGGGAGAGACGTCCCAGATCAGCTCGGGCGTGGGAGACACCAGCGTTTGCGTCGGATCGAGCAACGCTTCCTGCGGCACGAACGAGGAAAGCGGCGGAATGCTTGCGTCCGATGCGGCTTTTTCGGGTGAATTGACCGTCTTTTCAACGATTGGAACAGTCACGTCCGCCTTCGCCTCGGTCGGGATCGCCGCCTTGGATGCTTCCGTCGGCGCGTGGACCTTGGGAGACTGTGCGCTCGGGATCGACTGCGCACCCGTCTTGCCGAACGGAGCGACCGTCGGAGAGACTGCGGGCGCGTATTTTTCACGGTATTCCTGCGCGGTCATGCGTGTTTGCGTCGCATCCGCGCGCGGAGCTGACAGATCGTAAGACAGCTGCTTCGGCTTCTCGCCTCCCGCGCGTCCGTCGATCACGGGAGAGGTCGCCTGCGACATCAGCTCCCGATCCGCAAACACGTTCCGCTTCTCGCGCTTGGAGAAGCTCAATTCCATGCTCGGACGTTGAGAATTCGATTCCAACGCCGTGCGAACGCTGTAATAGATCGCCTCAAACACGGGCTTTTCGCTCGAAAACTTCACCTCCAGCTTTGCGGGATGTACGTTGACGTCCACACGCGCGGGGTTGATGTCCATGAACAGGACACAGCATGGGAATTTTTCGGGCGGCATATACGAGGTGTATGCCTGCTCGATCGCCGCCATTGCGGTGCGACTCTTGACAAATCTGCCGTTGATAAAGAAATTCTGATAGTTGCGGTTTGCCTTGAAATTGTCCGTCCGTCCGACAAATCCGCGAATGACGATGCCGTCGTGATCGGCGTTGACGGGTAACATTTTCATTGCAAATTCCTTGCCGTAAACCGCGTAGATCGTATTTTTCAGATCGCCGTCGCCTGCCGTGTCGAGCTTAATCACACCGTCGATGATCAGGCGCATCGCAATCTCGGGATGGGACAGCGCAACCTTTTCGACATTCGTTGCCACCGCCATCGCCTCGGTGATGTCTTTTTTGAGAAATTTACGGCGCGCGGGAACGTTCGCGAACAGGTTCTCCACGATCACGCTCGTGCCCGTGCTCCCCCCCTGCTCCGTGATGCCCACGACCTCGCCGCAATGCGACTCCAGCATCGATGCGTACGGCGCGTCCGCAGTCTTGGTCAGAATACGAACGTCGGATACCGACGCGATCGCCGCCAACGCCTCACCGCGGAAGCCGAGCGTCAGAATGCCGTCCAGATCCGAAGCCTCTCGGATCTTGCTCGTCGCGTGACGCTTGATCGCCACGGGAAGATCCTCGGGGGACATTCCGCAGCCGTTGTCACTCACGCGCATGAACGTCACTCCGCCGTGCTGGATCTCGACCGTGATGCGGCTCGCGCCTGCATCGATCGAGTTCTCCATCAGCTCCTTGATCACCGACGCGGGACGGTCCACTACCTCGCCCGCCGCTATTAAATTCGCTACCGCAAACGGGAGTACGTTGATCCTTCCCATCCTGTGGCTCCTTTCTCTTTTTCGTTTATCAAAATCCGTTTTGACCCTTGATCGAACGCATTTTGACCTTTTATCGCAATTTGCAGTTTTTTTCACGCGCGTCACGGAAGGCTTTCAAAAAAGCTCCCGAAGGGTGCGATGCGTTCCCCTGCTCTGATCTTCAGAATTGACCGAGTACGTCACCGACGGAGATCTTTCTGCCGTTGATGAAGTCCGCGGCGGACATTTTCTTTTTTCCTTCGGGGAGAACGGTCAGAAGAGCGACCGCTCCGTCCGCGCACGCGACGGTGATCTTACCGCCCGTGAGCGAGATGACCTCTCCCGCGCGCTTGCCCGTGACCGATGCGTCCGAGCGTTCGGCGGCGATCACCTTCAGCATCTTCCCGTCGGGGGTATGCGTGAATGAAAGCGGAATGGGGGACAGTCCGCGCACGCGGTCGTGTACCCACTTTGCCGATTGCGTAAAGTCCAGACGGCAGTCGCTCTTTTCGATCTTCGCCGCGTAGGTCGCCTGTTCGTTATCCTGCGGAATACGCTCCAGTGTTCCCGCCTTCAAGCCGTCAAGCGTGTTCAAAAGCGTCTGCGCGCCAAGAGAACCGAGCTTGTCGTGTACCGTTTCAAAATTGTCGCCTTCCTCGATCGGCATGGAAGCGCGAAGAAGCATATCCCCCGTGTCGAGTCCGACGTCCATATACATCGTCACGATGCCCGTCTCGGCTTTGCCGTCAAGGATCGCCCTTTGCATGGGTGCCGCGCCGCGGTATTCGGGCAGAAGCGAGCCGTGAACGTTGATGCAGCCGTACTTCGGATACTCCAAGACGTTCGCGGGCAGGATTTTTCCGTACGCCACGACCACGATCACCTCGGGATCGATCCTTGCAAGCAATTCCGCAAACTCCTCGCCGCGCAGACTGTTTGGCTGATAAACAGGCAGTCCGCGCTCCTCGGCATATACCTTGACGGGCGGCGGCGTGAGCGCGTATCCTCTTCCTTTGGGCTTATCGGGCTGCGTAACAACGCCGATCACGTCCCGTCCCGACTCGACCAACGCGCGGAGCGAAAAAAGCGCGAAATCGGGCGTTCCCATAAATAAAATGCGCATTATTTGATCTCCTCAATCATGCAATCGATAAAAAGCTTGCCGTCCAGATGATCGATCTCGTGGCAAAGCGCACGCGCCAGCAGATCGCTGCCCGTGACCTCAAAGGTCTCGCCCTTGCGGTTGGTCGCGCGAACCGTGACGTGCTTCGGACGCTTCGTAATTCCCCATCTTTCGGGAATGGACAGGCATCCCTCCTGCTCCTGCTGCTCTCCCGCATACGCAATGATCTTCGGGTTGATCAGCTCGATCACGTTTCCTTCCTCTACCTCAACGACCGCAATGCGACGCAAAATGCCGACCTGCGGCGCCGCAAGTCCGCAGCCGTTCGCCGCGCGCATCGTCTCGACCATATCATCCAGCAACGCCACAACACGCGGCGTGATCTGGTCCACGGGACGGCACACCTTTCTTAAGGTGTCGTCTCCGATCTTTACAATATTTCTCTTTGCCATAATGGACTCCTTTCGGATATATCTTTTTTTGTGGGAAACTTTTGAAAAAAGTTCATCGCGGCTATATCGTTTGGCAGTTTCCAAAATACAATTTGCCGCTACGGCATGGTTTGTTCTTGTGAGAACAAACCATGATAATCAAAACAAAATTTCATACTTACTCCTTCAAAGCTTTCACCGTATTGGGTTTTGCGACACTTGGGAAGAAAGCACTTACACAGTGCTTCCGTCGCAGTGTGGCAAGGTGAAGGTTTGTGGGGTTGGGGATGTTTTCGTCCCTTTTGTTAGTTGGTCAACCGCCTCGGGACGTTTTTTGCGGTATTCGTTTGGTGTTGCCGATAGCGGTCGGGTACCAACACCCTGCCCGCTCTATAGGAGAGGCTTACGTTCGTACAGTATGCTGCTCCAAAATTCCGCGGTGGTTGAAACCCGTCCGTTTATTTCCCGTAGGGGCCACCTGCGGTGGGGCTCCGTAGCTCCGCTGCGGCAGATCCTCTTCACTTCGGTAGTGTGCCGATTTTACCCCCTCAGTCGCTTCGCGACAGCTCCCCCTACAAGTAGGTGGAGCCTTTCATGAAGTGCGGCAGATAGGTTTGAACGGTGGCGGTTTTTTTGAGGGGCGAACCCACTTTTGATTGCAAACAAATATATTCCGTCTCTCTCCTCATCCGTCACCTGCGGTGCCACCTTCTCCGCTGGAGA
>JAZNXP010000036.1:0-1894 GCA_045593965.1 Eubacteriales bacterium | reverse complement strand
CAGAGGAAGCGAATGGAAGCATCTGGCGATCACGTTTGACGCGGCAAAGAAGCAGGCGACCTGCTATCTCAACGGAGAGGCGGTACAGACCCTGGCGGTCGCTGTTGATTTTCACCCTCTGGCGGCATCTCTTCCCATGGCGATCGGCGGCACGCAGATCCCCGCGAACAGAGATTATTTCAAGGGAAGTATCCGTTCCGTCACGGTGTATTCCGATATCAGAACCGCGGATGAGATCAAAGCGGATATGACGGCAATCGACACCTCGGCAGATCACCTCCTCGCGCATTACGATCTGAACGGTGCTGCGGAAAAAACGGTCATCGAAAATGCTTGCTCAACGCAATATACCGTGACCAAAGCGACCGTCTGGATCACAAAAGACGAAAAAGAGCCCGTGACCGATTATGATTATTCCTTCTGCATTGTCGGAGATACGCAGATCGTCACGCTCAAGAGCGCGGGCGTTCTCAAATCGCTTTATCAATGGATCGCGAGAAATCAAGATGAAAAGAAGATCTCGTACGTGTTCGGCATGGGCGACATTACCGATAAGGACACGAACGATGAATGGAAGATCGCAAAGCAATTTGTTGATCAGCTCAACGGCATCGTTCCGTATTCCATGATCCGCGGAAATCACGATTCCGCCGCGCAGTTCAAC
This sequence comes from Eubacteriales bacterium, assembly GCA_045593965.1. Lineage (GTDB taxonomy): Bacteria > Bacillota > Clostridia > Oscillospirales > CAG-272 > UMGS1865. Next base: position 1,230 of record JAZNXP010000036.1, on the reverse strand, counting down.
GCGACCTTTAATACGGATGCCTATAAGAGCAATTTCAACGGCTTTTACGGAGAAAACGACATCTGCAACTCTTGGGTCACCTTCCGCGCGGGCAACGTGGATTACCTGCATATCACGCTTGATTACGGCCCGAGTGATGCGATCTTGAATTGGGCATCCGACATCATCGAGGCGCATCCGAAGCACCGCGTGATCATTTCCACGCACGCATATCTTGACGAGGACGGCACGACCTTGGATTATACCAATCCGTTAGCTCCCAACAAAACGGGAGTCAACAACGGCGTGACGAACAACGGAGATCAGATGTGGGATAAGCTGATCAAGCAGCATGAGAACATTTTTATGGTATTCTCGGGTCACATCGGATCGACCGATATCGTCATGACGCAAACGGAAGGCGTTCACGGAAATATCGTGACGCAATTCCTGGTCAATCCGCAGGTCACAGACGTCAGATACCGTGCGACGGGTATGGTTGCGATGCTCTATTTCTCGAATGACGGCAAGACCGTCACGGTGGAGCAGTATTCCACGAACGATAAGAAGTTCTTTATGAGCACGAGCCAATTTACCGTCACGGTTCCCGAATACGAGCACGCGGTCAAGGAAGAGGATCCCGCCGATCCGATCGAAACGACGGACGCAACGGTTGACGTTACCACAGAAGTGACCACAACGGCAGGAACGACCGCCGGAGCAAGCAACAGCAAGGGCGGATGCTCGGGAAGCGTTTGTGGAGGAGCTGTGGCACTCATTCCCATGATCGCGTTTGTCGCTGCGGTATTGCCTCGCAGAAAACGCAAATGATCAACAAAAAAGCGGCTTTTTTGAAGCCGCTTTTTCGTATCACGAAAACCCCGCCATAGCGGCGGGGTTTGGTTGTTTTTATGCTTGTATTTTAGTCAAGATAATCGGTTCTGTAATCGAGCTTGAAGGATGCTGCGAGGCCACGGAGCTGATCGTCGGTGATCTCGTTGATTCTCTTTGCTCGGGCGGTGAGCATATAGAGCTGTGCTGCCTTCTCAACGGTCTCGATCAAGCCGAATGCTTCGTCAAGATCCTTACCGACGCCGTAGATGCCGTGCGTTGTCCAGATGCAGATGCGTGTGGTCTTGAGCTTTTCGGCAGTTGCTTCACCGATCTCGTTGGTTCCGCAGACCATCCAGGGAAGAACGGATACGCCCTCGGGGAATACAACGATGCTTTCGGTCTGCATCTTCCAGAGAG
>JAZNXP010000035.1:0-5498 GCA_045593965.1 Eubacteriales bacterium | reverse complement strand
TAAAGTAGCCCTCTGCGTCACAAGTCGCTGCGCGCCGTTTGACACCATCTCCCGAAGGGAGAGCCTTTCATAAAATGATGCCAACAGATATAGACTTCCGCAAAATCCCGAACCACCCGCACCGCACAAAACGCCGTTGCGCCTCATTCTTTTTCAAAAAAATACAAACACAGAAAGGAGGACAAGCATGTCAACATATAATTTGGCGGTCTACGAACAAAAAAAATACAAAATCTACCACAGGACCGATAATGCCGGACAATCGCCGTTAAGATGCGTGCCGCATCTGCACCGCGAGCTGGAGCTGGTGTATTATTTCGGCGGCAAGACTGTCGCTTATGCGGACACGGCAAGGTGTGAGCTGCGTCCCGGGGATGTGTTTTTGTCCTTTCCCAACCAGATCCATTGGTATGAATCCCACGAAACGGAATCCTATTTCCTGTTCATCATCAAGCCCGATCTGATGCCCGAATTCATGGATCTGTTCACGCAGGCGATCCCAAATTTCCCCGTCATTCGGAATGCGGACAAGCTGCCAAGGGTCGATACGCTCTTTCGGATGCTGGCGAGTCACTGTCAGGAAACCGTTATCGAAAAAGCGGGAGGGCCGCTTTTGCGCGGACTTCTGCTTGCGCTGTTCTCGGATCTGCTCGGAAGCATGGAGATCTCGCACGTGTCCGCGAGCGAATCGGGAGCATTGCGGTCGATCCTATCGTACTGTATGTGCAATTTTGGCGAGGATCTTTCCCTTTCGATGCTGGAGGAGAAGCTGCATCTGAACAAGTATTACATTTCTCACCTCTTCAGCAACCGTCTGGGCATCCGCTTCAACGATTACGTCAATTCCCTGCGCATTTCCGAGGCGTGCAGGTATTTGCTCAACTCCACGCACAGCATCACCGAGATCAGCGAGCTTGTCGGCTTCAACACGCTGCGGACCTTCAACCGCGCGTTTGTCAAGCAGCTTGGCATTTCTCCGTCGGAATACCGAAAGCAGGATACGCTTACGGTTGTTTAAAATAGCAATATTTGTCTTATTTATATAGAAAGGAACCATCATCAAATGAGTCAGATCAAGGACATCAATTTGGCACCCTCGGGTGCGGATAAGATCGCGTGGGTACAGTCTTATATGCCCATTTTGAATTCCATCAAGGAGGAATTCGAGCGCACCAAGCCCTTTGCGGGCAAGCGCATCGCAATGTCGATCCATCTGGAAGCAAAGACCGCGTACCTTGCAAAGGTGCTTCGCGCGGGCGGCGCGGAGGTGTGGGTAACGGGCTGCAATCCGCTTTCCACCCAGGACGACGTCGCGGCGGCTCTTGCCGCGGAAGGCTTCCAAGTCCACGCGCGTCACGGCGTGAGCGACGAGGAATACACCGAGCATCTCAAGGCGACACTTTCCTGCAATCCCCACCTCATGATCGATGACGGAGGCGATCTGATCTCGCTCCTTCACGGCGAATGCCGCGCATACGGCGTCAATCTCATCGGCGGATGCGAGGAAACCACAACGGGTATTCACCGTCTCCTCGCGCGCGAAAAGGCAGGGCTTCTGGATTACACCATGATCGACGTCAACGACGCCGACTGCAAGCATCTCTTTGATAATCGCTACGGAACGGGGCAGTCCACGCTGGACGGCATTATGAATTCCACCAACCTCATGATCGCGGGCAAGACGATGGTCATCGCGGGCTACGGCTGGTGCGGAAAGGGACTCGCAATGCGCGCAAAGGGCATGGGTGCCGTTGTGGTCGTGACCGAGATCGATCCGATCAAGGCGATCGAGGCGGTGATGGACGGCTTCACCGTTCTTCCGATGGACGAGGCGGCAAAGATCGGTGATATTTTTGTCACGCTCACGGGCTGCTGCGACGTCATTCGCTGCGAGCATTTTGAGGTGATGAAGGACGGCGTTCTGCTCGCCAACAGCGGTCATTTCGACGTGGAAATCGACAAACGTGCGCTCAAATCGCTCTCGATCGAGGATTGGGAGCGCAAGCCGAACATCCACGGCTACCGCATGAAGGACGGCAGAATTCTCAATCTGCTGGCAGAGGGACGTCTTGTCAACCTCGCCGCAGGAAACGGACATCCCGCCGAAATCATGGATATGTCCTTCGGCATCCAGGCAAAGGGCTTGGAGTTCCTCGTCAAGAACGAGGGCAAGCTGGAAAAGCGCGTCTACGCCGTTCCTGCCGAGATCGACACGGCGGTGGCAAGCATCAAGCTCGCCGCGTCCAAAATTTCGATCGACACGCTCTCCGAGGCACAGAAGGAATACCTCTCCCGTGTGGAATAAAACAGCAATATTTGTCCGATTATAAATCACTTACATAACCCCAAAAAAGAAGGAGACAGAATGTCAAATTCACAAAATCAATTACACACGCAGGTTGCTGTTGTCGGTGCGGGACATGCGGGCATCGAGGCGGCTCTTGCTTCGGCAAGGCTCGGGATCGACACTGTGTTGTTCACCCTCTCTCTCGACGCCGTGGCAAATCTCCCCTGCAACCCGTCCATTGGCGGCACCGCAAAGGGACATCTGGTCTACGAGATCGACGCGCTGGGTGGAGAAATGGGAAGGATCGCCGATCTTGTCACCCTGCAATCGCGCACGCTCAACCTCGGAAAAGGCGCGGCGGTGCAAAGCAAGCGCGTCCAGGCGGACAGACGTGAATACCAGAAAAAAATGAAACACGTACTGGAAAAAACGCAAAACTTGCGCTTGATTCAGGCAGAGATCACCTCTCTTCTTACCCAAAAAGAAGAAGATGGCACCCACGTTTGCGGTGTTGTTACCCGTCTTGGCGAGCGTTGGAGCTGCGAGAAAGTGATTCTCGCGACGGGAACGTATCTTGATAGTGCCATTTTTGTCGGCGACGTTTCCTACGAGGCAGGTCCCGACGGCTTGCTCCCCGCAAAAGGGCTTTCCGCTTCCCTGCAGGAAGCAGGCATTCGCATGGTACGCTTCAAAACGGGCACACCCGCGCGCGTCAAGCGGCAGACGATCGACTTTTCCGTCCTCGAAGAACAGGAGGGGGAGACCAAGATCACGCCGTATAGCTCCACCCATACAGAACAAATGTTCGATGCGATGGAGCAGATCCCGTGTCATATTGTATATACAAATGAAGAAACTCACCGCGTCATCCGCGAAAATATTAAGCGAAGTGCGCTCTATTCGGGCAAAATCCACGGAACAGGTCCGCGTTATTGCCCCTCGATTGAGGATAAGCTTGTGCGCTTTGCCGACAAGGAACGGCATCAGCTCTTCGTCGAGCCAATGGGAAAGGAAACCGAGGAGATGTATATTCAGGGCTTTTCCACTTCCCTGCCGACCGACGTGCAGATCGACATGCTGCACTCACTCAAGGGCTTCGAAAACGCCGAGATCATGCGCTACGCATACGCAATTGAATACGATTGCGCCGATCCGACACAAATGGACGCCACACTGGAATTCAAAGCCGTAAAAGGGCTTTACGGCGCGGGACAGTTCAACGGTACGTCGGGCTATGAAGAAGCAGCCGCGCAGGGCTTGGTCGCGGGAATCAACGCCGCAAGAAGTCTGAAGGGCGAAAATGCCATCGTTTTGCCGCGTTCGGGCAGCTATATCGGCACCTTGATCGACGATCTGGTCACAAAAGGCACGAATGAACCGTACCGCATGATGACGTCGCGCTCGGAATACCGCCTTTTGCTCCGTCAGGACAACGCCGATCAGCGTCTGACTCCCATCGGACACGAGGTTGGACTCATCGACGACGAACGTTTTGGGCAATATCTTGCAAAAATCACCCTTCAAGAGGATGAAAAGACACGTTTAGAGCGCACGCACGTCTCTCCCGCGGTGGCAAATCCGTTGCTGGAGCGCATCGGTGAAACACCCTTGAAATCGGGTGCGTCGCTTGCCGATCTGTTGCGCAGACCGCCCGTCAGCTACGAATCGCTTGCCGAGATCGACGCAGACCGCCCTGCGCTTCCGAGCAATGTCCGTTTGACGGTCGAGACAGACATCAAATACGCGGGATACGCATCCCGACAGCTCGGAGAAGTCGAACGGCACCGAAAGTTAGAGGAGATGCTTCTTCCGACCGACATTGATTACCGTTCCGTCCGAGGACTTCGCATTGAGGCAATGCAAAAGCTGGATCAGATCCGTCCTCGCACGCTCGGGCAAGCATCTCGCATCAGCGGCGTCAATCCTGCCGATATCTCCGTCCTTTTGATCTATCTTGGAATGAAATGAGGGAAAAAGCGTGGAATACAGCGAATTTGAATCCTTACTGACCGAATTGTTTGCAAAAAACGGCATTTTGAACCTCACCGAAGGCATGAAACGACGGTTTTATGTGTTGACAGAGCATCTTTTAGAGGTCAATAGCCACACCAACCTCACCGCGATCCGCACAGTCCCCGAGATCATCACCAAGCACTACGTCGATTCAGTCCTGTGCGCTCCCTGCATTCCCGAAGGCGCGCGTGTTCTGGATATCGGTTGCGGACCTGGATTTCCGACGCTCCCGTTGGCAATTGTTCGCCCTGATCTGCAGATCACGGCTTTGGATAGCACCGAAAAGAAGATCAGGTTTGTCTCTCAAGCAGCCGAAGCGTTGGAATTGAATGTCAAACCAATCTCCGCGCGTGCCGAGGATGCCGCAACGAGGGCAAAGCTTGGTGTTTTTGGAGTGGTCGTCAGTCGTGCCGTAGCAAGACTCAACGTTCTTTGTGAGCTTTGTCTTCCTTATATTCATAAAGATGGCTTTTTGCTGGCATTAAAAGCGTCAAAAGCCGAGGAAGAACTTACCGAGGCGCAAAACGCGATCAAAACACTTGGCGGTGGCAACCCTGAATTGCTTCCTTGCAAGCTTATTCTTGCCGACGGTACCGCCGACCCTCGGGCATTGATCAAAATCAAAAAGATCAAGCCGACCCCGGAGGCATATCCGAGAGCGTACGCAACCATCCTCAAAAAACCGCTTTGAATGATAAAAACAGCCGATTTCCAAAAAAGCACCGTGTTTTGAATGAAAACACGGTGTTTTTTTGATGTTTCACGTGAAACATAATTTTTATCGCGGAGCAACTTTTAAGTAACAATAATTTTCAAGAGTAATGTTTCACGTGAAACATAGATTTTTATTGCGAGGTAACTTTTAAGTAAATAATGATTTCATGATTAATGTTTCACGTGAAACATTACTCTTGTCAAGGCTGTGCATCTATGATGTTTCACGTGAAACATATTGGATGAGCATGTCATAAAACACAGAAAATCTTGAAAAAATCAAGGTTTTTGCCTTGAGGTTATTGCATTTTTGTAACCAATATGATATAATATACACAGAGTATCATCTCCGCGGATAAAACGCGGTTTGTATCCAATAAAAACCACAGAAAGGAACCACAATGGGAAAAATCATCTCTTTTGCCAATCAAAAAGGCGGAGTTGGCAAAACCACCTCTGCTATCAATATTGCCGCTTCTTTGGG
>JAZNXP010000034.1:0-14967 GCA_045593965.1 Eubacteriales bacterium | reverse complement strand
TCGGGGTGGAGCGATTTTTGTTTATCCAATGAAGAAAATTCTTCTGAGAGATTCCTTGATGGGCTTGACGATCGCGATCACGATCAGCGACATTCCAAGGATAAAGAAGGTCGCAAAGGAGCAGGCTGACCAGGTCACGGGAGAAACGATATGAAAAGTAACGTAGATCAAAAATTCGATCAGTACCGTCCACGCGCCAATCGCCAAGAGACAGCCGCCGATGATATAGAGCCGACCTTTGCGCAGATAATAGATCAGCGTCGAGGTCACCGTCAGGATCACGCCAAGCGCCGCCGTCACGGGGAACGCGAAGGTCAAAAACCAATTGCCGTTCAAGCAAAGATCAATGTAGAGCAGATACACGCAGATCGCTGCGAACACGCTCGGGACAAAGATCGCGGGGCTCGGATGCTTGAACCACGACGGAAGCACGCAGGCAATATACGCAAGCAGCACACCGCCCGAGACGTAGCCCGACCACGTGACCGTCAGATGCCAGGAAAGCTCAAAGATCATCGGCAGCAGGAACGCAAGCCCGAAAAAAACCGTGATCACAAGCATCACGCCCGTGCGGTTGAATGCCTCGGATTGAAATTCCTTCTTCGGATACGTCGGCGGCACGTCCGCCACGGGGATATCGGGATGGTACACCTTCGTCTGGCAAATGGGACAGATCTCCTGCCCGTCCGAAAGCTGAACGCCGCATTTGACACAGTACATCGATTTTAATCCCCCTTTCCTCTGGTATTGCTCTCCACCGTGGGACAAATTCCACGCTCGCGGAGAACGTGATAGATTTCCGCCTCCAGCACAGGATCGCTGATGTTGCGGATGACGTTGAGATAGATCGTTCCGTCATAGGTAATGGCGGACGTATTATACGGCGCGCTGGACTGCACACCCAGCACAAAATCCAAGCGCGAGACGTGACTTGCAAGCTCCTGTGGGAGCTTTACCACGCCAAGATTGGAGAAGCTGAAGCAGGACTTTCTCTCGCCCACCGCCATATAGATCAGCTTCATCACAAGATTTTTGATGAACAAAGGCGTCATTCTCAAGAGACGCATTTTTTCACTTTCGATATTGGTCGCGATCATCGCCGCCATATTCTTTTCGGTGATCTGCAGCTTCATCTGATGATGCACGATCCTGCAGATCTCGTCAAATTCATATTCCCCGAGCCTTGGATCGATCCCGGGCGTTGCGTAAAGCACGAAATTGCGCAAGGTTTTCGACGGAAAGATCTTGCGGAGATTGACGGGAACCAGCACCTTGACACGGCGGTATCGCTTCGGATTGCGCACACGCGCCTTTTGCACGCGGTGCGTCGCTTCCATCAGAACGGCGACCAGATATGCCGTCACGGTCACGCCCCTCGCCTTTGCCTCGGCAACCACCCGATCCGCAGGGAGCAGAAATGTCGTGTTGGTACGGAAGCCGTCCTCTTCCCGTGCTCCGTTGATGCGAAAGGCATCGGTGTCCGCGCGAGAAGCCTTGTGCGGCCCCGCATACTTGAAAAAGCTATCCTCAAGCTCGTCCTCGCTCGGCTCCTCCAAGCGGTCTAAAATACCGTCTCCAACCGGGATCTTCTTCCCGTGCCGTTGGTATGCGTATTCGGCAAGCAAAGTCTTGAGGAATACAAGTCCGCCGTTTCCGTCCGTCAGAGCATGATAGAATTCGATCGCAATGCGCCTGTTATAAAGGATCACGCGGAAGGCGCACTTGCGGATGTCGTCAAACGGCATACGGGAGAGCGGATAGGGCTTTTCCTCGATCAGCTCGGGAGCTTGCGGGATCTCCTCAAGAAAATACCAGAACACACCCGTGCGGATGCGTACGGCGATCGACGGAAAACGGCGCACCGTTACGTCCAGCGCGCGCTTGAGCGCGTTTTTGTCCACATCCTCGGAAAGCGTTGCCGAAAGACGGAATACGTTATTCCAATTTCTCGTACGCGCCGCGGGAAAGATCTTTGCCGCGTTGTCGAGTGCCATCCAGCGCAGCATCTTCTCGTTTGGGATCTGCGTGCGGATGAATTTTGATATCTTTGTAAAATCCGATTCGTTTTCCTTAAGGCAATACAGCACGTAGCCGTGCCACATATCTGGGCGCACGATCAGCTCGCACTCCACGCCCGCCGCCTGCATTTTTTCGGCAACGAGAACCGAGTCGTCCAGCATGATCTCGTCTCCACCCACAAAGATCAGAGACGGTGGCAGCTTTTCAAAGCTGCCGAACAAAGGCGATACCCTCGGATTGCGCTTTTTTTCTCGGTCGTCCTCCGCATCGGGGTTGACCTTGGGGTGCAGCTCCCGACGCTCCTCCTCCGTTCCGTAAAGGTAACAGTCGGCAAAATATTTCAGTCGCTCCTTCGTCATGGAAGGATCGCGCTTTTCGTTGGTCTTGTAAGACTCTCCGCTCGCCGTCAGATCGGTCCAGGGAGAGATGGCGATAATTCCCGCGGGAAGAGATCTGCCCTTGTCCCTCAGCTTTTGCGCGACCGCGTAGCAAAGTCCGCCGCCTGCGCTTTCACCGCAAAGGATGATCTGCGATGCCGCATATCCGCTCGAAAGCAGATATCCGTACGCGTCAAGGGAATCCTCCAACGCCGTCGGAAACGGAAACTCGGGAGCCAATCGGTACGCCGCGCAAAATACGCGAATACCGCATTTCGCGGCAAGGATCGTTGCAAAGCCCTTGGCGTAATGCAAGCCACCTGCCGTATATCCGCCGCCGTGAAGATACAGGATCACGCCCGTGGAGACCTCGTTTTTCGGCGTGAGCATCGCGCACTCCACGTCTCCCACCTTCAGATCCTCGCAGGTGACCTCGCCCTTGTGTCCGTGCGCCATAAGCTGCCCCAGCTTTTCCTGTCCCCTTCGCGCCGTGGCAAGAGAACAGCCCGATATGAAGGGCTTCAGCAGCATCAGCTGTGAACGCAAAAACGTCTGCAATGGCTTAACACGCTTCATATCAGACTCCTTTCCGCACCGCACGCGGCACTTTTTACTTATCCAAGTATACCATAAATCTTGCAAAAAATCAACAGTCTTTTCCGCCTGCGAGAAACCTTTTTCCGTATTCGGGAGAAAACTTGTCGAAAAAAGTTGCAAACAGGGAGAAGATATGGTACAATTATAAAAAATCTACATTTGGAGGACTTATGGTACCCGCATTGATACTCTTCGCCGTTACGTACGTGCTGATGCTGATCTTTTCCAAGTTCCGACCCTACATCGCATTGGCATCGGGGCTGATCTTTATCTGCACGGGCATGCTCCCCTTCGATCGGATCCTCGGCGCGTTGGACTTCAACGTTCTTTTGATGATTGCGGGAACGATGGGACTCGTGGCACTCTTCATTGAAAGCAAGATGCCTGCCCTGCTCTCGGACATCATCATCGATAAGGTCCCGAACGTGCAGTGGGCAGCGGTGTGTCTTGCCCTGTTTGCAGGTGTGATCTCGGCGTTCGTGGATAACGTCGCGACCGTGCTCATGATCGCTCCCGTCGCGCTGGAGATCTGCAAAAAGCTCAAGACCAATCCCGTTCCGTTCATCATCGGCATCGCGGTATCCAGCAATTTGCAGGGTGCGGCAACGTTGGTGGGCGACACCACCGCCATCATGCTCGGCTCGGCTCTGGATATGAGCTTCCTTGACTTCTTCTGCTATCAGGGAAAGCCCTCCATCTTCTTTGCCGTTGAGATCGGCGCGGTGCTTTCCGCAGTGATTCTCTTTTTCCTCTTCCGCAAGGAAAAAGGAAGGATTCCCAAGATGGAAGAAAAGACCAAGGTCACAGACTACGTCCCCACAATCCTGCTCGTTGGCGTGATCGTGCTTTTGATCGGTGCTTCCTTCATCCCGAACAAGCCCGACGTCACCAACGGTCTGATCTGCTGCGTCCTCCTCGTGATCGGCTTGATCCATAACTTCATCCGCAAAAAGACGTGGAACGCCATCCTCGACCCCTTAAAGGAGATCGACTTCCAGACCATCGGACTGCTCGTTGGACTCTTCCTCATGATCGGCGGCATTGAACACATGGGCGTCATCAAGGAAATGGCAAACCTGCTCGCAAAGGCGGGCGGCGGAAACATTTTCCTGCTCTTCACTCTGATCGTTTGGGGCTCGGTCATCATTTCCGCGTTCATTGATAACATTCCTTACGTTGCCACCATGATCCCCGTCATCGCGGGGCTTGGTACAACACTCGGAATTGACGCGCAAGGCTTGATCCCACTTTATTTCGGACTTCTTTGCGGCGCGACGCTCGGCGGAAACTGCACGCCCATCGGCGCATCGGCAAACATCACGGGAATCGGCATTCTCCGCAAGGAGGGCTACACCGTCAAGAACGGCGATTTCTTCCGCATCGGTATCCCCTTCACCTTGGCGGCGATCGTTCCCGCATATCTTTACATCTGGTTGTTTTACGGAATTTAAAAGTATAAAAAAACAACGCGCACAGGCTTGATCGCTTGTGCGTGTTGTTCGTTTTTGAAAAAATTGTGCAAAAACAAAAAAACATTGACAACGATGGAAAAATATGTTATACTAAATATACAAAAAATAAAAGGAGGGTCATTTATGAAACGAATTCGAATTGAAATCTGCTTACTTACCGTTATACTTCTCTTTGCGTTTTGTGCCTGCAATGCCCCGTCCGACGATACGCCGAGCGGAACAGAGCCGACCACGGTCGCAACCACGGAGCAAGCGATCAGTCAGCCCGTAAGCTCACTGTTCTCTCTTTTGACAGATGCGAATTACGCAGAAGTATCTTATAATTACACCGCCACGGGTGGATATTTTTTTGTTGAATAGCTTCCCCCCGCAAACGAAAATCTGATTGGAATGGAGTTGGCGGTCAATCTCACAACAGAGGAGCTTCCCATTTATTTTTACTACTGCAAAAATACAAAAACGAATACCGAAAGCTTGCTGATGATCATGCAAAACGGCGCAAACAGCGATTCCAAAATTCGTCAACCGCTTTTGATCGTTGCAGACGTATCATTCGGAGGTGTTGAGCGTTTCAAGGAATTATTGGAAAGCAAATCCGCATTTGAAATCCGCATCGTGGCAACCGCAAATCTCTATTACACCGAAAGCACTATCCCTCTGCCCTATATTTTCCAAAGAATGGATTGGCAGGATACGCCTCCGGCAAGCGTCCCCTTCCCATCAAACATCATAGAATATTTCGGCAGAGCAGGTGGAAATGAATCCACATTACTCTATCCGCGTGTTGAAAAAAATAGTTTTCATCATATTATGGAGCGTCATGGTATGAATGAAATTATGGGAATTTACGTAGAATAAGCATACGTTTTTTCGCTCATATCATTACAGTTTCAAAAAAATAAAAGGAGGGTCATTTATGAAACGAATACGAATTGAAATCTGCTTACTCACCATCTTACTTCTCTTCACATTTTGTGCCTGCAATGCCCCGTCCGACGATACGCCGAGCGGAACAGAACCGACCACGGTCGCAACCACAACCGAAACGCCAACAACCGCGGCGACCACCGCTCCCACGCCTTCGCAGGCAGTGTCTCTCTTTACGCTTTTGAGCGACATCAATTACAACGTCTACAACACTCCCACCGAGCCGCTTGCCCCCGGTCCCACTCCCTTGGACTATCTTCCTCCAAAGAACGAGGCTCTGATCGGCAAGGAGTTGACCGTCAATCTTACGACCGAGCAAGCGCCTGTTTACTTCTACTACTGCAAGAACGCAGAAGCACAAACCGAGCGCATGGCATTCATCCTTGCGGATGAAATCAGCCAATCCGCAATCCGCATCCGATATCCCCTTCTGATCGTTGCCGACGTCACCCTTGGCGGCATTGACGGCTTGAAGGCGGCACTGGAGAATGGAACGGATTTCAATATCAAGATCGTGGATACGGTCAATATTTCCTCTGAAGAGGGTGGAGGAATGCTCCCCGCAACCTTTGCGCAAGCGAACCTTCCTTCCGCTTCTGTTCCTTACGTGGACGGAATGGTGGAATACTGCGGCAGAGCGGGCGGAAATGACGCCACCGTCATCATTCCCCGCGTTGCGAACAAAAACGCCTTCCACACCACCTTTGACCGCTTCTCCTTAAACGAGATCATGGGAATTTACACAGAAGAATAAACATTGATCCCCAAGCGGACTTCGTCCGCTTGGGGATCCGACTACTAACAAACCTCATTGGTTAAAAAGTTCGAAAAGTTACAAAAATCCAAGGCTCCCTCCGAGAGGGAGCTGTCACGCGCAGCTGTGACTGAAGGAGAGCGCGAAACAAAAATAGCTGAATGCACTCTAAAAAGTGCTATACTTTAGTTGCGCAGGCTCCTCCCTGCACCGCTTGCGGTGCTTTCCCTCCTCTCGGAGGAGGGCTCTGTAAGCGTCTATCTTGCGCATTTTGATGTTATACTTTTAGAAATCATACTTTCTCAGCAAGCTGATCCCCAAGCGGACTTCGTCCGCTTGGGGATGTTTTTTATGCTCCGTATTTTTTCATCAATTTCTTGATCAGCTCTGAAAATGGCAGGATCAGCATGCCGACCAGTAAATTGCTGACGCCGTGGATCACATCAAACGGAAATCCCGCAACGATCCACGCAACCGTCCCCGAAAGATCCAGCTCCCAGAACAACGCCTGCGCAGGTGCGTACAGGATGCCAAACGCAAAGCCGTGCAATGCGCACACGGCGGGATAGACGATCATCGCGAGTTTCTTTGGCATATTCTTGGGAAGCAGCATCGTGATTCCCCAAAGAATCGTCCAGATATAAAGATACGGCATCCACCAAACGTCAAAGCCTGCGTAAAGTCCGTTGAGAAGCACGTAGATGTAGATCGGGATCAACGCTTCCACGCCAAACGTGACGGTATATACCATCGTCAGCATTCCGAGCAGGTGAATGTTCGGAAGCGCTTCCATGATGATCTTGGAGGTGAACATCAGCGTTCCCAGCATGGCAAAAACAACAAGCTTGAACAACCGCCCCCTCCGATTGCGGAAGGATGACTGCGCGGCGGTGGTATTATTTTTCTCTTGTAAGCTCATAATGCTCGCCATCCGCGACCGTCACGCCGCTGACACCCGTCATCAGCATCTCGCCGTTCTTGGTAAGCGCCCAATAGCTCTGATCTACGTCGTAATCCGCGGTGATGCCGTTGACGACCTTGACGTAAAGTCCGTACGCGCCCTCGTCACCCGCGATCAGCTCATGCTCCAAAAGTGCGTCCGCGAGAATGGTCTTGTCGGTGTGGAGCGTAAAGGTCACGCTCTGCTCCTCCGCCTTGACCTCGACCTGCACGGTCATGGCACCGTTGCCGAATTCCATGTCCTTGCGGTAGGTCGCATTCTCCCAAATGCCCGTCTTTTCGACCGTGTTGCAGGAGATCATGCAAAGCGCAAGCATCAGAGCAAGCGCCATTGCAATTGTTGTTTTGATCGTTTGTTTCATTTTCATTTTCCTTTCGTGTGTTTGATTTCACAAAAAGGATAAAATAAAAGCGCCCTTCCGTGAAAGGAAAGCGCGCGAAAAAGGATACCCTGCCCGTATCCCAAGCCATGCCCACTCTCTCCACGTTGCCCAAGAGATCTTTTATGCGGCACACCCCGATCAGCATTCCGACTTGTGAAGCGTTGACTTCAGATACGGTAATGGCTGTTGCTGCGGATTCTCACCGCGATTTCCTGATCCCCGAACGCACCGTCATGCAGTACGCCCGACAACGAAATTCCTTTCGATGGCGTGTGTTTATTCTTTTGTGTACGCTCATTATAGCACGGCTCGTCCCAAAAAGCAAGCCTTTTTTCAAAAAAACGTGACCACCGACCGTGTCGGTGGTTGTCGTTTTCCAAACAGAAGAGCGACCGCGCGCGGTCGCTCTTCTTTTTTTTGATCATTGATTTTCCTTTGGGATGTTGGCGATCAGCTTTTCAATGCTTTGTCTGGTACCCAAGTTATAATAGCTGATCTTGGATCTCCACGTATCCGTACTGAAAGAGCCGTTTCCCGGCCAGCCGTCATATCGAACGACCTGTGCCTCGCCCTGATACATCTCACCGAGCTGAACCCACGTTTTTCCTCCGTCATAAGAGGTAAAGACGATGGCATACACGGTTTTATAGGTCGACGTAAGCCAACCGCCGCCCGACAGGGTCTCCGACGTCATATACATGACCATTTCCCAACCCGTGACGCTTTGGTTACCGTTGTTATCCCGATAATTCAAGGTCTCAAGTCCGCCCGTCGCTTCATTGCCGTCAATGTTTTCGCGCTTGAGCAGAAATTTGACTTCCTTTTCCTGACCCTCGATATTGACATTCAGCTGTCCGTCAAACAATGCCTCGACTTCGCTGACGTCATTCGGGTCTGCACCCGTTACGTTACCGACGTAGCTGATATTTCGGTCACGGTTTCCCGTGTTCATGATGTTCAAAAGAGGATTATAATCCTTGTCATTGATGTGGTCGTTCAGAATGTCCTCAAACATTCCCACCGCGTTGTTGACAGCGGTGTCCTCAATGATGGAGTCGACGGGCGTCTTGAATTGGAAGTTCAAAACCGAGCGCAAGGTCTCCGTGCTCGTGGGCCTATATCCTGCTCCGTACGCAAACTCTACGTAGAAGGTCAAGCCACTTGCTCCTTTGGAAGTGGTCTGCGGATGCAACTCGGTCTTTTTTGCAAGCCGCGTCGTGCAGGCTTGGTTGGAATACAGCGCATAGGTAATATTCGAATTGCTGTAATGCGAGCTGTCCGCGATCGTACCCGCATACCCGTAAACGTCCTGCGAACGGTTCTTCACCGTCACCGCAAGAACAACGGTTGAGGTGGACGCGCTGCCCAGGGTGATCAGACTTTCCATTTGAGTTTCGGTCGAATGCTTCTCTTCATTCAGAATACCGTTTCCGCTGATCCATTCCACCTTGGAGATATAGATCGGCGGCAGATAAAATTCCGCCGAGCCCGTGATGCTCAATTCGCCCGACAGTGCCGCATAGCCGACACACAAAAAGCACATCATAAAGGAGAGCATGACGCATATCATGACTTTTCCTTTTCCCATCATATCCGTCAGCCCTCCTTTTTCGATTTATTTTTGATCAATCCAGATTGGAATTGATCGCGTCCTGCATTTTGCGTCTGATAACGCCGATGATCCGCTTCAAGGGACTGTCCACGCTTGCGGGATCAACCTTATGGTTGCCGTGCGCGACCGCCGCCTTGCGGATGATCTCTCGCTTCTGCGCCGCATCTTCAGTGGGAACGAGGACGATATCACCGTCATTCAGCTCCGCACCGTTGGGATCGTAGCGGTGAAGCTCATTTTGCGTTTCTTTTTCCTTCCATACAACGTCAACGACCTCCACGCCGCCCTCGAACTCGGGATCCTTACGATCCACGTAATCGATCTCCGAAAGCGAAACGTCAGGTGCCTTCAACGCTTCCACCACGTCCTCGGCGGAAACGGACTCCAAAAGCTCCACGCCGTCGGGGAGTGCCGCTTTGACGGTCTCGGTCACGATCGGCTCTGCTTTTTCCGCAGGTACCTCAACCACCTTCAAGGTCGTTGTGCTTGCGGCGGTCTGCGGAGCTGTCCCATTCGTCAGCTTGGTGGTCACGTCATTGATCATGCTGTCAAACAAACGGTCCAGAATATCTCCGTAATCGTTGCCCTCCTTCTTGGGAGCCTCCTCAACGTCGGAGCATTTGATCAAGCCAAGCTCGATCAGCTCCTCGGTGGTCTGGTACGGAACGACGTAATCCGTGGGAGTGAAGCTCGGAAGCTTGACCAGTCCGTGACTTGCTGCAAGTGCCTCGATCAGCTCCTTGGCATACTTCACGCCGCGGCTGCTCTTGACCTTGACCATCATCGGAACGGTGCGGAACTGCGTCTTATCCGAAACATCGGTATAGAAATACTTGGTATCAATAAAATCAACGGGATTGAGCGCAAGATAGAGGCAGACCGTCTTTCCTCTGATCGCAACCTTTGCAAGGTGCGTGCGTCCCTTGTTGAAGGACTCCAGATTCCACGAGGTTCTTGCCTTCACTCCCTTATAGGAGAGAAGCTCATTCTTGATCTCGGAGAAATATCTCTTTCTGTCATCCGTGCTCTGGATCAGCTTTGCCATGAAGGAGCGGCGAATGGTGGAATACGCCTCCGACGTTCCCTCGTCGTCCTCGTCGGCATCCGCAACCAAAAGCCTCGGAGCTTCCTCCACGGTGGGAGCGACCGCAGGAGCAATGCACTCCACAGCAGGCTCAACCGCGACGGGCTCTTCCTTTTTCGTAACGACCTCAACGGTCTTTTCCACGAACTGTACGATCGGCTTTTCCACCGTCACAACAACGGGCTTTTCCACGATCTTCACAGCGGGAGTCGCAGGCTCATCAAGCTCGTCCTCAAAATCATCCGCGTCGTCCTCAAGGAACGGATCGGGCTCGGGAGTGCCGACGCCGTAGATCTCATCGTAGTCATCCACCTTGAGCTCGTAGATATACAGGATCTTGGTGTTTGTGGGGATCAAAAATCTGGTGCAGGTCTTGTCCGTGTTTTCATTCATCAGAATGGGAGATTGAATGGTATCACGGATCTCCAGCATTTCATTGAAGGTATCCACCATCAGAAGCTGGTATCCCGTCGTGTTGAAGGGATTGGTGATCTTCTGAATGAAGGATTTATAGCTCTTGAGCAAGCGGCTGACGCGGATCTCGTACGTAATGTCGGTATTTCTGGTCAGATATACGAACACAACGATCTCGATGCCGAGCAGAACGCTGACGCAGAGGAACACGATCGCGAGAACGCGGAATACGATTCTTGCAACGTTGTTGTTCACCGTCAGGATCTTGTTCATGCCCTCCTCAACGTCGGAGGTCAGATTTACGTTCACGGTCTTGGTCGTGAGCGGGATCTTCAGCTCCATCGCATAGCTGTTTTCCTCGGTGGCGTTGCTGAAGCTGTCACTTGCGCCGATCACGTTGACGTTCATCCTCAAAAGGATGTTGCAGGTCGTGTCCTTCAGCTCAAGCTCGGAGATGAAGCGGTTCGCAAGGTCATTGTACTGATCGTAATCCAGCTGAACCGTCTCGCAGATGATCAGTCCGCTTCCCGTACGCTCACCCGTGCGGGTCGGAACGATCTCATACGTCGGACGGTAAATGACCCCCTTCTGCTGGTCCTTGATCTCCAGCACCGCATGGATCCGATAAGAATATTGGAAATCGATCTTCTGCGCCTTTTCCATGAACAATTCATATTGGAAGGTCGCATTTACGCGATCGATCAAGGATGCGACGTATGCCTGATCCTTTCCGAGATAGCTTTCGGTAAAGAATTCGTTTTCCTTCAGATATACACCGTAATCCACCACGCTCTGCTCACTATAGTTGATGTAATGCGTCTTATCCAATTGGAAAAAGACCACCGTGGAAACGAGCGTGATCAAAATCACCACTGCCAGGATCGATGCTTGCAAAGCGATCCATTTTTTTCGAATTTTTCGATAATCGAGCCGTCGGTTTCTCTCAGCTTCAGACATGAAAAATTCCCCCCTTCTGCAATCTAATTAAACAGCTTCCGCAGCCATAGGCTGGGATAACCGATATAGACAATTTTAAAACGTACAACTCCAACGACCTCGCTCTCGTTCACGTATCCGAAGTCAAGATCCTCGTTGGCGTCTCCCTTGGTATAATATCGAGTTTGTCCACCAACGTGTTCGATCTTAATAACACGGTGAACGATTTTGTTTTTTTCACCTGTGTGAAAAACGATGATGTCCCCTTCCTTCGGGGTACAGTATTGATCGTCTTCAAACACGACCGCATCCCCTACGTTGACTTCTCCTGTCATACTTGGAGAAGCAACCACGAGAATACCAAATCGGAACTGACAGGAGATCAGCATGACAAGCGATGCCATCACCGCCAGAATTGCGCCCCAAGCCACAAATCTCCACTTGCTTTTCGGCTTTGCCGCCTGTCTTTTCTTTTTTTCAAACAAGACGTCGATAAACAACATCGCGGCAAGCGGAAGGAGCACTCCCGCGAACGCAGGAATGATCTCGGGCACTGCGGACTTATAAGGAATGATATAAACGTATAGAGTTAAAATCAGCCGATACGCGATATTCGGAAGCATTCCGTATCGCTTGGAAATATAATGATAAAGAATATTGGAGGTGATTGCGGGAAATACCGTCATCCCCACAAATTCCACCATCATCGCACTCGTTTTGATCGCTGTGAGCGCAGTCCCCAAAAATAAATCGGAAACAACACACGTCACAAACAGCAAAACCGAAAGTCCTTTGCTTTTGCCATCGATCAAAATCACCCTGACAAGCTCGGTCGCAATGATAATGACCGTGCTCGGAAGGATATATTGAAGCAAAACAGGAACGGAAAACGGTAGCAGTCTTTGATAAAATCCGTAAAAGATTCCCGTCAAATAAAGCAACATCAAATAGACCGCCGCAACAACGGGAAGCAACAAAAGCACTTGCCGCTTGTTAAAAGAGAGGATGCTTCTCTTTTTAACAAGCACACAAGCGGCTACGGCGGCGAGGATCAAGACCGCCGCCGCAGCCCACTGCGTGTACCCTGCGGGTACAAGCAGGATCGGAAGGAGGGCTGCCAAGGTGAGTGCCGCAACGGCATATCTGATTTTTTGATCGGAGCTGACCGAGCGCATCTTGGAGTCCTCCTTTCCAAAAAATTAGTTAGAAATCTTTAAACGTGATGCTACGCTTATTGATTACAGGGGAGCGTATGCAAGGTTAATAACGAAGGTGTCCTCTACGGAGGTTACGGGAACAGGGTCCGGAACAGCATACTTCACAGTAACCTTGAGCTGAACGGTTTCGCCGGGGCCAACGATGTTATCGTTGCCGATCCACTCATACAGCATGGTGAAATCCGTGCTTGCAAGAACACTCGAGATCGAGGGCGTGATGCGAAGGTCGGAAAGGTTTTCGTCACCCGTGTAGGAAATGGTGTAGAGTGCCTCTGCGGTGTACTCCTTGAGGCCTGCTTGATCAGCAACGCCGTCATTATCCATGAAGGATACGTCCATGATGGCAGTGGAATTGCCGGTAACGGAAGCAACGCATCCGGTGCCCGTTGCAGCGGAGAACTTCACGGTTGCATCGTTAACCAACTGTTCAGGGCTATAAGACACGGTACCGTTCAAGGTCAGGTTTCCGGTAACAGCTGCATAACCGACACCGAGAACCAGGGTAGCGATCAGAAGAAACGCTACGATTGTAAGTCTTCTCTGTTTCATTTGTTTTTCTCCTTTACAGAAAAATGTATAATAACGCGAGGCATCCTCTCGCAGTTATTCAATAAAAAAGTCCGTTTTCCCTGCAAAACGGGGGGGTAAATTCCAAAAAAACGTACATATCGGGGGGTAATTTTGTTGATATAACAGGGATTGGTAATCTCATTATAACACATATTCATCATTTGTCAATATATTTAAGGGAAAAAATTTTGTTTTTAACAAACTAAAGTATCTATTTTTTTCGTTCCTCATTCCGACGCCTCCTTTTTTTACATTATGCGACATAAAACACCTCAAAAAAGAGACTGTATCGGGAGTAAAAAAAGACTCCGCACGCATACGGAGCCTTTTTGAAAGAAATTTATTTAATCTTACGGCATTCCAGATAATAACGCTTGTCTCTTGCGTGCCCCATGGAGAAGGTCTTTCTTGGGAGCGCGCCGTCATAGATCACGGTGCGGAACAGCTCGTTCTTTTTCATTCCGTCGAACAGAAAGCCGATGGCATTCTCCTGCGTTGCAAGCGCGCGCAGAGAGTCCTCGCCGTGGATATAATCGACCTCGACCTCGGGATGTGCCTTACCGTATTGGAAGAGGAAGGTCTGAAGCGTACCCACCGTGAGCTGCTGCTCGGGGTGCGGAATGGACAGTACCTCCTCCCCATCCTTGGTGATGCAAAGAATCGTCTGCGCGGCAGCATTCCCGTTCAGTGCCGTAACGTATGCCTTTAAATCGTTAAGAAGAGCATTCGGATCACAATGGAATACCACGCGGTAGATCGGCTCAAACGAGAGCGCATCGTCATGGACGTTGACCACCTCTGCCAGTGCGTAACGCGCGGGGTGTGCTTTTGCGGCTTCTTCCCCGATCGCCTGCTTCACTTCCTCGTAGGCTGCCTTTGCGGTGGCAAGCGAGTGATTTCCGTCTCCCACGGCGAACAAAAGCGGAGAGAGAGAAGCGTCGCCGTAGCGCTCCCCGATCGCGTCGGGGGTGATCAGAGCGGCAAGGGAGCCGCAGATCTTTGCCTGCGCATCTTCGGAGATCAGGAAGCCCTTGACGTGTCCGCCGCCCTCCATCAAGTCAAAATCATATACGGGTGCGGCATTGCGATACGCCTCGGCAAGCGGCTCGATGACCGTGCGCTTGGGGTCGTCGATCAGAAGCATGATGTGCGGAAGCTCCAGCGGCGCGTCACGGCGAATGGCGACACGGGGCGGAATGCGCTCCAAAACCGTGCCCTCTGTGGCGCGGATAAGCGAATTTGAACCGGCGCGATAATCGTAGCATTCCAGATCCACGCACGCAACGATCCCTCGGCGAATTCTGCCGTCGGACTGTACGCGCTCCAGATAGATCATGGAATCGGGATAGCATTGCAAAACACCGTCCGCGATCTGCTTCATGGCACGGTTGATCATGGGCACACGCTCCTCGGTTTGATCCAGATAGACCTCGGGAAGGATCATGCGCAAGGTGGACGGCGCATCCTTGACAGTATTCTCCACGCTTTCCCAATAGGCAGGCTCGCTGGTGAACTGATCGCATGCGACCGTTGCCCAAAGCGTGCCGTTCGTTTTTTCAAAATTGGGCAGAAGGATGTCTGCCGCGTAAAATCCGATCTGATTTGGTTTCATGGTGCTCCTTTCGTTTTCCGTAAGGATTGGGTT
>JAZNXP010000033.1:0-2114 GCA_045593965.1 Eubacteriales bacterium | reverse complement strand
GCATAAAATTTTCGCGATAGCAAAAACAAAACGATTGTTTGGCGCGCTCTGATTAAAAAACGCAATCATCGTTTATAGCGGAACGTCGAGACGCCGTTCCCTACAAGATTGATGAAAGTTGAAGCCTTGGTGGACGGTTTTAAACCTTAACAAATTGTCGTTTCGCGGACGCGCAATGCGCGCCCCTACAATGAAATTTGCGGATGGTTTTGGACTTTCGCAAAATTTCAAACCATCGCACCGAATAAACGCAAGGCTCCCTTGTGTAAAGGGAGCTCCCGACGCAGTCGGGTGAGGGATTGTCCTTGCGGTGAAAACATAAAACAATCCCTCCGTCACGGCAAGCCGTATAGTACCACCGCGCTTCACAAACAAAAGGCTCGCCCCTTGTGGGAAATGGCATGGTGCGAGGCATCCGCTAAAAAAAGCAAAAAACGATCAAGGAGGAATTTGAATGAAGCTGTTCAAGAATAAATTCTTTCTGATCTGTTTATGCGTGGCGGTGGTGCTGGCAGGGGTGACGTCGACGTTTTCGGTCATGGGTCTGCCGATGATCTCGAGGAACATTCTGGGCGTGATCACGTCGCCGCTGCGTTGGTGCGTAACCGCGGTCACAAACGCCGTGGAGGGCTTTGGAAGGTATTTTACGAGCGTTGACACGGTACACGCAGAGAACGAGCGGCTGGAAGCGGAGAACGCGGCACTGCGCGAGCAATTGCGCGAGGCGGAGCTGCTGGAGGAAGAGAACCGCCGCTTGAAGGCGTATCTGAACATGAAGGACACGCATCCAACGTTCGAGCTTGAGGAAGCGATGATCATCAGTCGCGAGTCGGGAAGCTACGCCTCGGTGTTCACCTTGAACCGAGGAACGCTGCACGGCGTGGAAGCGGGAATGCCCGTCATCACGGAGCAGGGCATCGTCGGTGTCGTCAAGGAAGCGGGACTGAATTGGTGCAAGGTCGCGACGCTGATCGAAACGGCGTCCTCGGCAGGCGCGTGCGTGGAGCGTTCGGGCTCTGTCGGCATCGTCAGCGGAGATTTCAGTCTGCGCAAGGACGGCTACTGTAAGTTTTCCTATACCGACAGCAACGCGGACATTCAAGTGGGAGACGTGATCGTCTCCAGCGGACAGGGAAGCGTATATCCTGCCGATCTTGTGATCGGTGAGGTGGTGTCCGTGGGAACGGACGAATATAACCGCACGATCGTGGCGACGGTCTTGCCGACGGTGGATTTTTCCTCTCTGCAATACGTCATGATCATCACGGGATACGAAAAATAAGAAACCGTACGCAAAAAGGCAGGTGGCAAACGAATGTCAAGAAAATACATCGCGAGCTACCGCTCACGCACGCGCTCGATGGCGATCCGATATACGGTGTCCATCTCCGTTCTGGTTCTGATCATCGCGGTGCTGCAGGTTTCTCTGTTCGGAAATCTACAGATCATGGGAGCGGTTCCCGATCTGTGCATTTGTACCGTATTGCTCATCGCGTATTTCTTTGGTCCGTACGCGGGGGCGATCACGGGGATCGGCGCGGGCTTTGTGATCGAAGCACTCGGCGCGTTCGGGATCTCGGTTCTGCCCGTGGTCTATTTATTCGTGGGCTACGTTACGGGACATTACGCCAAGGGCGTACCCGTCAAGCGATTTTTGCCCTATCTCATTTACCTTGGAATTATTCTGGTCATCCGTGCGGCGACAACAGTCGGCTACGCGTGCATGACGTATCAATATATCGACCTACCCAAAATTCTGCTCCAATCGGTGCTTCCCGAGGCACTCTTAACAGCCGTCTGCGGCTGCGCGCTCTATCCCGCCCTGAAGCTCTTCTGCCGCTTGGTCGAAGGCAAAAAACAGGGGTAGGGGAGCTATCGGATTTCGCGCCGTGGCAACCGCTGTTTGCCATAGCAAAACCGATTGTGAAAAAAATCAGCAAAAACACATGGTTCCCCACGACGATGGGGGAAAATGGTTTTCCGCAAAGAAATATATATTAAAAGAAACAATATAAAGACAGAGAGGACAAAACCGTGGCAAAAGAAAAAGACAAAGAGCTGCAAAGAGAAGAAGAAATTGCCCTGTTTGAAAATCAGAAGATCGTGGACGTGGG
>JAZNXP010000032.1:0-38699 GCA_045593965.1 Eubacteriales bacterium | reverse complement strand
TTTTGGCACCCGTACGAAGAACCCACTCCGCGAGCCTGCGAAGCGGAATTGGGTTCGCATCCTCGCCGCAGAGCGGTCGCTCGCTTGCGAGGCGCCGACAAGGCGAAGGATCTTCGCGAAGGCGAAATTCCCGTTTAACTTTTATTGTCAACAATCAAGAAAAGGGCTTTGTCATGAGAGAAAGCCCTTTTCTTTTATTGGTATGATTCGAGCAAATGGGGGGGTAAAACCGATCAAGTTGCGTTTTTCCCTTTTGCAAACAACCCTCTGATGCTTTTCCAAAGCGCGGGAGCGTTGAGAAGAGCAACGATCGCAGTCAACAAACCTGCCCAAAGATAGCGGCACGGAATTTGTTCTACGGTCATAACGGCAGAAAGCCCAAGCAAAACTGCGATGCTGATGGCAAGCCTTACAAAGCTTGTTTGAAAGCGGATCATTCGCGGCGTATCGATCATGCGGAATACAAAGACCGCACCGTATGCCGCCAAGGTAGCCACTGCCGCGCCGAGTGCTCCATGTTTAGGGATCCACAAAAGATTAAGAAGAACATTCACAACGCTTCCCAGCAGTGCCGAAATCAATGAATGCATGCTCTTTTTGCGCACAAGATAAACCGTTGCCAAAAAGGACACCATCGCCTCGATCGCAGCGGCGCAGATCAAGGTCGGCATATATTTCCAAGCACCGTGATAAGCAGAGTTCAAAAGCAGCCTTGTCAGCACGCCCGAAAGCAAGATCAATACGGAGGCTCCGCCAAGGATCAATGCTGTAAAACCGCTGTAGACATTCGTATAAAATTTACGCAAGCCATCCTCGTCCGAGCTTTCGGATACTGCCGAAAACTGCCATGCCGTCAGGAAAACGGTGGAAAGCAAATTGATCACTGTCGGGATCTTATATGCGGCGGAATAAACGCCGTTGACGTCGCTTCCGCAAAAATACGTTACCATATATCGATCGGAAAGATCCGTGATCAGCCAGCAGACCGTTGTTGGGATCAAAGGAGCGCAAAAGCGCAGCATTTCCAGCATCAGTCCCTTTTGAATGCGCTTCCATGAGAACACGCGCCAAAGCTTTGCCGCGATCACGAGAAATACGGTCGTGAGAATGTTGCCAACGATGACAGAAAGAACGTATCCCGTCACGCCCATGTTGCAAACGATCAAAAACAGCAGGTTCAAAAGGATCGTGATCCCCGTGTTGAAAATGCCCTGGATCGCAAAAAGCCGTGTTTTATCAACCGCGCGGACATACTGCGCGCAGATCGCCTGAATATCGGCAAAAACAACGTATGCCACGATCAGACCAAGGTGCGCGGAAAAATAGTTGCTCAAAAGCAACAGCGGCGACAGCGCAACAAAAGCACACAGACCGCAAAGCAACAAAGCAACGCTTGAAGAAAAGACGGCTTGCTTATCGCTTTCCCGATCCACGCAAAAACGGAATACCGCATTGGTCACTCCGACGCAAGCCAGAGGAATGAGCAGATTTGCCGTTGCCGTGATCAATTCGGCGGTACCGTATTCTTCCGTGGAAAGATATGCCGTATAAAGCGGCATCAGCAGAAATACCAATAGCTTTGAACCGAAGGTTCCGAGCCAAATAATTCCCGCGTTTGATACTAATTTTTTATAACGGTCGTTCATGAACGGTCATCATAGGGGATCGCGGTATCTGCCTTGCCATCGCCCGTTGTATCTACGTAAACAGTATCGATCGTACCGTCACCGTCCGTATCTGCAAAAACTCGAGAGCCTGTCACGTTTTGCTTTTTCTTCATCGTGATCATCATGGAAATAACGTATATGACCGTCAGCGCGATCACGACCCAGCCTGCAATGTCAAACAGAATATCCAAGCTTTGCGCAGGACCTAAAAGCAGCATGACCGCGCCTAAAATCAGCTTGGGAATCTCCGCCTTCAGACGCTCCACCTTCTTCTCCGCAAACAGAATATCGATGACGGGCATCAGGATCAGATATGCTCCCAGAACGTAAAGCAAAAGCTTGATCCGCCAGAAGATCATCACAAAGCCGATCACCATGGAAAGCAAGGACGTAAAGAAGGAAACCTTTCCCTCAAAAGTGGAAAACGTAACGATGCCCATCGTGAACGTGGGGATATTATTCAAGATCGTCACAATTCCCATGATGATAAAAACAACGTTCAAAAGGAAATCTGTGGGAATGACCAGAAGCAATACACCAAGTATGATTCCAAAGATCGCGGACGTTATGATGCTGCTCAAAACGTATTTTTTCGTATCCATCAATTTCATAATGCTGATTTACTCCATTCGTTGATTTTTGCCTGCAGGATCGGAAGGATCAGAGGATGCACGTCATTTATCGGAATTTCTCCGTTTTTCATGGCGTCGCGAACCTGCGTCGCGTTCAGGCAAGCACGCTCGCCCTTTGCCTCGATCAATTCGGTCACGAAGCGAGGATTGTGCTCCCGATTCCAAACTGCCATGCTTGTTTCATATTCCAGATCCGATTGATTGCGATAGGATTTGAAAACTGCCGTTGCGTGCAACCGATCAAAAAGATCGATCAGCATTCCGCTATCTCCGAGCACACGCACGTTCGGCAGCTCCGACACCGTCAGCTCTGCCATTCGGATCCGTTCCTTCATATCAAACAGATATTTCTTCTCCGCATTGATCATCACGGCAACAACGACCTCGTCATAGCGTTTTGCCGCTTCACGAATCAAGTCAAGGTGACCGAGCGTCATGGGATCAAAGCTTCCCGGAACGATTGCAAGACTCATACGTTCCCCACCTCTTCTTCCGCTTTTGCGCGATATGCCAAAACCGTCACGTAGGCAATGCCGTAATGCGAAGCCTTCAAAACCTCAAAATGTGATCTTAAGGCTTCGTCAGAAGCAAAAACGTCATTCTCCGCCCCGCTTTCACAAATCAGCTTTGCGCCGTCCGATAAAAGACCGTAATCGACCAAGGCTTGAAGCGCCTTCGGCAATGCACCAAGCGCATAAGGCGGATCTAAAAACACGATATCGAATTTTCTTTTTTTGCGAAAGGATCTTAAAAGCGCCAGGTAATCGTTCGAAAAGATCTCGCATTGCAAAGCAAGCTTCGTTTTGAGCGAGTTACTCTGAATGATCTGCTGTGCGCTTTTGGAAGAGTCGCAAAAGACGGCATGAGCCGCGCCTCTGCTGAGTGCTTCCAAGCCCATTTGTCCCGAGCCCGCAAAAAGATCCAGCACCTCTGTTCCCTGCAGCTCAAACTGAAGCATGGAGAAAATCGCTTCTTTTGCGCGTTCCGACGTAGGACGCGTCGTTTCTCCCGCGGGAGCCTTGAGCTGGGTTCCGCGCGCTTTTCCCGTAATGATACGCATCATAATGCAGTCTTCTCCTTTCCGTCATCCTCTTTGTGAAAATACTTCCATACCGTTTCCGCATCCCGTGCGGATATGCCTTTGGTTGCCTTCAGCTCATCCACCGTCGCTTTTTTGATTGCTCCAATGCCGCCGAATGCCGATAATAGCTTTTTCGCCTTTGTATCTCCGATCCCCGCGATCTTTGTCAAGGAAGACGTCCTGAGTGTTTTCTGCTTGGCTTGACTCATGCGACTCACCGTAAACCGATGCACCTCTTCCTGAATGCGGTAGATCAGCGAAAATACGTCTTGCTCCTTTGCGATACTGATCTCGTCGGAATCCGTACAAAGTGCGCGCGTCTTATGATAATCATCCTTCACCATGCCGAACACGGGAATATCGATTCCCTTTTCTTCCAATAGCCCAAGGACGGTTGAAACATGTCCCTTGCCGCCGTCCAGAAGGATCAGATCGGGCAATTCCGCAAACGAACCGTCCGCATCGGTCAGATGCTCCAGACGGCGTTCCAACGCTTCTCGCATGGAGGCATAGTCATCCGTGCTGTCCGTAACAGAACGGATATTAAAATATCTGTAATCCGCTTTTGAGAATTTTCCGTCCTTGCAAACGATCATTCCCGCCGTCAAATGCTCGCTTCCGAAATTGGAGATGTCATACGCCTCGATGCGTGTCGGATAGCTTTCCAGACGTAGCAGCTCGGCAAGATGCATCAGCGTTCCTTCATTGCGCTCCGTGTTGATCTTATAAAGCTTTGCGCGATCCGCCGCGTTCTTTTCGACCAGATCGCAGAAGGTCTTCCATGCGCCGCGCTCGGGAACACGAACCGTGACCTTGTGTCCTGCCAAATTGCTCAAATACTCGGAAAGCATCTTCAACTCCTCGTCTTCAAGCTCAAATGCAAGCAGAACCTGTGGCGGAATATATTCACGCATCTTATAATGCTCACAAATAAACGCGCTCATATCCTCGGCTTCCAAAATGCTATCCGCACCGTAGAGAAAATCCGCCTTGTCCTGCAGCACGCCCGAGCGAATATAGAACACGGACACACAAGAGCAAAGCTCGTCGGCGTAAAACGCGATCACGTCTTGCTCGATATCGGGAGCGGCTACGACCTTTTGCTTCTGTCCGATTGCATCCAGCGCATGGATCGTATCTCTGCACTTTGCCGCCGCCTCGTACCGTTCCGCCTCGGCATGAGCATACATTTCCTCTTCCAAACGTTTTTTGACCGCATTGCTTTTTCCGCCCAGGATCTCGATCGCGTTTTGGATCATTTGCGCGTATTCCTCGGGAGAAACCTGACCTGTGCAAACACCGCAGCAACGGTTGATCTGATAATTCATACAAGGGCGACCTTTGCCGATGTCGCGTGGAAATTTGCGTGAGCAGGACGGAAGGCGCAGGGTCTTGCGTAACAGTTCAATCAAGGAATACGCCGTTGAAGAGCCTGAATAGGGACCAAAATATTTGGCTTTGTCGCTTGATCGGCGGCGCGTAAATTGCAGACGCGGATAAAGCTCGTTCGTCAGCTTGATATACGGATAAGACTTTGCATCCTTAAGACGGATGTTGTATTTTGGTGTATATTGCTTGATCAACGTATTTTCAAGGGACAGTGCTTCCATCTCATTATCGCAAAGATAATAGTCAAAATCCCGCACCAACGATACCATTCTCGCGGTCTTGACGTTCTTTTCACCATTCTGAAAATATTGAGAAACGCGCTGCTTGAGCTTACGGGATTTGCCGACGTAGATCACCTTTCCCGTTTTGTCCTTCATCAAATAAACGCCCGAGCAAAGCGGTAGTGTATTGGCTTTTTCCAAAAGCTTTTGTCGGATCTCTTCCGTCATTGCCAATGCGATCCCTCCGTTTCATTCGTAGCGTTATAAAAAGCGGTGTGTACAAACGAATCCGTCCGTCAACCACACCGCTTTGCTCTATCAGATTTAGATTTCCGAAAAACCGCTGTCGATCAATTCTACCAAACCTGTGATGGCAGCATTCTCGTCAGGACCGTCCGCAATCAGCGTGATGGTCATTCCTTTAGCAATACCCAAAGACAAAACGCCAAGCAAGCTCTTTGCATTGACCTTTCGATCTTCTTTTTCGATCCAAATGGAACTTTTATAGGAATTTGCCTTCTGAATGAAGAAGGTTGCGGGACGCGCGTGCAGTCCGCTGGCATTGCTGATAACGATATCTCTTGAAATCATACTTGTTGCTCCAAAATGTTAGGATTTTATCCGTCAATGACGGTAGTTTACTTAATATTACATATAGTATAACAAATCAAAAAACGAAAATCAATAGGCAATATAGCGTATTTTGACAATTGAAAGCACATTTTTTCGTGCAAAATTCATACATTTTCGGTTAAAAAGCACGAATTCTATCCATATTTGAATAAAAATCGAGAACAACGCAGCTGATCTGGGCGTGATCAGAATACAACGTCATCTCCTGTCCGCACAAAATAGCATACTGCCCTCCACGCAAAAAGCCGTGGTCACTCAAAAGCCCCTCCACTCGTACGGACAAACGGACGTCGCAAAAAGTGTCCTCCTGCCAATATCCCGAATGATCCTGTCCGTCCTTGCGGATACTGACTTTAGCAGGCGTGATCTGATGCTCCTCCAAAGTACCGAAATATTCTCCCTGCAGCGTATAAAGCGAAGCTTCATCAAAGATGCAATCTGAAACCTCGTACGGAACGCTCTTCGCCTCAAGCAACACCGTGTAGCTTTCCAGCGTATCCGAAGCGATCTTCTCACGTTCCGAAACCCCTCGCATTATCACACCGACTCCACCCAGCAACACCGCCAAAATGAAAAAAAGGTCCAAAAGATTTCCTTTCTTCGGCTTCATGCTTCCACCGCCTTTACGGAATATATTTTTACATTTTTTGCATAGTAGCTGCCGATCCGAAACGTACCGTTACCACCTGCGGCAATTCGGATGTCCGAAACACGAAAGCCGTTTCCCGCTTGCAGCGTTGCCTCGGCTTTGACGGTTACAAATACGTCATATTTTTGCGGAACATTCACCGTTTTGATCTCGTTTTCAACCAACGTCACATCTTTATGCTCTCGGATTTCAACCGCGATAAGGGTGCCGAGAAATGCCGTACCGTTTTCGGAATATACGGGAGCTCCCATGGTCAAGCGTTTTCTCCAAATGCCTTGCCCTTCTTCATCCGAAAGTCCCGAAAGACAGATCCGATAAGAAATCGTCGTTGCATTTTGTGTTCCAATCAAGGAGCGGTAAACAAAGAAAGCACCTCCGATGACCAAGATCAGCATGAGCAGTATGATCGCCCAATCCACTCCCGAAAGGCGTGATTTTCTTTCCTTTTCCATCCTTTACCTCCAATTTGTATTTTTCTCGGCAATCGGCGCAAAAAAAAGTGCCAAAATGATCCAAAACAGCGCGAATAAGCCCTGATGATACCAAATGTGGTCAAACAGTCCCATGATCAAAACCGCGATCAAGGAGCAAGCGGGTCCCAAGCTCTCAAAGCGCTCCTTCCCCTCCGACACAAAGCATTCTCGAGTCAATGCGCAAAGAAACAAAAAAACAAGCGCGCAGAACAAAACTCCACCGAAAATTCCAAGCTCCAAAAGGAGCTGCAGTCCCAATTGATGCGCGTGCATAACGGTTTCCGTTCCGCTGATCGCATAATAAGGATAGACCGCCGAAAACGCATCCGCGCCAATACCGATTCCAAACGGATGCTCCCGAATGATGCGAAGTGTGCTTTTCCACGTGGCATACCGATATCTGACCGAAGAATCCGCGTGCATTCCGATGCTTGCAAAGCGTTCGCGGATCTGATTTGGTAAAAACGGAATCAACGGCAGCCACACAATCGGGGACAAGATCAATGCTGTATTCGTTTTTTGATCGGCAAGAAGTAAGAATAAAAAAGCAGAGATCAATGCTCCGACCCACGCGCCGCGCGTATAAGTCAGGACGATACAAATTCCTTCCGTAAAAAACGAGAACGCAAAAAAGCTTCTGCGTCGTACGGAATAAGACGTATTTAACATTCCGGCAAGCGCGATCGGCAAAAGGAATACCAAATAGAGAGCCAAAAAATTGGGGTTTGAAAATGTCCCGACCACACGCGTAGGAGCGGAAGAAAAGCGGTTGAGATCTACCCAACGCAATTCAAGTTTACCTCCGATTGCCTGCCAAATACCGATCATCGCACATAAAATCCCACCGCATTGCATGGCTATAACCGCCCGTTCTCTCCAGATCGGTCTTGAAAAAAGACTTTGCGCAAGAAAAAAGCTGCTTACAAAGAAGGCAGACGTCAAGCCGAAAAGCATTCCCGATCGACTTCCAAAAGCAGCCGAAATAGCGTATCCGACCGCAAAGAGTCCAACGGTTCCTTCAACGATTCCCCAATGAAGGATGCGCTTGCCGCAAAAGACCTTTCGCAGCCAAAGCACGAAGAACAAAAGCATTCCTCCAAGCAGCGGGAGCGTGCTGTGACGGAGCATGGAAAAAAACGGAAATAAAAAGAGAATCGTCAGAAACAATAATTCGGGCAAAAAGGCAAAGATGCACAGTAGGTTCAGGAGCAAAACGATCAACAAGAGACTCGGAAACGGAAGAAGCAACCCGATCGCACTTGCCAAAGCCGCGCAAAGAAGCGCACCCGCGGGACGTTCTTTCCCATGCTCG
The DNA here is from genome assembly GCA_045593965.1 of Eubacteriales bacterium. Taxonomy (GTDB): domain Bacteria; phylum Bacillota; class Clostridia; order Oscillospirales; family CAG-272; genus UMGS1865. The sequence goes on along the minus strand of JAZNXP010000032.1, from coordinate 30,642 downwards.
GTTGGATCTGTTTGGCGTTCTTGAGTGATCCCCAAAATATCCGTCATAAACCACCTGCCGATCCTGCTTGACCAAAGCGCGCCGTAAATGCTTTTTCTTGACGGCAACAGCGGAACGGATGAAAGAATTGTCAAAAACGGCAAATATACCGTATCTCCACTTTTTCCAAGATGCGCTTGAAGCAAAGCGAGCAAAATGGAAAAGCCGCCGTATAGCAACAAAAAGAACCCGACGGAATTCAAGGAGAGCGACAAAAAACTGCGCAACGTGCGCCTTCCAAATCCGAGCAAAAGACTTTCTTCATGTGCTTTTAAAGAATGATAATATAATGGTGACGGTGCGATGCGCCTGCGGTTTGAGCTTTGCAAGGAAAAGAATATGCTTTCTTCCGTTCTTCTTGTCAAATGATCCCAAATTTTACTCATGCCTTGCAAAATTTTACTTCGTCCGCAAAATATGCGGATCCATTTGGAAGCGTGAGCTCCCAATTCCCATATTATACTTTTTTTCTTCTCTCGGCGCATAAAAAACCTCCACATAAGCTGCAATGCAGGATATGTAGAGGCTTGAACTATTCATTTTCCTTATTTCGGTTTTTGAGAAGATCGGGACGCAATTTTTGCGTCAGCTGCAAGGCTTGTTCCTCTCTCCATCGCTCGATATTGGCATGATGCCCCGAGATGAGCACATCGGGGACGCGAACGCCGTGGTATTCATATGGACGCGTATATTGGGGATATTCCAACATTCCCGAGGAAATACTCTCTTTTTCGTAACACTCCGCATCGGACAGAACACCGTCAAGCAGTCTTGAAACGCAGTCGGTCAGGATACACGCAGGGATCTCTCCGCCCGTTAAAACGTAATCACCGATCGAAATCTCCTCATCCACGATCTCATCCACGATGCGTCTGTCAACCCCTTCGTAATGTCCGCAAAGAAGGATCAGATTATCATACTCTTTTGCGAGCTCTGCGGCACGCGATTGCGTCAATACCTTTCCCATCGGAGAGAGATAGATCACGCGACGTGCCTTCGCCTCGAACCCCTCATCCTTCTGGCGGTCGAGAATGGCGGTATAGCAATTATAGATCGGCGGTGCCATCATCAGCATTCCCATTCCGCCGCCGTATGGGGTATCATCCACGCGTTTGTGCTTATCCTCGGAATAATCCCGAATATTATGCGTGCAAACGGTGATCGCTCCGCTTTTCTGCGCACGCCCGATGATGCTTTCTCCCAGCACCGTATTGACTAGGTCGGGAAACAGAGTCATAATGTCAAATCTCATACGTTTTCCGCGCCTCCGTCCAGAAGTCCCGGGATCGGTCGTATATAGATCGCATCCTCAAGATCAATACGATCAATAAATTGCTCTACCGCGGGAACCATATATTCTCCCGTAGGAGTGCGGACGATATAAAGCTCGATCGCACCGCGCGTATTGACGTCCGTCAGGGTACCGAGTAGCTCTCCGCTATCGGCATCCTTCACGGGAAGCCCAATCAGATCCACGATAAAATGACTGCCTTCCTCAACGGGAATATCGTCACGGGATGCGAAAACGACCGTATTGCGCAAGCGATTTGCCGCCTCTTCGGAGTCTACCCCCTCCAGATCCGCCAGTACGAACTGACGGAAGATCGAGGTATGTAATACCTTCATGGGAAGATAATCGTTCCCTTTTTCGATATACAAATACGGTAACTGTGCAAGGATCTGCGGAAAATCGCACCATGATTCCAGCTTCACGGTTCCGCGAAAGCCGTGTGTATTGATGATCTTTCCGCATTCCAGATACTGTTTCTTCATATGCAAAAGGATGTCCTTTCCGAAAAGTACGTTTTTTGATACAGGCTGATGCTTCAAAAGCAATATTAGTATATCACACTTCTTGAGAAAATGCAAGAAGTTGTTCACTTTTTCGAAGAATTGCCTTCCAAAATCCCGACTTTTTTGAAAAAAATACAGTTTGCAGAAAATATTTACAATTTAGTACTTGCATATTTTGGAAAAATCGTTTACAATAATGGAAATTGAATATCATTATTTTCGGAGGAAAAAATTATGCATTTCATTTTTGGCTTGGAAGCAGCACCGGATGCATCAGCGAGCGCAGCCTCTTCCTGGATCAGCATCGCGATGCTCGCGGTCGTTTTCATTTTCTTTTATTTCTTTGCGATTCGTCCGCAAAAGAAGCAGGAAAAAGAACAGAACGCGATGAGAAACGCACTGACCGTTGGTGATGAGATCACGACCATCGGCGGAATCATCGGAAAGATCGTCAGCATCAAAGAAGAAACCTGCGTGATCGAAACCACACACGAACGCACAAAGATCCGCATTCTGAAAACGGCAATCAGCCGCGTGGATGTGAAGGCCGAGGACGCAGAGGACTGACCCCTGTTTTTTTCGAAAAAGCATTCATAAAAGAACCTCCTTGCGAATATGCTTTAACAAGCTCGCACGGAGGTTTTTTTATGAGTAACAAAAAGTATCACTCCTCAACAAAGCGCTTTGCACAATCGCCGCAGCATAAGGAGGATAGCGCGGCACTGTTATGCGCACACGTTTTCAAAAGCGTTGCGATCACCCTCGGGATCGGAATTGGTCTGATTTTTATTCTTTCTTTGTTGGCATATTTTATGCAGGACCCAAACACCCTGATTCGCCCTCTCGGACTTTTGGGAGCGGCAATGACGGCTTTTGCGGGCGGCATTGCTTCGGGACGGTTACATAAACACTCTGCACTTCTTTGCGGACTTTTGAACGGCTCCGTCACGATGGGAATTTTGATGCTCCTCTCACTCTTCTTCGTTCAACACGCATCAAACGATCCCATATGGCTCTCGGCACTCCTGCACATCGCATTTTTGTTGCTTTCCGTCCTTGGAGCTTTTGTCGGGCTTCCCCGCATGAGTGTTAAGAAAAAGAAGAAATCACATTTGCGATGATCTTTGGCGTAAAATCCTTGTGATTTTACGCCTTTTTTGTATTAAAACAATTTATTCATGAAACTTTCACACAAAATTCATTCTCTAATCTTCCAAAAAAGCCATAAATAGAGTATAATAAATAAGTTAAGCACATTATTTGGAAAGGAATCCGAATAAATTCAATGAAAAGACTGCTACGATACTTAAAACCGTATAAGAAAGAAACTGTTCTCAGTCCGCTGTTCAAGCTTCTTGAGGCGATCTTCGATCTGCTGGTACCGATCGTCGTCAAGCTGATCATAGACGTTGGAATTGCGGATATTCATAATGCGGACAAGCCGTATATTTTCAAAATGTGCGGCATTTTGGTCGCTTTTGCCGCGATCGGCCTTGTGTTTGCGATCACGGCGCAATATTTCGCCGCGCGTGCCGCCGTCGGATTTGCGGCAGATCTGCGAAAGGATCTGTTTTCCCATATTCAGTCCTTTTCTTATGAGCAAACCGATCGGATCGGAACGTCGACTCTGATCACGCGCATGACCGCAGACGTCAATCAATTGCAGTCAGCCGTCAATTTTACGTTACGACTCTTTCTTCGTTCTCCCATCATCGTCCTCGGTTCGCTGATCATGGCGTTTACCGTTGACCCAAGAAGCGCATGGATCTTCGTGCTGATCATCCCGCTTTTGGCGATCGTGATCTTTGCGATCATGCTTCGAAGCATCCCTCTTCATAAAAACGTACAGCGCGACCTGGACCGTGTTACCGAAATTACCCGCGAAAATCTGACGGGTGTACGCGTCATTCGCGCATTCCGCAAGGAGCAGGAAGAGGAAGCACGCTTCAAACAAGCCAACGAAGAGCACAACCGCGGACAAAACTTTGTTGGAAAGATCTCCGCTTTGATGAACCCCTTGACCTTGATCCTTGTCAACCTCGGTGTGATCCTATTGCTGCTTTCGGGCGCGGAATTCGTGCAGATCGGCGGTATGAGCCGCGGCGACGTTGTTGCGTTGACAAATTATATGGCACAGATTCTCGTTGAATTGGTAAAATTCGCAAACACCGTTTTCATTGTCAACAAGGCGCTTGCCTGCGCAGACCGTGTCAATACTGTTTTTGACACGCCAAGCGGAATGCCCAAAAATGAACGGGAGCTCCCTTCCAATCCCGAGAATACATACGCCGTATCCTTCCAAAACGCAGGACTTACGTATGCGGGCAATGCGGAGCATTCACTTTCTGACATCAGCTTAAACGTTCCGTCCGGCGCGACTGTCGGCATCATCGGATCTACGGGCTCCGGCAAAAGCTCGGTCGTCAATCTGATCCCGAGATTTTATGACGTAACGGAAGGCGCAGTCCTCGTAAACGGTCAGGACGTTCGTTCGTATTCCCCCGAGGAACTTCGCGATATGATCGGTGTTGTTCCTCAAAAGGCGGTTCTTTTTAAAGGAACCGTTCGGTCCAATCTGCTATGGGGCAATGAAAACGCCACGGACGAAGAGCTTTGGAGCGCGCTTGAAGCCGCACAGGCAAAGGATTTTGTGATGCAGAAGGAAGGCGGACTCGATGCCGAGGTCCTGCAAAACGGCAGAAACTTTTCGGGCGGTCAGCGTCAACGCCTGACCATTGCGCGTGCTTTGGTGCGCAAAGCCAAAATTCTGATCCTTGATGACAGCTCCTCTGCATTGGATTATGCGACCGATGCATCCTTACGCAAAGCATTACGCTCTCTTCCCTATTCTCCAACCGTCTTTTTGATCTCCCAAAGAACGAGCTCCATTCGCCATGCGGATATCATCATGGTTTTGGAGGAAGGAAGCTGCGTGGGAATCGGAACGCACAAGGAGCTTTTGGAAAATTGCGAGGTTTACCGTGAGATCCACGACTCACAATTCCGAAAGGAGGGAGAAAACGCATGAAAAAGAAGAACGGCTTTGATATCAAAACGATACGACGTATTCTGCGTGAGATCAAGCATTACCGCATCGGTCTTTTCTTTTCTTTACTCTTCGCCGCCGCAAGCGTTGCGCTGACGCTCTACATCCCCATTCTGACGGGTGACGCGATCGATTTGATGATCGGAAAAGACCGCGTTGATATCGCGGGAGTGACCCAAATTGCCCTTCTGATCGGCATTTGTACGCTCTGCTGTGCGCTTTTGCAATGGGTGATGAACGTCATCAATAACTACATTACTTACGGTATGGTGCGAAAGCTTCGCCGCGATGCCTTCGAAAAGATTCAGAAGCTTCCGCTTTCCTATCTCGACAACCATTCCGTTGGTGACATCGTAAGCCGAATGATGACGGATGTAGATCAGTTTGCTGACGGACTTCTGCTCGCCTTTTCCCAATTTTTCACCGGAATCCTGACGATCGTCGGCACACTGGTCATCATGTTCGTTTTGAGCGTACCGATCGCTCTGGTGGTTGTGCTTGTTACCCCTCTTTCCCTTTTTGTTGCCGCGTTCATCGCAAAAAAAACATACGATATGTTCCGCAAGCAATCCGAAACACGCGCGGAACAGACATCGATGATCGACGAATACATCGGTCAGCACAAAACCGTTGTCGCTTTTGGACACGAAAACGAAGCACAGGCCGATTTTGAAGAGGTCAATGAACGCCTCAGAAAGGCGTCCTTGAGAGCGACCTTCTTCTCCTCTCTTACCAATCCCTCCACGCGGTTTGTCAACAATCTTGTCTACGCAGGTGTTGCCCTTACGGGAGCATTGATCTGCATCGGCGGCAACGTCGGCTTTACGATTGGCGGACTTTCGAAATTTTTATCCTACGCAAATCAGTACACCAAGCCCTTCAATGAAATATCGGGAGTTCTGACCGAGCTGCAAAATGCCATTGCCTGCGCCGCAAGGCTTTTTGAAATGATGGATGAAGAAAACGTTCCCAACGATGCTCCCGACGCTGTTTCTTTGGAGCATCCGCAAGGAAATGTCGCTTTGAAGGACGTGGAATTTTCTTACGTTCCCGAGCGTCCTTTGATCAAAGGCTTCAACCTTGCCGTCCATCCCGGACAACGCGTTGCGATCGTCGGTCCGACCGGTTGCGGAAAAACCACCGTGATCAATCTTCTGATGCGTTTTTATGACGTAAAATCGGGCAAAATAGAAATTGACGGCAATAATATACAAAGCCTTACGCGCCAAAGCTTACGTGCAAGCTGGGGTATGGTTCTTCAGGATACCTGGCTCAGAAGCGGTACCGTCCGCGAGAATCTGTGCTTTGGAAAGCCCGACGCTACGGATGAGGAAATGATCGCCGCTGCAAAAGCCGCGCATGCGCATTCCTTCATCAAACGCCTTCCAAACGGTTACGATACCGTGCTCGGAGAAGGCGGCGGTTCCCTCTCTCAAGGACAAAAGCAGCTCCTTTGTATCGCACGCGTGATGCTGTGTCTCCCTCCCATGCTGATTTTGGATGAAGCGACCTCCTCGATCGATACCCGTATGGAATTGAAAATTCAAAACGCGTTCGCCCGAATGATGAAAGGACGTACCTCATTCATCGTTGCGCACCGACTTTCCACCATTGAGTCAGCAGATATCATTCTGGTCATGAAGGACGGAAACATCATCGAGCAAGGCAATCATGCCTCGCTTCTGGCGCAAAAAGGCTTCTATCATCATCTTTATAACAGCCAATTTGCAAATTGATCATTTTCTTCAATTCTTCACATTCACTTAAAAAAACTTTTTACAATATATATGCTATACTATAAACAAGGAGGAGCAAGCATTGCTTGAGCTGAACACAATTACCAAGGACTATACAACAGGGGATTCCTCTGTCCGCGCCTTGGACAAAGTCTCGCTGAAATTTCGCGAGAACGAATTCGTCTCGATTTTAGGTCCCTCGGGATGCGGAAAAACCACGCTTCTGAACATCATCGGTGGCTTGGATCAGTACACCAGCGGAGATCTGATCATCAACGGTGTATCCACTAAGGAATACCGTGACGCCGATTGGGATACCTACAGGAATCACTCGGTCGGATTTGTATTTCAAAGCTATAACCTGATCCCTCACCAGACCGTGCTTGCAAACGTTGAATTGGCACTGACCCTCTCGGGCATTTCCAAAAAGGAACGCCGTGAGCGCGCCGTCAACGCGTTAAAGCAGGTAGGACTCGGAGATCAGTTGAAAAAACGTCCCAATCAGATGTCGGGCGGACAAATGCAGCGTGTGGCGATCGCGCGTGCGCTCGTCAACGATCCCGATATCCTCTTGGCGGATGAACCCACGGGTGCGCTCGATACGCAAACAAGTATCCAGATCATGGATATTTTGCGCGAGATCTCAAAGGAAAAGCTCATCATTATGGTAACCCATAACCCCGAGCTGGCGCAACAGTATTCTTCCCGTATCATTCGCGTTCTGGACGGTCGTGTGGTCGGAGATACGGCTCCGTATGATCCCAAACCGCAGTCGACCTCCATTCTTGCCGCAGCTGCTCCCAAGAAAAGAAGATTCCGCAACCCCTTTGAGATCAACGCAAAGGACGTGGATGGCGCGACGCTCGGCGGAAGCGGTGTCATCCGTTCGGAAAAGAACAAGAAGAAAGCCGGCAAAAGATCCATGTCCTTCTTAACAGCTCTTTCCCTTTCGCTCAACAACCTGATGACGAAGAAAACGCGTACCTTCATGACCTCTTTTGCGGGTTCGATCGGTATCATCGGCATCGCGCTGATCCTTTCCGTATCCACCGGTGTCAGCAACTATATCACCGCGGTACAGCGAGACACACTTTCAACCTATCCTTTGACCCTTCAAAAGGAAACGCAGGATTTCGGAGCGATGCTCTCCGCAATGACAGAAGTCAAGAAAATGCAAGAGGGTGAGATCGATCCGAACAAGATCTACGTTGACGATTCGCTCGGAACGATGATGTCCGCGATGAGCGCAACGACCAGTAATAATCTAACGCTTTTCAAGGACTATCTTGATAAAAATTACGATCAGATCAAGGACGCGGTAAGCGATATTCAGTACACCTATGATTTTGATCTGCAAATCTTCACGGCAGACGGAAAAACGCAAGTCAGCCCCACGACCATTTTTGATAACATGGGTGACTCCTTCGCGGGAATCAGTGAAATGATGGACACCATGGGCAACACGGGCTTCAACGTCATGAGCGAAATGATCAACAATCAAGCGCTTCTTGACGAGCAATACGAGCTGATCGGCGAAGGAAGCCATTGGCCGCAGAACGCAAACGAGGTTGTTTTGGTCGTCAATCAGAACAATCAGATCAGCAAAATGACGCTTTATATGCTTGGCGTTCTTGATCAATCCGAGTTGGAGGACATCATGAAGGCTCTGATGACCGAAGGAAAATACGACACCACTCCCCTGGAGCCTTATAATCTCTCGGATTTCCTCGGTATGGAATTCAAGATTCTTAACACCTCCGATTTCTATGCGAAAAAGAACGGTGCGACCTATACGGTCAACGGCGTGGAATACCCCATCTGGTACAATCTCCGCGACGGCGCCTTCAATCAGACTGATTTTGTGACCGCCAATGGCACCAAGCTCGTGATTTCGGGCATCGTGCGCCCCAAGGAGGGTGCGACCGCAACCTCGATCACAGGTGCGATCGGCTACACCAAAGCGCTGACCGATCTGATTTTGGAAAAGAACACGACCAGCGAAGTGATCAATCAGCAAAAAGCAACTCCCGATTATAACGTTCTTTCGGGCTTGAAGTTCGAACGAATTCCTTATACCAGAGAGAACATCCAGGAATTGATCGACAAGGTCGATGATTCCACCATGGAACAGATCTACGCTTATATGACGCAAGAAATTCTGAAGAATGAGGAATTTTCGGATCAGTTGGTTGTAAACAGTCAGGAATCCTTCCTCGGATTTTTTGCGATCATGCCCCAGGAATATCAGCTGGAGTTGGTAAGCGCCATGCTGGACTCCATTCTGCAAAAGGATGCGAACGGTGTCAGCCTGATCCCGATCATGACCATGCTCAGCAATTATGCGGGACTTTCCAACACGCTCACGGCAAGCGATTTCATCAAGCTTTATCCGATTTTCAGCATCGAGCAAGTAATGATGACGTTGGTAGGAATTCCGCAAGCACCCGACTCCATGATGCCCCCCATTCAGGGCTTGCTCACGCTTTGCGGTGAGGAGACCATGCAGGCGATCTATGCGGGAATGACCGAGGAGATCAAAACTCTGACGATCACCGAGGAAAGCTTCTATCTGCTCATGCAAGGTAACTTCATTCCCGACGATCAGTTCGTGGCGATTGAGGAAATGCTCTATAAACTCGCACCGCAGACCGATGCGACCTATACCTCCGTGCTCAAGGAGCTTGGGGATGCTGAAAAAGCTTCCCCCGCATCGATCAATTTTTACGCTGTGGATTTTGAATCCAAGGATACGATCGAAAGCTTTATTTCCACCTATAATGACAGTGTTGACGAAATGGATAAGCTTCAGTATACCGATATCGTTGGCGTTATGATGTCCTCTGTGACCACGATCATCAACGCGATCACCTACGTTCTGGTCGCATTTGTTGCAATCTCTTTGGTTGTTTCCTCGATCATGATCGGTATCATCACGTATATTTCGGTATTGGAAAGAACGAAGGAGATCGGCATCCTGCGTGCCATCGGCGCATCCAAGCGCGACGTCAGCCGCGTCTTCAACGCGGAGACCTTGATCGTCGGCTTTGTGGCGGGTATGATCGGTATTCTTGCCACACTCGGTCTGAATATCGTGATCAATATGATCCTGTTCCACTTTACGCAGATTCCCTCTCTCAAGGCTGTTCTTCCCATCGGTGCGGCAGTTGTACTCGTCTTGATCAGTATGGCACTGACCTTGATCGCAGGACTCTTCCCCGCCGGCATTGCGGCAAAGCGCAACCCCGTGGAAGCACTCAGAAGCGAATAAACACGATCAAAACAAAGCACAGCGGATGAATATTCGCTGTGCTTTTTGATACTCAATTTAAAATCGATAAGCAGTAAAAAAAAACAGGCAAGATCGAAAAAGATCTTGCCTGCAATTGTTTTTAGCCCTGCGTGGAATAGTTGGGTGCTTCTTTTGTAATGTTGATATCGTGGGGATGAGATTCGCGCAAGCCCGCACCGGTGATGCGAACAAACTGTCCCGTGGTCTTGAGTGTCTCGATATCGGGAGATCCGCAATAACCCATACCGGAGCGCAAACCGCCCATGAGCTGATATACGGTGTCTGCCACGCTTCCCTTATAAGGCACGCGTCCCTCAACACCCTCGGGAACGAGCTTCTTGTTGCCCTGCTGGAAATAACGGTCCTTAGAGCCGTTTTCCATCGCGGCGATTGAGCCCATGCCGCGGTAGACCTTGAAGCGTCTGCCCTGGTAAAGCTCTTCTTCTCCGGGGCTTTCCTGACATCCTGCCAGAAGAGATCCGATCATGATCACGTCCGCGCCTGCGGCGATTGCCTTGGTCATGTCACCCGAATACTTGATACCGCCATCCGCGATAACGGGTATATTATATTTTGCAGCTTCCTGAGCCGCATCAAAAATCGCGGTGATCTGCGGAACACCGATACCCGCAACGATACGGGTCGTGCAGATGGAGCCGGGGCCGATACCGACCTTGATCGCATCAGCTCCCGCAAGAATAAGATCTCTTGCTGCTTCCGCAGTTGCGATATTGCCCGCGATAACCTGTGCCTCGGGGAATTTCTCCTTGACACTTGCAAGACTGCGAATAATATTCGCGGAATGTCCGTGCGCGGAGTCCAGAACAAGGAAATCGACTCCCGCATCGATCAATGCACCCGCGCGGTCCACAACGTCCTTTGTAACGCCGATTGCGGCACCGCAGATCAAACGTCCTCTGGAGTCCTTTGCGGAATTCGGATATTTCGTTGCTTTTTCAATATCCTTAATGGTGATCAGACCGCAGAGCGTTCCCGTTTCATCAACGATCGGGAGCTTTTCAATGCGGTGCTGACGCAGGATCTCCTGCGCCTGCGCGAGATCGGTTCCAACGGGTGCGGTGACAAGGTTATTCTTGGTCATCACGTCGCTGATCCTGACGTTGAAATCCACCATGAAGCGCATATCGCGGTTGGTGATGATGCCGACCAGCTTCTTGTTTTCGTCGCAGATCGGCACACCTGAAATACGGAATTTGTGCATCAGGTTCTCCGCCTCATACACAAAATTATCGGGATGAAGGAACAAAGGATTGGTAATGACGCCGTTTTCGCTTCGCTTTACGCGATCGACCTGCTCCGCCTGCTTATCAATGGACATGTTTTTGTGAATCGTGCCTGCGCCGCCCTCACGTGCCATTGCGATCGCCATTTCCGCTTCGGTTACCGTATCCATGGCAGAGCTCATCAGCGGAATGTTCAGCGTGATCTTGTTTGTCAATCTCGTTTTCAAACAAATATCCGCGGGTAAAACGTCGCTTTTTGCGGGAATCAGCAGTACATCATCAAATGTCAAGCCTTCTTTGAGAAATTTTTCATTGAAATCCATACCTTCATCTCCTTGTCCAAAATATTTTTTATATTATAGCAGAACTTTAAAACCTTGTCAATATCCAACTTTCTCTATTTTATCATTTTTTCAACCCGTCTTTTGTTGAAAAATGCATAAAAAGCGCGAAAAGGAACGCCGTTACTCCTCGGCGTCCCTTTCGTCTGACGGTGTGCTTTCGGAAGCGTCGTCCGCGTTTTCCGTCAAATACCGTTCTCTTTTGATGTTTGCAAGATGCTTTCGTAAATAAAGCCCGTAGATCCAAAGTGCTGCACATAAAAGTATACAGCAATATACGAACAGATTTCCAACCGTCATATAAAGCGTTCGATCGTTCCGTGCGGAGATCTCAGCGATCGCATAACCGCTGACGTCCTTTTCCAACCAACCGATGATCTCACCTTCGGACGTGATCAGGGATGAAATTCCCGTATTGACCGCGCTCGCAAAATAGCGTCCGCTTTCGATCGCACGCAGCTGAGCCTGCGCCTGATGCAGATCGACCGCAGCAGAATTGCGGAACCATGAATCGTTGCTTGCAACGATCATCCATTCCGCACCTGCCAGAATGCTGTCACGCGTCAAATCCTCATAGATCGAGTCGTAGCAGATCAACGCGCCCGCATTTCCCCATTCGGTCTCAAAATACGTAGCGTCCTCTCCCGCAGTCAGTCCCGCGCCGAGCGCCATCATATCCGCCAAGGGCGGCAGCAGGATCGAAAAGAAATCGCCCATCGGGACGTATTCACCAAACGGAACCAAACGCCGCTTTTGATAAGTCTCTTCACGAATCGTTCCGTTTTTCTCAACGAAATAAAGAACGTTATAGTCGTTATCCTCTTCATCGGTATCCAGCGCACCGATGATCAGCGGCACTTGGCAGCTTCTCGCAAGATTCGACGCAAACGCCTGCAGATCGGGGAGCTCGGAAAGCGTATAAGGAAAGGTCGTTTCTGGCCAGATCACAAGCTCCGCGCCTTCCTTAACCGCTTGCTTGGTAAGCGTGGCATGAACCTCCTTCATCAAGCGATAGCTGTTATCGTCCCATGATTCATAGACACTCAGATTTCCCTGTACCACCGCTACCGAAACGGTTCGGTCATGAGTTTCATTTTTACGGATCGCCATACGGACAAAGCCAAACGCAAGAGACGCAACAAGGATCGCTCCCGACAAAGCAACGCACAGAACGCGCTTTGCCGCAACGTACAACGCATACGCCAGCAACGCATTGACAAGAAGCAATAAAAAGCTTACGAAATAAGATCCCAGAAGCGATGCGCTCTGCATGATCGGCAGAAGCTTGATCTGTCCCAGGCACAAGCGTCCCAACGGAACACCCGTCCAACCGATCGTGGAGATCCATTCCAAGATCACCCATAGGATCGGCAATATGAACGGACGCATAAACGGACGCATTTCAAAAACGCCTTTTTGGTTCAGCCAATGATAGAAAAGAAACATCAAGCCGCCCGGGAGTGCCTGTACGATAGAAAGCCCCAACCATCCCAGAATCACCACGAACACGGATTCCGCGTTTGTCAGTCCGACAAAATCCATCGGATACATACACAAGAACCAATGATAGATCACGAGATAATAGCAAAAAACAGTCAGAAAGCCGTAGACGTACGCACGCTTTGCGGATGCAACCAGACTGTCGGCAAAGCGATATGTTCCCAAAAAGAGCGGGATCATCGTCAGCCATTGCAGAAAACCGATTTGAGGAAAGATCACGGTCAGCCCCGTCAAAAGCGCCCCCGTGATCATCAGCCACAAAAATCTGTGCGTCACGAAAAAGAACGAGACCGCTTCTCTGCGTCTTTCTCGCCTTCTTTCACGAACAGATGATTGTATTCTTTCCTCATTCATGATCAAAATCCTTTAAAAACCAAACTTCCCGCAAAGGAAGCTCAAAGGACTTCCCGTTCAGGTATCCAAGAGCTCCTTCGCTGTTTTCAAATACAAACTTTAAACGGTACGCATACAACGCCTGATACTTATATCCCGCTGTGCGCTCCGCACGGTTGATACCGTATTTTCCGTCTCCCAAGAGCGGATGTCCGATATGAGAAAGATGCGCGCGGATCTGATGTGTTCTTCCCGTGACCAGCTCCACCTCCAGCAATGCGTTTCCGTTTTTCTTTTTCAAAACACGGTATTTGGTGATGATCTCCTTAAAGCCCTGTCGCTTTTCATCCGAGATCTCCACCATGTTTTCCGCGCTGTTCTTACGGAGCCATCCATGCAGCGTAACAGAAGTTTTTTGCGGAATGCCGTGGACGGCGCACAGATAGAATTTCTTCACCTGATCCAATCGGATCTTTTCATTCATTTCACGTAACGCTTCCGCCGTTTTTGCCGCGATCACGATGCCACCCGTATTTCTGTCGATGCGGTTGCAAAGCGCGGGGGCGAAGGACTGTTCATTCTCGGGATCGTATTCTCCTTTTTGCGCAAGATATGCCTGCATATGCATCAAAAGCGTATTTTCGGCAGCAGCGGTGTCCTCATGCACAAGAACTCCCGGGCGCTTGTTCAGAAGCAAGATATGCTCATCCTCATAAAGAATGCTCAGCTTCGGAACAATACGGAAAAGCGCGCCTTTGTCCTCCTCCGGAGAGCCGAAAAACTCTTCTCTGATAAAGAGCTGAATTTCATCTCCCTCGCAAAGCATATAATTCTGCTGCGTACGCGCACGGTTGACCTTGATCTTCTTTGTTCGGATGTATTTATACATCATCGACATCGGCAATCCCTTGATCGCCTTTGAAAGGAACTTATCAAGCCGTTGTCCCGCATCGTTTTTGCGGACAGTTATGATCCTCATAGATAATTTAATAACGGGGAACCTTATCAAAGCTTCCCCGTTCTCCTTTTTTTACTTACAGAGTTCCGAAAATACGGTCACCCGCATCTCCCAATCCGGGTACGATATAGGCATGCTCGTTGAGACAATCGTCCAAGGAAGCGGTATAGATATCCACGTCAGGATGCGCCTCCTGCACCTTCTTCACACCTTCGGGGGCTGCGACCAGACACATGAAACGAATGTTACAGCAGCCCTTTGCCTTGAGCATATTCAACGCATCGACCGCAGAGCCACCCGTTGCCAGCATCGGATCCACGAGAATAACGATGCGGTTGTGAATGTCAGGCGGAAGCTTGCAATAATATTCGACCGGCAGATGTGTTTCGGGATCGCGGTAAAGACCGATATGACCTACCTTCGCCACGGGAATGAGATCCAGAAGACCGTCCACCATGCCGAGTCCCGCACGCAGAATCGGAACGATCGCCAGCTTCTTGCCCGAGATCATCTTTGCTTTCATTTTTGTCAAAGGCGTTTCGATCGGAATGTCCTCCAAGGGGAGATCTCTCGTCAGCTCATAGCCCATCAGCATCGCAATCTCGTTCAGCATTTCGCGGAAATCCTTGGAACCCGTTTTCTTATTGCGCATGATCGAAAGCTTGTGGGTGATCAGGGGATGATTTACAATATGCAATTCACTCATAACCGCACTCCTTTATTTTTATTACCTTCATTATACACCGATTCTCCTCTCTTTTCAAGTATAATTTGCAAATTCGACATTCTTTTTTTGTGTTTTTTCTTTACAATTCAAAAAAAACATGGTACAATAGAGATGAACGTTTTTATCCAAGGAGCTTTTATGTCACATTCCTCTTTTTCCGTTGGGATCTATACCCTCGGTTGCAAGGTCAATCAATATGAATCCGAGGCGATCGCCGAAGCGTTTATCGCACGCGGCGCAAGTATACTCCCACCCTCGCAGGTATGCGACGTTTACGTGATCAACACCTGTACGGTGACCGCGGAGTCGGACAGAAAAGCACGCCAATTCATCCGCCGTGCCATCCGAAACAATCCAAAAGCATACATCCTTGTGATCGGATGTTTTTCTCAGGTATCCCCCGAAGAGGTAGCAAGCATCAAGGGCGTGGACTACGTTGGAGGAAATTCCAATAAGCTCTCGGTCGTGACGGCGGCGCTGGAGCTTTTGAAAAACGGACAAAAAGCACCGTCTCCCATCATGAAGCTCTCCACCCCCGATCAAAACGGCTTTGAGCGCATGCAGATCACACGGTTTGACCGTACACGCGCATACGTGAAGATTGAGGACGGTTGTGAGAACAAATGCGCGTATTGCATCATCCCGAGCGCGCGCGGAACGGTGCGCTCCAAGGATCCCGATCAGGTACTTGAGGAAGTGCGCGTGCTGACCGAAAACGGGTGCCGCGAGATCGTTCTGACGGGCATCGAAACCGCTTCGTACGGCAAAGACCTTGAAGGCTACGGGCTTGCCGACCTGCTTTGCGAGATCGATCGGATCCCCAACGTCGGGCGGATCCGACTCGGCTCTCTTGATCCGTCCCTGATGAAACAGGATTTTGTGGATCGCATCGCGACCTTGAAATCCTTGGCACCGCACTTTCACCTTTCCATGCAAAGCGCATCGGATAAAATACTTGCCTTGATGAAGCGGAAATACAATCGCCGCATGGCTTTGGACGGCATGGAACGTTTAAGGAAGGCGTTTCCGACCGTGCAGTTCACGACCGATATGATCGTGGGCTTCCCGCACGAGTCCGAAGCGGATTTTGAAGACTCTCTTGAATTTGTCAAGGAAGCGGGCTTTTTGATGGTACACGTATTTCCCTATTCCAAGCGAAAAGGAACCGTTGCCGCAACGATGGACGGACAGATCCCCGAGCAAATCAAGCATGAGCGTGTCACCCGTCTTTCCGATGTCGCCGCGTGCGCAAGAGCTTCCATTCTGGAAAGCATGATCGGAAAAACGGTGGACGTTTTATTTGAAACCTACACAGATCATATCGCATACGGTCATACCGCAGAATTTATTGAAGTGGCATGCCAAGCCGACCGCGCGTTGCAGGCGTGTACGCTTCCCGTGCATATTGAACGCCATAACGGCAACCGATGCATTGGAACGCTTCGGATCTGATCGAATACGCGCGAAGACGAATGAAAGGATCAAAAAATGGAACTTTTGGGTTTGATTAAAAATTTTCGCTCCTACCAAGTGCCTCAGCTGGAGCAAATGAAAAAGGATCTGAATTTGAAAATGCCTGTGCAGGCACTTCAATTCGCATCTTCATATTATCGTACCAAGGCAAAGAGAGATCCGCAGATCGATGAGCTGATGCTTTGGGATCACTTTTTCGCACAGATGTCCTCGGACGCATCGGCGATCGCTCCGACCGAGCTTTTGACGAACGATGCTTTTGTGGCACAGACGTATGCCGATCTGATGAAAAAGCGCGAGCTGTGTCATCAGAGCATCAAAGCCCCCTGCGGCTTCGGTGAAGCACTCCAAACGATAACGGAGTATCTCGATCGGATCGGAAAACACACCGATCCCACCGCTTCTCTGCCGCTTCTTGAAGATCGTACCGCCTTTTCCCTTTCCAACGCAGAAGAAAACACCCTTCTGCCGCTCGGCTCTGATTTTCGCATCCGCGTGCTTTCTCACCAAACAAAAAAACAAGAGACCGATGACTGCATCGTCATGCTCACGCAAGGAGAGAAGCAATCCGCCGGAGACTATCACTGCGCATTGGGTGCTTTTCTTAACGCTTCCGCCGTTACGGATCAGATCACAAGTCTGAAAACAGTCGACCGTTGCGGATTAATCAAAGCCGTGCTCTCCATTTCGGCAGGTGCATGGATCAATCTCTCATGTCTCTCCAAAACAGGCGAATCCGTTCCGCTCTCTCTGCTGACTGATGGCTATGAGGGCACATATATCGCGCGTGTACCAAAAGAAAGCCTGAAGGATCTTTATCGCTTTGCCTCGCTCAAGGGCGTTCACGTGCTCTATTTTGCCGACGTGCTCGCACAACCGATGCTGAAGATCACTCGCGTAAATAAAGAAACCTTCTTCGTGGATGCATCTTTCGTACGCGCGCTTCCTCTGCTGCGTCCCGTATCGGCACATCTGGCAAGTGAGGATCCCACGTCTCCTCTTTGCATTACCCATTCTGCGGGAGCGTTGATCGACAATCCCTATCTGTCTTTTCCCGCCACCGCTCCCAAAACGCAAGCGATCCCGATCAAGGACCTTCTTGTTGCGAATGCTTCCTCGAAAACGAGCAACAATTTCTTTCTGAACGCACTCTATACGACACTTGTGCCTGTTTGTGTGCTCGCATTGTGCGGCTGTGATTATTCCAAGCAAGCGCTCTCGATCGGCATCAATCTTCCGACGGAAGCGTATCGCGATCCGCTCGTTGGGGAAGCTTGTGCCACCATTCTCGGTATTTACCGTGCGCAGGCAGAGCTGGCGCTTACCGCGCACTCCAATCAGCTGATTGCAAAAGGCAACGCGGAGCATCCGCAAGCAACGGTCTTTGCAAGCGCACCCAAGCAATCTCCGCTTCCGAATTCTTTGCAAACGGTCGGAAACCGTATTTATCTTGTCTCTGTTCCCACCGATGAAAACGGACTTCCCGTCTTCATCGCGTTGAGAAAGCTCTTGAACGAGATCACCGTATGGGCAAAAGCCAAAAAGCTTCAAAGCGGTAGTGTGATCCTCGGTCAGAGCCCGACGGATGCCTTGGCACAAATGAGCAAAAACGGTCTGATGTGTCACATCACCGACCAAAAAATTGCGGGCGAAGGACCGCTTTCACTCGCGTTTTTGATTGAAAGCCAAGAAGAGCTTCCGCTTTGTGAGATCGGAACCGTTCAATCCAACGAGCATCCCTCCGAAGAAGAGGAAACGATCCAAATCGTTCGCAAGACTTCCCTGATCCCGTCTGAAAAAACAATGATCACCGTTCTTGCCAAAGGCGAGGACACCGCCGCGCAAGCACTCGCATCCCTTTTGAACAGACACGGCGCAGAGGTAACGCTTTTGCTCTCCGATCAAACCGAAACATCAACGCTTGCTCGTTCGATCCTCAATGCGGACGTTCTGATGCTTTGCAAGGAAACGAGCCTATCGGACGACAGAGAGATCCGTTTTGCGCTCACCGTGATGAAAAAAATGGGTGGGGTGTGCATCGCTTTCGAAAAGGACGCAAAGGATGCGGATGTTTGCCTTGCAAACGGACTTACGGAGACGAATTTGGAAGAAATATGCAATAAAATAAAAAAAGATTAAAAAAATCTAAAAAAATTCAAAAAAAGTCTTGCATTTTCAAAAAACTTATGGTATAATTACCCTTGTTGTAAAGTAAATTGCATACCGAAGTCGATTTTTCGGTAAAAGGTTTTTTAGGAGGTGTCAAAAATGGCAAAGTGTTGTATCTGTGGCAAAGGCGTTGTTTTCGGTCAGAACGTTTCTCACTCTCACCGCAAGACGAACAGAACCTGGAAGCCCAATATTCGCAAGGTAAAGCTTGAAGGCAGCAAAGCAATCAGTGTTTGCTCTCGTTGCCTGCGCACCCTGAAGAAGGCGTAATTGCCGCATCGTGCAAATAAAGATTATGGCAGACACGGCGTGTCTGCCCTTTATTTTTAAAAGGAGATTTTCATGCCAACGCATGCCATTCTGGATCAACGGGCACCGACGGAGCTTTGCGAAGTGATCTTCAAGCGTGGATACGTTCCGATCCTTCTGCCCGCGCATCCGTTTCTTCCTTCCCCGATCGCATCTCATCCCGATATGCTCCTCTTCTTTGCTGCCGATGTCATTTATACCACAAAACTCTATGCGCAAATCGCCAAGGAAGAGCTGAATTTGATTTCTTCGATCACAGGCAGACCGATATGCCTTTGCGACCGTGAGCTTTCGAAGGGATATGAAAATGAAATATCTTTTAATGCCGTTGCGATCGGAAAGAAGCTGTTCTGCAACCCCAAACATGTAGCGCGCCAGATTCTTGAACGATCGGATTATGAGCTTTGTTCAACGCGTCAGGGATACGCAAAATGCTCCGTGATCCCGATTTCCGACAATGCGCTGATCACAGCCGACCCATCCATCGCAAAGGTCGCGCAAGAGTTCGGCGTGGATACGCTTTGGGTCAACAAACAAGGATGCGAGCTGGAAGGATATGATACGGGCTTTATCGGCGGCGCAACCTCCCACTCCCCCTATCATCCGATCAGAGAGCTGTACTTTTGCGGATGCATTGATCTTCATCCGCAAGCCGAGCAGATCATAAAGTTTTGCAAGGAGCATGATCGCATTCCGATATCGCTTACCGCCTCCCCTCTTTTGGACACGGGTACCGTCTTTATTATTTAACCGAAACAAGGAGAATTCTGTAATGGAAAAAGCAAAGGTCGAGCGCATCAATGAATTGGCAAAAAAAGCCAAGACCGTTGGATTGACCGACGAGGAGAAACAAGAACAGGCAAAGCTGCGCGCCGAGTATATCGCAGATTTTCGCGCGCAATTTACGGGCGTTCTGGAGCACACCGTCATCGAGTACCCCGACGGCTCCCGCCAATCGTTGCCCGAACTGAAAAATAAGAAGAAATAAGAGCTTGATTTTATACGTTTTATGTAAGAAATCGACGTAAAAACTCTTTACAAACGTGACAAAATATGTTATACTTGAATTAAGAATGATAAAAAAGTGAGGAGGATCGGCTTGTTATTCCCAAAAGAATTGATAACAGCTTCCCCGAAAGAGACCGAAGCGTTCGGAGCAAGCATTGCCAACGCATTGAACGAGGATCCTTCTCTGCCGAGCTTTATCGCGCTTTACGGAGATCTTGGAGTGGGAAAGACCGCATTTGTCCGTGGATTTGCATCCGTCATTTCCCCGACGTCAACCGTCCGTTCCCCTACCTTTGCGCTGGTCAATGAATACCGCGCAAAGCCGCGCTCCCTCTTCCATTTCGATATGTACCGAATTGAAAGTGAGGACGATCTGGAGTCTATCGGCTTTTACGATTATTTGGACCGTTCGGGCATTTGTCTTGTGGAATGGAGTGAAAATATCCCCTATGCCATTCCCGATGAGCATCTTCGCGTAACGATTCGAAAAAGCGATGCTTCCAATCCCGACCTGCGCACCATCACGGCGGAATGGATCAAGGAGAATCTGTAACTATGAAAATATTGGCACTTGACAGCACCGCCATTGCAGCATCCGTCGCGCTTTGCGAGGATGATGCTCTGCTTGGCGAATATACAATTCAAAACGGAAATACCCATAGCGAGACCCTCCTTCCGATGGTGGAATCCCTGCTCAAGCACTTTGGGCTTACCCCAAACGAGATTGATCTCTTCGCACTCTCCGCAGGACCCGGATCCTTCACAGGTGTCCGCATCGGCGCGGCAACCGTCAAAGGGTTGGCGTTCGGACGCAATAAGCCTTGCATCGGCGTATCGACCCTGGAGGCACTCGCTACCAATCTGACGGTGGCTGACGGATTGATCTGTCCTGTCATGAACGCGAGAAGAAAGCAGGTCTATACGGCTCTCTTCCGCTGTAAAAACGGTAATTTGGAGCGTTTGATGCCCGATTCCGCGATCGCGATCTCGGAGCTGGATCAGATTCTTTCCGCATATGATGAACCCGTCAGGCTTTGCGGTGACGGCTATGATATGACACTTGATCTGTTGACACACAGCATCATCCCAACACCCGCACGCTTGCGTCCGCAAAGTGCATATTCCGTCGCGCAGGTGGCTAAAAGGATGTATGACGACGGAGTGCGCACCACCGATACCGAGCTTTCCCCCGTGTATCTTCGTCTCTCCCAGGCAGAGCGTGAACGCATGGAACGCGAACGGGCAAATGCGCAAAATTGCTGACAAAGAAAGGATTTCCGCCATGAAAAACAACATCATCACCATCGGCTGCGATCACGCAGGATACGAATTGAAGCTGAAGGTCATCGCGCATCTTCGCGAGAGAGGCATCGAGATCATTGACGTCGGAACCGATTCTTCAGAGAGCTGTGATTACCCGAATTTCGCGCACGCAGTCTGCAAAAACGTGCAGGACGGTGTTACCGAGCTTGGAATTCTGATCTGCGGAACGGGAATTGGAATGTCGATGGCAGCAAATAAGCACAAGGGCATTCGTGCCGCAGCTTGCTCCGACACCTTCAGCGCAAGATTGACGCGCTTACACAACGATGCAAACGTGCTTTGCTTTGGCGAACGCGTGGTCGGCATGGGACTTGCCTGCGATCTGGTCGATAGCTTCATCGATGCTGATTTTGAGGGTGGAAAGCACCAACGTCGCGTAGATATGATCACCGCGATCGAACAATCCGAAAACAATTAACAGAACATATATTTTAGGAGGTCGCCATGGCTTTAAAAATGAAAAAGCTTGCAAAGATCCTTGCAAAAAACATTTCTCAGAACCCCACTGCGGCTGTTATCCTTGCCGCGGGCAATTCCACTCGGATGGGTGAAAATGTCAACAAACAGACCAGTTTGGTAGATGGGTTCCCCGTTCTGGCACATACGTTAATGGCTTATCAACAATGCTCTCTCATTCAGGACATCGTCGTTGTTGCACGTCCCGAGGACTTTGCAGACATCTACAGCATCGCGCAGACCTATAAAATTAAAAAGCTCCGCCACATCGTCGCAGGCGGAAGCACCCGTCAGGAATCCGCAAAAAAAGGCTTTGCGAAGCTTGACGCAAAGATCAAATACGTTGCAATCGCGGACGGTGCGCGTTGCCTGACAACACCGCAACAGATCGCCAAGATCGCGCTCCGCGCATATCGCTATGAGGCGGCAAGCGCGGGTCATCAGATCAGCGATACCGTCAAACGCGCGACGGTTACAGGCGCGGTGAAGGAAACAGTTGACCGCACGCATTTGTGGCAGGTGCAAACACCGCAGATCTTCCATACGACGCTATATGCAGCGGCACTTCAAAAAGCGGAAGCTGATGCCTTTGAAGGCACGGATGACAATTCCTTGCTGGAGCACATGGGATATCAGATCCAGCTCGTGGAGTGCGGTGCTGAAAACTTGAAGATCACGACGCCCGAGGATCTTCCTCTGGCAGAAGCGATCCTGCAATATCGCAGAAGACAGACATCCAATCAATAATCTTCTTTTGAAAGGAGCTTTTCCATGATCACCGATATGAGAATCGGACACGGCTACGACGTGCATAGATTAACCGAAGGCAGACCTTTGATCTTAGGCGGAGTTTTGATCCCCCACGAGACGGGATTGCTCGGTCATTCCGATGCCGACGTTCTGACCCATGCGATCATGGATGCGTTGCTTGGCGCACTCGCACTGGGCGATATCGGAAAGCACTTTCCCGATACCGACCCCAACTATCTCGGTGCCGACAGCTTGAAGCTTGCAGAGCACGTAGCTTCTCTCATCAAGCAAAAAGGATGGTCGATCGGCAATATCGACGCAACCGTCTTGGCACAAGCTCCAAAGCTTGCTCCCCACATTCCCAAGATGCGAGAGCTGCTTGCAAACGCTCTGCACATGGAAATTGACCGCATCAGCATCAAAGCCACGACCGAGGAACACTTAGGCTTTACGGGTGAAAAGCTCGGCATTGCCGCCCATGCGGTCTGCCTCTTGCAAAAGGTGCAATAAAGCACTATATAAAAGCGCCTTTCCTACGGATTTTTGCACAAACATCCGTTTTGAATGACTTCCCGACCGTATTCCAAGCGCATATCTTCCTTGACAGTATATGCGGACTTTGACAAAAAGTAACAATATTCGTCAGATCATTTTTCTGACAGAAAGGATCCATTATGATCTACGTCGCTCCTTCCCTGCTTGCCGCTGATTTTGCCAATCTTTCCAAAGAAGTACATCGCATTGCCGAAGCAGGCGCAAACTATCTGCATCTGGACGTGATGGACGGAAGCTTTGTTCCGAACATCAGCTTCGGTGCTCCCGTGATCAGCGCTCTGCGTCCTTACAGCAAGCTGATCTTTGACGTTCATTTGATGATACAGGAGCCGATCCGTTATATTGACGATTTTGTAAAAGCGGGCGCGGATATCATTACGATCCACTTGGAAAGCACAAACAAGATCCGCGAAACGTTGCATGAGATCCGCAAGCGTGAGGTGCGTTGCGCGATCGCGATCTCTCCCTCAACCCCCGTCCAAGACGTTTTCCCCTATCTTTCCGAGATCGATATGGTCTTGGTCATGACGGTAGTTCCCGGATTTGGCGGGCAGGCACTGATCCCCGCAACCCTGAAAAAGGTCTCCGCGATCCGTCGCTACGCACAAGAGCATGGTTTGAACAAGCTTGACATCGAGGTAGATGGCGGGCTGACTGCCGATAATGTTGCTCTGGCAACCTCTGCGGGAGCCAATATCATCGTTGCAGGCTCGGCGATCTTCAAAGCCAAAAAGCCGCGTGAGGTGATCACCAAAATGCGCGAGCAAGCGGCTCTTCATCCCTTTGTACTGTAAAACATAAAATACACGCTCTGCAAATAGCAGAGCGTGTATTTTTTATATTTAAGAATTTACGGACGTGGGGGCTTTGAAATTGAGAATTGCCAGAAAGAGTGCTTCACTTTGCGCGTACGTTTCGGGCTGACTGCTTGCCCCGTAAATATACGGTTTCGTCAAAACGATCAACGTATCGGCAGGAATAAAATGCAATGCCTCGTAGTATTGGTAAAACTCGGTATCTCCGATGCGAACGGCATATTCGTCATGCGCACCGTTGGGAGCTGTTTGAAAATGCTGCGACAGCGGAACTGCCAGAGCAGCTAAATTCTTCGCCTGATACACCGATTCACGCACCAAATAAATGCTACATTCACCCGTCATGATGTAGTCCCCCAGCGTATTCATATTCTGAACGCACTGTTGACGCAAATTTTCATACGCGGAAAGAGAAAAATTGCCGTTTTCATCGGTGAACATCTCTCTGATCTCTTCATCGGAAAAAACAGGATAATCGGGCACGACCGCCGTTACGGTCTCACCTTCCTTTCCTTCCTTCGGTACCAACAGACTCAAAGCGGATGACAGCGTTGTTTTTTGAGAAGCATTCATGGAATATCCGCCCGCAAACACCACGTTGACGTCTCCTGTCTCTCTGGTGCTGCATTGCACAAAGCCGAATACGCCCACGATGATGAAAAACGCAATGATCAGCGTGGGCCATTTGTAATGATACCAAAAATTATCCAACCATGATAAAAATTTGTTTTTTGTGACGGCGATTTCGGCACCGTCGATCTTTTCCTCATGATCTCTCATGCTTTTATCCTTCCATAATCAAACAGCGGAACGCGAGAAAAGACTCCGTTCCGCCGTTGTCATTCAACGCAAATCAGCGCGTTCTGGAAACTTCCAGAACCTTCATGCTGATACTTCCTGCAATCACTTCGACCTTCACGGTGTCACCCGCACGTTTTCCGATCAAAGCTGCACCAATGGGAGATTGATCGGAGATCTTTCCTTCCATCGGATTGGATTCATTGGATCCAACCAGATTATAGGTGATTTCAGCATTCATTTGCTCGTGGAACACCTTTACGGTCGATCCGAGGCTGACGACCTTTGTATCGATCTGGGATTCGTCCTGGATCACCGCATTTTCAAGCAATTCCTCAAGCTCGGTGATACGCGCTTCGTTCTTTGCCTGTTCGTTTCTCGCTTCATCGTACTCCGCGTTCTCCGAAAGGTCGCCAAAGGAACGAGCAACAGCGATATCATTCTTGATCTGCTCTCTTTTCTCATGCTTCAGATAATGAAGCTCTTTTACCAATTCGTCGTAGCCTTGCTGTGTATAGATCTGTTTTCCCTTTGCCATGATGATCCATTCTCCTTAAGTTATGATTTTATGATTTAAGATTTTACTGCTTGAATTGCCAACTGAAGCTGATTGTCAACTTCCTCGGGCAAAATATAGAAATTATATTGCTTTGCTTCTTCGGAAAGCGCGACCTCATATCCCGACGTCGGTGCAATACCGATCTCGTGATAGGTAATGCCGCATTTTGTGACGTATGCGTGCGTTGTCAGCTTGACGTATCCGATCGGCTTGCCTGCCTTCGTCATCGTGAGCGTCGTTTGCATAATGCCTTTTCCGAACGTGGTCTCACCGACGATCTTTGCAAGTCCGTAATCGCGCATCGTTGCGGTAAAGACCTCAGCCGCGCTCGCGGTATTCCCGTTGCAAAGAACGACCATATCAAGCCCCGCAAACATGCCGATCTCGTCGGCGGAAACGTTACAAGCGGCATAATCGCCCTTCCAGTTGATCACCTCTGCCACGTATGTGTCGGCGACCTTACCGTCGCGGGTAATGGATGAGAGGATCATGTCCCCAGGCTTTAAAAAGTAAGTCAGCACAGCTTTGATCGACTGCAGATCTCCCCCGGGGTTATTCCGAACGTCAAACACAAAGCGTTCGGCTCCCGATGCGATCAGCGTCTTGACAGCAGCCTTAAACTGACGAGGCGTTGTCAGATCGAACTCGGAAATATGAATGATGCCAACCATTTCATCGGTTTGGGAGAGCCTGTAAGATACCGACTCCTTTTCATAGGTTCCGCGAAGGATTGAAAAATCGTGGTTGCTATATCCGTTGTTCGTCTTTCGGAACGCGGACAGCTCCGCAACCGTTCCGACCTCGCCGCGAACCGCATTGGTAGCTTCGGTATATCCCAGCTCGTTTACAGTCTTATACTCACCGTTGACTTTAATTCTGTAAATCAGATCACCGATCTGAAGTCCCGAATTTTCGGCAGGAGCGTTCTTGAAAATGGCGCTTACCTGAAATCCTTGATAAGCCACTCCGTTGACCGTCCATTCTGTCTGCACGATGCTGATACCGATGCCGACGGAAGCGCCGTTGCGATCGCTTACCAAAGCAGAATACTCTTCTACCGTATAAAATTCCGCGTAACGGTCACCCGTCGCATTGACGTATGCCTTCATCACGGCTTCCATCAATTCCTCGTCGGATTTTTTGCCGTAATAATAGGAATACTTTTCAAAAATGCTTTGCAGCGTTTCCAGCTGCTGTGCCTCGGGGGATGAAGCGGATCCTTGTGAAGGATCGCCTGTTTGTGATTGCAAAAGCTCAATCTGCGCTTGCTTTTCACGTAAAAGTGCAGTGTAATAATCCTGATTAGAGATCGTGGTCAGAACAAACGTCAGAAGGACCGAAAACGCCACCACCACGCAAAGCACGCAAAGCCATGCACCAACCGTCATGCCACGGCGCGTATTTTTTTGCTTGGAGGAAGGCTCTTCGGGAGTTGGTGGCGTATTCCAATCCCATTCACCCGGATAATAATCTCTTCTGTTATCCTGCATTCTTATCCTTTCTTTTGGCGCTTGTAATATTTTTATTCAAACGCCGCTATCCTCTATTTTATGAACGATCAAATGCGGTTTATACGCAATAACCAAACAGTACAGAAGCGAAATACACCGTCACACTTGGTGCATTTCGCTTTCTGTCATCATAAAATGTCGGTAAAAAAGCTCTTATCAGAACTTGATCGGCTTGGAATTCAGATATTTTTTAACCATCAGAGCGACCTTGAAGGTGATCGCGTGCTCAAATTCGCGCAGATCCAATCCCGTCAACTTACGGATCTTATCCAGACGGTAAACCAAGGTGTTTCTGTGCACGAAAAGCTTTCTGGAGGTTTCGGATACGTTCAGATTATTTTCAAAGAAGCATTGAATGGTCATCAGAGTCTCACGGTCAAGCGATTCAAGACTTCCCCGCTTGAACACTTCCTGCAGGAACATCTCGCAAAGCGTTGTGGGAAGCTGATAGATCAAGCGACCAATGCCGAGATTTTCATAGCTGATAATATTTTTCTCGGTCTCAAATACCTTTCCGACCTCAAGCGCAACCTGCGCCTCTTTATATGCGCGTGCCAGATCCTTGATGTTCTCAACCACAGTCGAAATACCGATCGCAACCTTGGTATAAAACTCGGTCGAAAGCGTATCCGCGATATTTGTGGCGATCTTTTCGATCTCCTTGCTGTCGATCCCTGCCTTGACGTCCTTAACAAGAACAATGTCGTGCTCGCCGACGCTGATCACGTAGTCCTTGGATTTGTCGGGGAACATATTCTGAAGCATTTCGAAGGGCATCATGTCGGTCTTGCCAAAGAACTTGATCAGGAACACGATGCGCAATTCCTCGGTATTGAAATGCAATTCCTTGGATTTGATATAGATATCACTGGGGAGAATGTTGTCTAAAATGATATTTTTGATAAAGGAGCCTTTATCGTATTTTTCGTCATACAGATTTTTGATGTTGCCAAGAGAGATCGCGAGAAGCTTCGACATCTTCTCTGCCATCTTATCCTCTCCCTCAACGAATACGATGTAATCCGTTTTAGGACCGTTCGTCATGGGACGGTAGGTATAACCGCTACCCGTAATAATATCACTGGTATAGTTCAGTTCGTCACGTACTCCCTGACGAATTTCTCCGATCTTTACCAATTCCGAGCAAGCAATGATCACTCCGTTTTCGTCAATCACTCCGATCACGCGATCGATCGCATCCTTCATTTGATGAATGACACCCTGAAACAACCTGTTAGACATTTTTTACTTCTCCTCTTGTTGTGATTAAAAAACAATATTCAGAAAAAACTACACATATTTTACACTATTTTTTGTGATTTTTCAATAGGTTTTTCAATATTTTTCATAATTTTTTTCTTTTTTTTCATGCAAATTGTCTGTAAGGTAGAAAAAATCTGCATTTTTCAAAAAAGCATTTACAAACAATCACCGCAATCCTTGCTAAGCTCCAATTCATAAACGAGACAAGCCAAAACGAACGATGCCGCGGTCTCCGTCCGCAGAATCCGTTTTCCCAAGCCAACGGGGATCATTCCCTTCTCGATCGCGCGCTCCTTTTCGGACAAGGAAAAACCGCCTTCGCTTCCGATCATAATTGAAACGGTCACAGGAGCATCATCTTTTTGTGATCTTGAGGATCTCCATTCCCGCAAAACGGACGGTAGCGGTCTGGTTTGATCTCCCTCGTAGCAAAACAGTGCCAGATCTGCTTTGGAGCCTTCTTCGATGGCTTTTGCAAAGGTGAATGTCGGCTGAACCGTTGGGATCACGCCTCTGCCGCATTGCTTAGCAGCTTCAAAAGCAATTCGAGCGCGTCGCTCCGTTTTTTTCTCTTCAGCGCCGTCCTTCATGCGAACAACGCAACGTTCGCTCTCAAACGGGATCACCCTCGAAGCACCGCATTCAACAGCCTTTTGGATAATAGAATCCAACTTATCGCCCTTCGGAAGTGCTTGAAGCACCGTCGCAAAGAACGGCGGCTCGGTGTCACTTTGGTGAACCTCGAGAACCTTTGCAATGACGCGATCGGGCAAAAAATCCGTCAATTCACAAAGGTATTCGTTCTTTTGCATATCGCTTACGATCACGCTTTCTCCCACTGCCATGCGCAAGGATCTGGAAATGTGATGCGCGTCATCACCGAGGATCGTAACGGTACCGTCGCTGATCTGCTCTGCTCGGACAAAAAATCTCGGCATAGATACCTCTCTTTGAAATAGTGATTTTATTGTACCACAAAATACCCAATTCGTCAATAGGATTTTTGTAATTTTCGTCATAAATTGAGACATTTTTTACAAAAACAAAGGTGCGCAGAGGTTTCTTTTGACGAAAAATACCTCTGCGCAAAATTGTTTATTTATTGATGGATATTAGTTTTCGGGCTTGGTTTCCAGCTTCAGCGGATAATCGCCGAGATGCTCCATCTTAAAGCCGTTTGCCTTATAGGTCTCATAATCGAACGCTTCCAGCTCATCGATCGCAAGCTTATGGAATTCGTAGAAATTATACCACCACTCATAGCCGCTGCCGAGCTCTGCGTTCAGATATGCGTCCGCGATATCGCATCCCATCTGGGGAGCCACGTAAAACGCACCCATTGCAAGCACGTTAACGCCGTTGCCCGTGATCGCTCTGAGAGCTGCGGGGACGCTTTCTACCACACCTGCATGCACGTGAGGACACTTGCTTGCGGCGATATGAATGCCCATTCCCGTGCCGCAGAACAGGAGCGCGCGTTCAAATTCACCCTCGGAGATACGGCTTCCGACGCGCAATCCAACGCGATGGAACATATTCTCGGTATCGTTGGGATCACTGTCCGCAACCACGCCAAGATCCGTGATCTTCCAGCCCTTTGCCTTCAGGTGAGCAACGACCGCTTCCTTTAAAGGGTAGCCTGCAAAATCAGCACCTACAACCAAATACTTTCCTTTTACGGTTTTCATTTTTCTTTCCTCCATATGTAAATTGTTTTGATTTTTACAATTGAACGCCCAGGATCATTTCCATGAGCTTGATCGCGATGTAATAGTGATACTCACGGAAGGGGTGGTTTAAATGGTTGGAAAGCAGTGCCGTAGTATCCACTCCCGCGCTTGCCATCGCTTCCCAGACCGAATACAGATCGCAAACGAGCACGCCTTCTTCTCTTGCCACACGCTTGCCTTCCTCATAGTAGGCTTTCAAAAGACCGCTGTTTTGCACCTTGGCAAACTGCTCTGCCAGCTTCAAAAAGAGCTCATCCTTCAGATGTGGGCTGATCTTGGTATTCATAAACATCTGCGTCAGAAAAATAACCTCTCCGCCGTCCTTTTTCAGCTCTCGGAACATATAACGAAGGTTTTCGCCATATGTCGCAATCCCCTCGACCCCGTTACCTGCAGCATCATTTGTGCCGAACGCCACGACGGTCAGATCGGGGTGAAACCGCAAAACGTCACGCTCCAAGCGTTTTACGCCGCCTGCGGCACTGTCACCGCTGATTCCCGCGGGAATGAGCTGGATCGGAACGTTGGGATAAAGAATATGTAAAAGCTCCTTCAGACGAACGCCGTACGCCTTCTCGGGCTCGAACACCGTCTCCAAGGAATTGGGACCTGTTGTGTAAACCTCAAAGCACCCTTGCGTATTGCTGTCGCCGATCACCGCAAGGACTGGCGAAGGCTGTCCGTGCAGGTCTTTGGATTTTCTCTCCATCTTTTTAGCAAATTCCATCATATCAGCTGTCCTCCCGATGAATTACAGAATTTTTTGAACCGTTTCGCCGCAAACGCGGAAAACGTTTGTTCCCGTTTTCAGATCGTATCCTTGATAAGAAGCCGAGACCGTTTCGGGAACCGCGACGGTATATTCGATCGCTCCGTCTTTTCTTTCCCATTTTGCCTCAATCCTGCCGCGCACGGT
>JAZNXP010000031.1:0-9823 GCA_045593965.1 Eubacteriales bacterium | reverse complement strand
TTCACAGCTCCATAGGGATCGTAATCTCGGAGCTTTATATTACCTCAACTTGATTCATTTATTTTGCCTGATTTCATTTCTGATTGTTTTTCCTTTTTCGTGGATTTCATTTTTCAGAATACCTGTTATAATTATTGGAATCTTATTGGGAATAGCCTCCATTCCGGTGTTTATTATATCTTTAATCTATAGTAACATCGAAGATGTTGGACAAGCTTTTGTGTTTTTTAAGATAGTTAAAGGATTCAATGGCAAAAGTAGAAGATTTGCTACGATATTTGATTGGCTATTTTGTATTCTTCCACTTGCACTATATGTTTTCTTTCTAATCAAATGAATTAACCTTATTAGAAAGAAGACATCTCTATTCTCAAAAAGCGAATTGTTTGTATCAATAGTTATTTTTCCATCAAAAAGGAGCTTTTGCCTATCAAAAGCTCCTTTTGTTTATTCAAATAACAAAAGCAACCACCGCTCATCGGTGGCTGCTTTCTTTTTTGTCCGTATAGGACCTTTTTTCTCACGCCATGGTGGCAAGCATTTCCTCGGTGACCTCGTATCGGCAGTCGGCACCCGAACGGTACGCCTCGTATTCGCGAAGCATATAAAGTCCCATCCGCGCCACCTCGTCTCCCGCGCTTCCCGCGATGTGGGGCGTGAGCATACAGTTTTGAAGCGTATAGAACGGATGCCCTTCCTCGGGCGGCTCGGGATACGTCACGTCCAGCAAGGCGGTCAGATCGGGACGCTCCCGAAGAATGCGCACCAGATCGTCCTCAATGACCTGCGCCCCCCTTCCCGTATTGATGAACACCGCGTTCTTTCGCATCAGACGGAAAAGATCATATTGCAGCATTCCCTTGGTCTGCTCGTTGTTTGCCAAATGATTGGACACCGCAAACGCGCGTGAGAATACCTCCTTCAGCTCGCATTTCTCCACGCCCAGCTCCTTTGCGGCTTCGTCCGACAAAAACGGATCAAAGACGATCACCTTCAGCTCATACGCCCGAAGCATTCGGATCACCAGACGTCCGATCATGCCCGCGCCGATGATGCCCACGGTCTCTCCGTAATTTCCCTTTTGCTCCAGGGATGTGCTTCTGGCAATCGGATACCCCTTGGTGTGGAAGAGTCGGTTCGTCAGAAAATACCCTTTGTTCGCAAGGACGATCTGCGCCACCGTCAGCTCCGCCACGGGTACCGCGTTCGCCGCCCATGCCGAGAACACCCTCACGCCGCACGCAAGGAACGGACGCGC
Source organism: Eubacteriales bacterium (assembly GCA_045593965.1). Taxonomy (GTDB): domain Bacteria; phylum Bacillota; class Clostridia; order Oscillospirales; family CAG-272; genus UMGS1865. The sequence goes on along the minus strand of JAZNXP010000031.1, from coordinate 8,565 downwards.
GAACGCCTGCACTGTCCCCGCCGCGTAGAATACGCATTTCAGCTCGGGAAGAAATTCCTTGATCTCCTCCTCCGTAAAGCTTGGCATTCCCCACGTGGAAAACAGCACCTGCGTTCCCCTGAACGCCTCGGGACGCGCGAGAATATCCTCTTTTCGATAGACCTTCCGATCCAGCTCGGCAATGCTTCCGAGCCGTTCCACGGTCTCCCTGTCATACACTCTTTGACAGGTCGCTTGATCATCACATAAAAAGATCGCTTTCATCTTCATTCTCCTATGATGGTTTTGATGGCCTTGACCTCACATCCGAGCGACTCGATCCGATCGTCGGGCATGAATTCCAGCAGCAGTGTCCTCGGTGTCTCAAAGCAGGAAAGATACGCGCGCCATTCGTCGATCCCCTCCCGCAAGGAAAACCGCTCGCTTCCCTTCCATTGGAATACGTGCAGATGTCGGCTATACGGCGCGATGCGCTTGGCATACGCCAGATTTCCCTCGATTGACTGCCACTGAAACGGCTGCCAATACATCCGAAGATGCGGCGAACCGACCGCTTCCATCAGCCAAAGCGCGTCCTCCACGCGCTCGGTGAAGGTGCTTCTGTGACATTCCATGCAAAGCGTGACGCCCTCCGCCCGCGCGATCCGCGCCGCCTCCTTGCATTGCGCAAGCAACGTCTGTCTTTCTTCCTCCGTCATCTCCGTGCCGCTTTTCGTTCCGCACCAGAGACGAAGAATATCCGTTCCCAGTGTCTTGGCGGCGGCAATATAGTCCCCAAGCTCCCCCATCGGCGTTTCCAAAAACCGAAAATACGTGCCGTACGAGGAGCAGGCAATGCCGTATTCCTTCTGCAGCCTTGCGAGCTGTGACAGCCTTTGTGTATCCCTGCACGGCGCGTGAACGTCGCTTCCCCACTCGATGCAGGAAAGCCCCGATGCCTTCGCCGCCTCCAAAATTTCGTTCGGCGTATGCTTCCGAAAGGAGACAGACACCAGCCCCAAACGGTAATTATCTTGTTTCATGCTCCATCTCCTGTTTTTTTCTTGCCAACAGCGTCTCGAACCAAAGCTCGGGCTCGGGCATCGGAGAAACGTCCGCAAGACGGGAGACCGCCCCCTTTGTCAGCGTTCTCGTTTTGCGTGCCGCTCCGTCGCTTTGGTCGGGAAGTCGATCCACAAGGGCAGAGCCGTGCGTGCCGAGCTCCCGTGCCGAGCAAAGCATTGCGGAAAGCACGGATCTCTGCGTCAGAACCGTGTCGTACAGTCTGAACGCCGCCGCGGTCTCCGCCCGATCCTTGATCCTCACCGTTTCAAAAAAGCTTTCGCAAAGCGCGCTTACCTTTTCCATCAACGCCCTCATGCCGTCCGTGCTTCTGTCAAAATCGGCAACGCGGCTCATCTCTGCCTGCAGCTCATTTTTGAGCAGCTCCACGTTGGAAGTTCCATATTGAAGGCGAGGCGCAAGATCACGTAGCACGGGACGGACGGTCTGTCCTTTTTTTGCGATGTGCTCCGCCGCGCGCAGGCTTCCCACCTGCGTGGAGTTGAGCGCGCTTCCGCCGGGTCGATAAACCCCGAACGTTCCCGCGGCTTCTCCCGCCGCGTAAAGCCCTTCGATCTCCGTCTGCCAATTTCCGTCCACCGCAACGCCGCCGTTGCAATGCTGGGCGCAGACCGCGATCTCCAACGGCTCTCTTCGAAGGTCGATTCCATGCGCCGCATAAAGCTCGATCGCGCCGACGTTCATCCGCGCAAGCCGTTCGATCGGAGTGCCAAGCAGAGCGTCGGAACGGTGAAGATAGTCGTACGCCTCCTTTGGCAGAACCTCAAATCCGTTCTCCAAGCCCTTCGGATTGCGCAAGAAGTCAAGATATACGCGATTTCCCTTTTTGATCTCTTCGGCAACGAGCAGATCAACTCGGGAAGAGCCGTTGACCTTTCTCGTGTCAAACGGCCATTGATAGCCCTTGAGAAAGATCCGACCGAGCGACTCACTTCCAAGCGCGTCAAATAAAAACTCACGCTCGTTTCCGTCCCGATCCACGCTGACGTATCTCGGCAGCACCTGCTGATACGTTCCCGACAGGTTCCAGCGGAATTTTGTGCTCGCGATGCCGTATTGCCACTCCTCCATATTGGAAAGCGTGGCACCCGCCTCGATCGCAAGTCCCGTCGCGCCGTGCTGACTTTCGGGATAGACGGTGTTCTGATAGATCCCCGCAGGTCCTCCCGTGCAAAGGATCACGTTCCGGCAAGCGATCACGCGAATTTCTCCCGTGACCGTATCGGCGCAGGCAACACCCGTGACGGCACCGTCCTCGGTCAGAATTCTGATCACGCGCTGAAAATCAAGGATTTCGATGCCCTTGGCAAGCACCGATCGTTCCAGTGCCTCGGTCATATATTTCGACGTCAACGGTCCGCAGGACGTCGCTCGCGTCCTCGGATCGTGGTCGGTCTTATATCCCGCATATTCTCCGTATTCATTCGTCGGGAACGGAACGCCCAGCTCCACAAGTCGCATAAAACAGCGCGTGGAATACGCCGCCTCGCAAAGCGCGTGCTCGCCCATAACGCCGCCGCCCGAATAGAGCGTGTCCGCCATTTCGCGCACGCTGTCACCGTCGCTTCCGCAAAGGGAGAGCTTATAGTAGGTCTGCTTGTCGCTTCCCGTATTGCGCGACGTTCCCATAAACCGTCCCTCGGTAATGATGGCAATGTCGGTCACGCCGAGGTCAAAGAGCTTGTCCGCGGCGTTGTAGCCCGCACAGCCCGTGCCGATGATGAGGGTATGATAATTATTTTTCATAGCTTTCTGATATGCATTCCGCCGTCAACGATGAAGGACTGCCCCGTGGTGTAACCAAACGTACCGTCACAGAGCGTGACCACCGCCCGTGCCACGTCCTCGGGCGTTCCCCAGCGACCGAGAGGAATCAGTCCGTCCTCGATCAGTCGGTCGTATTTTTCCTTGACCGCCTCGGTCATGCCCGTGGCGATGATGCCGGGACAGATCTCGTTGACCGTGATTTCCTCACTTGCGAGTCGGTCGGCAAACAGCTTGGTGATCATGGACACCCCTGCCTTGGAGATGCAGTATTCTCCGCGGCTGGTCGAGCTGGTATATGCCGAGCAGGAAGAAATGTTGACGATGCTTCCGCCCTTTCCCTGCTTCACCATTTCGTTGGCAACCGCCTGCGTCAGGAAGAGCGTTCCTTTGGTGTTGATGCCCATGACGAAATCATAGCTCTCCTCGGTCATTTCGAGAATGTCGCGACGCACCTTTGGAGCAACGCCCGCGACGTTGACAAGAGCTGAAACCGTTCCTTTTTGTGTTGCCGTATTCACAAGAGCCACCCTTGACTCTGCGCTTGAAAGATCTCCCTTGACGTACGTAAAATCAAAGCCTTCAAATGCGGAAAGGTCGGTGGTATCGATCACATCCATTCCCACAACGGCATATCCTGCGCGACAAAGCTGCAGCGCGCTTTCCTTTCCGATTCCGCCGAGAACACCTGTTACAATGGCTATTTTCATGATTTTTCCCTCACTTTTATCTTGATCAGATTTTTTCCACGGTCAAGGTGACGTGCTCCGCGCCGTCGAGCGAGACCGTGATCCGCGCAACGCCGTCGCACTTCCATTCTCTCTCCAGCTTTTCATCCTCGAAGGGAAGAAACTCAAAAGCAAGCTTGCCGCAATCGGCACTGATGCGATACTTCTCTCCAAGAATCGCCGTATTGTTCTCGATCCGAACGGGAAGAACACTCATCAGCACCTCGCAAACGGCGTTCCGCTCCGTGCCTGCAAACGCAAAGCGGTCGGTGCAGGTGACGCCGTTTTCGTTCAACGTCAGCGTTCTTCTGACGCTTGCGACACCTGCCTCCTTCGGATACGCGTCCGCAAAGGAGATCTCCGCTTTCCCTTCCTCGACCGAAAATTCGTCCGCGCGGAAGGCATCCCCTTCTCTTTGCTCAACGCCGTTGATCAGCGGAATATTATGGTTCATCGCGCGCGTCCACGGAATGAGCGTATAGCGCGTCTCGGGTTCAAAGGTATATCGATTATACACTCCGATGCCAACGTCGACCAGCACGGGAGTCGTACCGTCGTAGAAAGCAAAGCTGCCCACGTCGTTGTGGTTGTGCTGCTCGTCGTTGTTGCCACCCTTGGCAAACAGGAACAATTCGCCCCTTCTCAAGCCCGCGATTTCAAGCTCGGGCAGATATTCGACCGCACCGTGCAGCGGATAGGACACGGAATATGCCTCCATTTCCCGTATCATGTCCGAATAATAAATGCATCGACGGAAGCTGCCGCACGTATGGGAGAGCAAGCGCATCGGATCGGGATCTTTCTGATAGAGCGCCGCCGCGAAATTCATCAGCTCCGTCTGTCCTGTCTCTTTGGCGAACCAATAAAGAAGTCCCCCCGATCTGGGACTCGGACTGCCGTCCGCAACCACGATGAACCGATCGGCCGCGATATGCGCTTTCTTCATATACGCCGCGATCCGTCCCAGCTTTTCATCGTCAAACAGATCCAATGCGCCGTCCGTTGCCTGCTTGAGCTGATAGACGATCTCAAACAGCGACGCGCCTGCCATGTTCCAATAGCTCACACCCTCGTCACATCCGCCGTCGTTCGGAATGGTATTGTAATAATTCTGCGCCTCCAGCATGATCTTTCGGATCGCGCGCGCTCTTCTTCTCTCCTCCTTTTCGGTCAGGAGAAAGACCGTCAGCACGTTGGCAAGGATAAAGACCGTCCAGTTATTCGGCTTTCTGTGTCCGTGTCCCATCCACGCAAAATCCAGACGCGTTTCGTACGGCTCCTTGATGCGGCGGTTAAGCTCGTAAAGCACACGGTCGATGATCTCGGGACAATACGCCTCCAAGGGCTTTCGCAAAAGCGTCACGGTGACGGCGAGGAACTCCGCGGTCTCCGCGGCGCAAAGGTCGATGTAAGGCTCCGCGGGCGTGGGAATATACGGAAACGCGAAGGTCTTGTCCATATAATGCGCCGAAAGCCCCCAGAAGCTTTCCTCACAGGTGGTAAAAAGTCCATTGACGATCTGGGGCAAAAAGCGTCCCTTATTTTCCTTCAGCTCGGCATAAACGAACAGATGCAGATGATTGCGGCGATCATCGTAGGGCTTTTGCATGACCGTACGGTCACCGTTGATCTTGAACGCCATGAAATCGGTCGCCTTGACGATCGGCCATGCGTAGTTGATCTCGCGCGCGGCAAGGGAAACACATTCCTCATTCTGATAAGCATCCCAAAAGGCGCGATCCTCCACCGTCGGAAACAGATCGGATCGGAAGGAATACTCCCCCACGGTATGCTTTTCAAAAAAACGGTTGAACATTTGACGTACCTCCTAACTTCAAAAGCGTTTTACTCTCATTGGATGGTCTTATAAAGCTCTCTGTAATATTCGTTGAACACCGCGCAGCCCGAAACCCTTTTGTTTCGCATCAAAGCGGTGCATTTTGAGCAGGCAAGACAGCATTTTTTTGCTTCAAACCGACCTGCAAGACGGTCTCTGTAAAACGTCGGATAGGCAAGCCACATCCTGCCGTACCCCACCAGATCGCAAACGCCGTCGCAAAGCTGCCGCTCGGACTGCTCAAACAGATCCTCGCGGTAGTAGGAAAGTCCCGAGCCGACCACGGCAAGCGTCGGGAAGGTCTCCTTGATGTGACGCTCAATGATCTCAAAGCGCTCCAGTCCGACAGACGGAGCTTCGGGGGCTTCATAGCCGCCCTTGCGATACGGACGGTTGACGTGCGGATTATAGTAAGGATTGCCGACGGTGACGTTCAGGATCTGCACACCCGCCTTTGCAAGCATTCCGATCAAACGGTCGGGCTCGGTCAGATCCAATTCGTTATCCTCGGTCGTGCCGAAGCCGTAGGGTCTTGGCACCATGTCCGAAACGCTCAAACGGGTGGTCAGTAAAATATCGCTCGGAAGCACCCTTCTGACTGCCGCCATACAGTCCAGATACAGTCTGCTTCGGTTTTCAAAGCTGCCGCCGTAGCGTCCCTCTCGGGTAAAGGCGGACAGCAGCTCCTGGAACAGATACCCATGACAGGACTTGACGTCAACGCCGTCAAAACCCGCCTCGACCGCAAGACGCGCGGAAGCGGCGTATTTTTCGGCAAGCGTATCCAGATAATCGTCACTCACGATATTCTCATCTGTCACGGGACGCTTTTCCTCATAGATCGGATGACGGTAGGCGATCATGGGAACGATGCTCTGTCTGCCCGAATGTGTCAATTGGAGAATGAAGATCGGCTCAATGCCGCACTCCTCCTTGGCGATCGTTCGCATCTCTCTCACAAGTGCTTGAAACCTTGGAAGATTTTCCTTCGTCAGCATCATCTGTCTCGGGTTGGTTCTTCCCTCGGAACAAACGGCGTTGGCTTCAAACCAAACCAAGCCCGCTCCGCTTTTTGCCGCCTTGACGTATTTTTCAACCGTCAGCTCACTCGGACTTCCGTCCGTGTTACAGTCGCATCCCTCCATGGGCTGCAAAACCACACGGTTCGGGACCGTTTTTTCTCCTATTTGAATGGACGTTTCGATCATCTTGTCAGATACCTTTCTTTCTATTATGCTTCCATTATACTATTGAATAAAAGAAATGTATATAACCAAAATTGCAAAATAGATTGCTTTTCTTGCAAATTTGTGATAGAATAGAGAAAAAGGCGGTGATCAATACGGAAAACAGCTTTAAAACAGAAGAATTTGAGCTTGCATACGTCGAAAGCGAGATCAGCGATCCCGATCTTTGGGAAAGCCATTGCCACGCGCAGTTTGAGATGATCGCCGTATTGGAGGGCGACGTGACCGTTATGCTGGAGGGAAACGGCTATCATCTGAAAAAGCATCAAACGATCATCATCCCACCCCTCTGCTACCATTCCATCACCTTCAACGGAAGCGGAAGCTATCGCCGCGTGACCGTCCTGTTTGAACGCGCCGCGATCCCCGACGTTCTGCAGTCCGCGTTTTTGAAAAGCGGAGACGTCTCTCTCCCCTTCTCTGCGGATGCGGAGAAGCTGAAGGAGCTTTGCCAAAAGGGAACGAGCGCGTTTTACGCTCCACTGGTCAAGAGCCTGATGGTGCAGATCTTTTACGATGCCGTCAGAGCCGCGAAAAGTCCGGCGATCCCCGAAACGGACGAGTTTTTGCAGGCAGCGATCTTTTATATCGACCGACATTTGCACGAAAAGATCTCGCTGGAAGCACTCGCAAAGCATACCTCAAAATCAAAGTCCTCGTTTTGCCACTTGTTCGAGGAGAAGATGAAGATCTCCCCAAAGCAATACATCCTGCAAAAAAAGCTTGCTCTGGCAAGCAAGCTGATCGGTGAGGGCGTTCCCCCGACGCTCGCGGCAATGCGGGTCGGATACGAGCATTACAGCAATTTCTACCGCATCTATTGCAAGCAGCTCGGAACAAGCCCGACAAAAAGGAGAAGGTGAACCGTCAGACAGAGAACGTGTATAAAAAACGTGATCTCGTCATTTTTTTCGACTTTAATTGACAATTTTCTCCCGTTGTGATATACTAAAAAAACAAAAAAGAACCCCCAAGGAGCCCGAAATGTTTTATCTGATCACGATTTCAACGGCAACGCTGTTGATCTCGCTTCTCAATATCGTCATAGACTCTACTTATACGCTATCCGCATTCGGCGCGCATCTGCTCGTTACCGTGCTCGGTGTTGCGGCAGTCATACTGATCGACGGCTTGATGGCATTCATCACAAGGCGAATGCCCGAGCGTTGGTTTCTGCCCGAGGCAAGCCTGTTTTCCGTGGGAAAGGGTGAGGTCAATTTCTATCGCCGCATCAAGATCAATTCCTGGAAGAAGCACGTTCCCGAATGGGGATGCTTCACGGGCTTTCATAAGAACAAAATGCAAGCCCCCGACGACAGCACCTACCTCGGTCGCTTCCTGCTCGAATCCAATTACGGCGTTGCGGGACACGTCGCAGGCGCATTGCTCGGATATCTGATCCTGCTTCTTCCCTTTCTCCGCCCCCTCTCGGCGGCACTCCCCATTGCCGTGATCAACATGATCCTGAGCATTCTGCCGACCATGATCCTTCGCTTCAACACCCCCGCGCTCCGCAGACTCTACCGCAGAAATCTGGATCGCGAAAACGCAAAAATCAAGCTTCCGCAGTAACGCTGCATCATTTCCGCAACGATACGAAAAGCATCCGCCTTCTCTTTTTGAAGTGAAGGACGGATGCTTTTATCATGCAAAACCACGGCTGTAAGGGAGTATGGAGCAACGCCGTATTGCGACGCGCGGACGGAGCCTTTTTCTGTCTCTTCCGCGCAGGCTTCCCCGTTCATTCAAGAAGCAAGCAAGACAAGGCGCACCGCAGAAAGTAAGGCGCAGGCGTAGTTTCCTACGTCAAGCCGCTTTCGAGGAGCAACGCCGTAATGTCCCGCTAACTGGATGAACCCACCAAAAAAAGCTCTCGGACCAAAAGATCCAAGAGCTTTTTGGAGCTGGTAATCAGAGTCGAACTGAT
>JAZNXP010000030.1:0-6998 GCA_045593965.1 Eubacteriales bacterium | reverse complement strand
CAAGATCTATATTGAGGATCTGACCGACGAATTCGTTGAGGAAATGATCATCCCCACCGTTCAGGCAGGCGGTAAATATGAGGAATATCTGATGGGTACCGCTCTGGCGCGTCCCATCAACGGCAAGCGTCTGGCGGAGATCGCCATTGCAGAGGGTGCTGACGCCATCTGCCACGGCTGCACGGGTAAGGGAAATGACCAGGTTCGTTTTGAGCTTGCGATCAAGGCATTCGCTCCCGGCATGAAGATCATCGCTCCCTGGCGTGAATGGGACATCAAGTCCCGCGAGGAGGAGATCGATTACGCGGAGGCGCACAATGTACCTCTGAAGATCAACCGCGAGACCAACTATTCCAAGGATAAGAATATGTGGCACCTCTCTCACGAGGGCTTGGATCTTGAGGATGCGGGCAACGAGCCGCTTTACGATAAGCCCGGTTTCCTTGAAATGGGCGTTTCTCCCATGCAGGCACCCGATGAGCCCACGTACGTCACGCTGGACTTCGAGCAGGGCAAGCCCGTGGCACTTGATGGCGTGAAGATGTCGGCAAAGGAGATCATTCTCAAGCTCAACGAGGTCGGCGGCGCGAACGGTATCGGGTTGCTTGATATCGTGGAGAACCGTCTGGTCGGCATGAAGTGCCGCGGCGTTTACGAGACGCCCGGCGGAGCGATCCTCTATTTCGCTCACAACTATCTTGAAACGCTGTGTCTTGACAAAATGACCATGCACAAGAAGCAGGAGCTCTCCGTCACCTTCGGTGAATTGCTCTATAACGGTCAGTGGTACACTCCTCTGCGTGAGGCGCTTTCCGCGTTCGTCACCAAGACGCAGGAGCATGTTACGGGTAAGGTCAAGATCAAGCTTTATAAGGGCAACATGATCAAGGCGGGCGCATGGAGCGATTGGTCGCTCTATTCCGAGGAGATCGCGACCTTCGGTGAGGACAACGTTTACAATCAGGCGGACAGCGCGGGCTTTATCAACCTCTGGGGTCTTCCGATCTCGGTTCAGGCACAGGTTGCCGCAAAAAATAAGAAGAACTGATATTTTCTGTTTGAATAAAAACAAGGCTGTCTCATGGAAGCGGAAAAAAGCCTCCCCTGTGTAAGGGGAGGTGCCGAGGCACGAGGCGGAGGGGTTGTAATCAGGATCGCACGTTGAGAAAGCAATCCCTCAGTCGCGCTTTCGGCGACAGCTCCCTTTGCACAAGGGAGCCTTTCTTTTTTTGAGCTACCGTGAATTTTTTCGTATGAGACAACGAATTTCGAAAAGAACTTGTTATCGAAAGGAACATCACTATGGCAAAAATGTGGGCGGGACGCACCGACGGTGCGCTTTCCAAGGAAGCGGACGATTTCAACTCGTCCATTCATTTTGATTCGAGAATGTACCGTCAGGACATCACGGGCTCGATGGAGCACGCGACGATGCTGTCCGTATGCGGGATTCTCACGGTGGAGGAAAGCACGTGCATCGTGGACGGCTTGCAGGAGATCCTTGACGATCTGGACAGCGGAAAGCTGCAATTTGATCCCGATGCCGAGGATATTCATATGTTTGTTGAGGCAGAGCTGACCTCTCGCATCGGCGACGTGGGAAAGAAGCTGCACACGGCAAGAAGCCGCAACGATCAGGTGGCTCTTGACATTCGCCTGTATCTGCGCGAGGAGATCACCGAGATCCGCAAGCTGGTCAGAGATCTGTTGAGCGCGCTTTGCGAGCAGGCAGACGCAAACCGTGACGCGATCATGCCCGGATATACGCATCTGCAGCGCGCGCAGCCCATCACGATGGCACAGCACCTTCTGGCATACGCCATGATGCTGGAAAGAGACGACGGCAGACTCCGCGATACGGCGGGAAGAATGAATTATTCTCCTTTGGGCGCGTGTGCGCTGGCGGGGACGACTTATCCGATCGACCGCGCGCTTGTGGCAAAGCGACTGGGCTTTGCGGGAGCTACGGAAAACAGTCTTGACAGTGTCTCCGACCGCGATTTTTGCGTGGAGCTGCTGGGTGCGCTTTCTCTGATCATGACGCATCTTTCCCGTCTTTCCGAGGAGATCATTCTCTGGTCGAGCTGGGAGTTCCGCTTTGTGGAGCTGAGCGATGCTTTCACCACGGGCTCGTCGATCATGCCGCAGAAGAAGAATTCGGACATGGCGGAGCTTGTACGCGGCAAAACCGGTCGCGTTTACGGAGACCTGATGGCGATGCTGACCGTGCTCAAGGGCTTGCCGTTGGCGTATAACAAGGATATGCAGGAGGACAAGGAAGCAATATTTGACGCGGTGGACACGGTCAAGAAATGTCTGCGCGTGTTCATTCCGATGATCGAGACCATGAAGGTCAAGAAGGAGAACCTTTACGCGGCGGCGCAAAAGGGCTTCCTCAACGCGACCGACCTTGCCGACTACATGGTGCGCAAGGGACTGCCGTTCCGTTCGGCGTATAAGACCGTGGGACAGCTCGTGGCAAAGTGCATTGCCGAGGGCAAGACCTTGGAGACCTTGACGCTTGACGAATACCGCGCGGCGTCCGAGCTGTTTGACGAGGATCTTTACGCGGAGATCTCGCTGGAGACCTGCGTGGCGAAGCGCATTTCCGCGGGGGGAACGGGATATGCCTCGGTGGAAGCGCAGATCGAGTCCGTACGCAAGTTTTTGCGCAACGAGACCGAGTTTTATTGATCAAAAAAGCAGGAGAAAAGAATGAAAAAGCTGGTACGTGACCGCATTCCCGAGCTGATCCGAGCATCGGGAGAGGAGCCCGTGACGCGCGTTTTGGACGATCGGGAATACGTGGAGCAATTGGAGAAAAAGCTGGACGAGGAGGTCGCGGAATATCACGCCGACAAAAACCTTGAAGAGCTGGCAGACATTCTGGAGGTCGTGTATGCACTCGCACAGGCGCAGGGACACACAAAGGAAGAATTGCTCTCCGTCTACCAACAAAAGCACGATGCCCGCGGCGGATTTGAGAAAAGGATCTTCCTGGAAGGGAAGAAATAAATAAAGAAAACGGTCATAGCTTCGGCGGTGACCGTTTTCTGGTTTTGCTTTTGCGCCGTTTTTTATTGCCTCTTGACAAAAAATTTGGAATATGATAAGATTTAAGTGTAACCTGTAGGGCGATATTGTGACGATGCTTCTGATCTGACTCTTTTCTAACAAAAAAATCTTGAGGTTTTAGGAGGGGATTGATATGAAAAAACGGTATCTTTTTATTGCCTCTGTTATTATTGTGTCGCTACCTTCATGGAACCCTTGGTGAGGAGAATATGGTTGATGGAAATAATTATTTTATTTAGTCAGTATCTGCTCATAAGCTTCTTCATTAAAAATTCTGCTATTGAAATGATTGAACAGATCGGAAGAAATTCCAAATTGTATCCTAAACACTATTGTATGCCGTCACCATGGATGAGAAAATGTTTTAAATTAAAAAAAATGAACTTCCAAATTATCTATATTATAGATTATACGTATCAATTGGATTTTTGATCTTAGCACCAATCACATCAATCATTTGTTTGTGTACGCAATTTAATACTATAGTAATCGGAGGAATGCTATTTGCGCCATGCCTTTTTGTGATTGTAGATACTGTTCAATTTATTGTTGTTTCCCATATTTTTAAGACATAAATTAAATAACAATATTTTATACCATTTCGCGGTCACCGCTTCGGCGGTGACCGTTTTCGGTTCTTCCTTTTTGTTTTTTGGAATGCCTCTTTACAAATGCGGAAAAGTATGATACAATGATTATGTATATTTGTACTCAACATTGTGCAAATAGCGGGTTTTGACAAGAAAAAAACGGTTTTCGCTTGTGATGCTCGGGCATGCTCGCGCAAAACCAAAAGAGAAACATTGAGAGGTAACATCATGAAAAACAGAAGATCTGCCAGGGTGACGTCTGCTCTGATCGCTCTTTTGATGATCGTCTTGACGGTGCCGATGGGGGCTGTCCCTGCGGCGGCGCAAGCGCATACGCACGATTACGGCGCGTGTGCCCGCTATGACGATACGCTTCATATGCGCGCCTGCCTATGCGGTGCGACCGAATACGCGCATCATAACTGGGATGCGGGAAAAAGCGGACTTGCTCCCGAAGAAGGCTCGGGAGAGAGCAGTGACTGGGGCGATATTCCGTTCAATCCCACGCCCGATATTTCCGATGCATCGGGAGCGGTGACCTATACCTGTCTGGATTGCGGCGCTTTGTACGTCGGAGACGTCAGCTCCTTGCCTGAACATACTTATACCGAATATGCAAACCTCAATGCGACGCAGCACAAGCACGCTTGCCTTTGCGGTGAATACGTCGCCCAAGCCCATGCATGGGACGGTGGAGCTGTGACCGTTCCCGCGACGCACGTCAGCACGGGTACCAGAGTTTATACCTGTACGCTTTGCAAGGCGACACGGTCCGAGACGATCCCCGTTCTGACCGCGCACGCTTGGGATGGCGGTGTCATCACCACGCAGCCCACCTGCACGACCGAGGGCGTTAAGACCTATAGCTGTATCTGCGGCGAGACCTATACCGAATCGGTCCCGAAATTGACCTCGCACGTCTGGGATAACGGCAAGGTCACAACGCCTGCCACCCATTTGCAGGAAGGTGTTAAGACTTACACCTGTCCCTGCGGTGCGGTCAAGACCGAGCCGATCCCCAAGCTGACTTCGCATGAATGGGGCAACGGAACGGTTACGAAAGCCCCCACGCACCTGACCGAGGGCGTTAAGGAGTATCTCTGTCCTTGCGGTGAGAGCTACACCGAGTCCGTCCCGAAGCTGACTGCGCACGAGTGGAACGACGGCGTCATCACCAAAGAGCCGACGCATCTTGCCGAGGGCGTTAAGACGTACACCTGTCCTTGCGGTGAGAGCTACACCGAGTCCGTCCCGAAGCTGACTGCGCACGAGTGGGGTGACGGTGTTGTGACAACCGCTCCCACGCACCTTGTCGAGGGCGTGAAAACCTTCACCTGTCCTTGCGGTGAGAGCTACACCGAGTCCGTTCCGAAGCTGACTGCGCACGAGTGGGGGGACGGTGTTGTGACAACTGCCCCCACGCATCTTGCCACGGGCTTCAAGACCTATACCTGCGCCTGCGGTGAGAGCTATCACGAGATCATTCCGAAGCTGACCGCGCACGAATGGAACGACGGCGTCATCACCAAAGAGCCGACGCACCTTGCCGAGGGCGTGAAAACCTTCACTTGCCCCTGCGGAGAGAGCAAGACCGAGGCGATCGGAAAGCTGGTTGCCCACGAATGGAATCTGGGAGAGATCACGATCGAGCCGACGCATCTGACCGAGGGCTTGCGGATCTTCACCTGTCCCTGCGGCGAAACCTATCCTTCGGCAGTTCCGAAGCTGACCGAGCACGAATGGGACGACGGCGTCATCACCAAAGAGCCGACGCATCTTGACGAGGGTGTCAAGACCTTCACCTGTATCTGCAACGAGACCAAGACAGAGCCCATTGCCAAGCTGACGGGGCATACCCACGGCGATTGGGAAACGCATAACGAAGAGCAGCATAAGAAATCCTGCGCGTGCGGCGACGTTATCTACGAGGCGCACGCATGGAACGGCGGAGAGGTGACGCTGGAGCCCACGGTCGATGCCGAAGGCGTGAAAACCTACACCTGTACCGTTTGCGGCGAGACCAAGACCGAGACGCTTGAAAAGCTCCCGGCTCCGCCCACCGAGCCCGTGACAGAGGAATCGGATGAAGCGGACAAGTCTCCCGATTCGACCACCGCGGCAACCAAGAAGCCCGCCGATGGGGATGAAGCTCCCTCGGGCGGCTGCGGCGGAACCGTTGTGAGCGGCTTCTCGCTTTCGCTGCTCGTCACCCTCGCGGCGGCTTGCACGTTCAAAAAGAAAAAGCATTAAGGGGTTTTATTCACGTTTCCCCAAAGACATCAAAACACGTCCCATCCTTGCAAGAGATAAGGATGGGACGCTTTTAATTGCTTATTGACAAAATATTGGGAATATGATATGATTAAAGTGTAAGCGGTGGGGGATATCGGTTTGTTTATTGTATATGATCCAATGGGAAAAGAATGTTCGCTTTTTTCATATTTCTTTTTGACATAGGAGAAGTAATGGATATGAAAATGAATAAAAAGCATATTGTTTTGATTGCTATAATCATCGTTGTGGTGTTTCTTGCTGGAAATTTTATAGGTCAGGTTACAAGTGATAATATTGTAGATGCCGATGTCAACTTGATCAGTGGTGAAATATCTTTTTTAACTCTTCAATATGAGATATACACATATGATCGCTTTGGTAATTTTTTATATAAGACAGAATTGATAAATTCGGGTGGAGGATATGCTTCTTTGGAATATATTGCAGGAAACCTTCATGTAAAAAATTATCGGACACCAGATTTATATGTTTTGAATGAAAAAGGTGAGGTTGTACTACACTCCACATACACAGAGTACAAAAAAGAATGGCAGGGATGGATGCGAACTTCATTGGCTTATGTCTATACGACTGATACTACAATTTATCAATATCATATCCCAAATTATTGGAAATATATATGTGGTGAACGTAATTTCAGCATCGAAATTACAGATGTGGAGACACAAACGAGTAAAACAATTTGGAAATTGCCATAAAGCTTGTATTTTAATTTTTTGCTATCTATGGTGACCGCTGCCCACGCTTTCGCCCGAAAATGAGAGGAGAAACAGAATAACTCAATATGAACAGGAGGAAATTATTGAATGGAATCTAAATTGAATAAAAAATAAATTATTTAGCAGTCATTCCTTTATGGGGATCAATTATTATTTTGGTATGGCTATTTATAAAATCGATACAGAAAAAGAGCAATCCCAAAGTTTTTCTTCGATTTCTCTTTAGTTGCGGAATGATAGGTTTTTTATCCATATTATCCATCGCGCTACTTTTGAATCTGATCAATCGGATGGTTGATATTTCTGCCTTTATGCATAC
>JAZNXP010000029.1:0-2375 GCA_045593965.1 Eubacteriales bacterium | reverse complement strand
GACCGCTTGGCCTCCGACTTATATCCTGATCTGTAACCACGTTGTGGAGGGAGCAAAGGAAATCACCGTCACGCTCAATTCGGGAACAACGTATTCGGCGGCGTTTGTCGGCGGAGACGCGCAAAGTGATCTGGCACTTCTTAAGATCGCTCCGCAGGAAACACTGACCTACGTCGAACACGGAAGAAGTGAAAATCTTGTTGCGGGTGAAACCGTGGTCGCTATCGGAAATCCCTTGGGCGTTCTCGGCGGAACGGTTACACGCGGCATCATCAGCTCGACCGAGAGAACCGTAACGATGTCCGACGGCACGACCATGACGCTTCTGCAAACAGATGCGGCGATCAACTCGGGCAACTCGGGCGGGGGACTGTTTAACCTTGACGGACAGCTCATCGGTATCGTCAACGCAAAATATCAGTCACAAGAGGGATTGGCGTTTGCCATTCCGATCGATTCCGCGCTTCCCGTGGAGAAGGATCTGATCCAATACGGCTACGTGCGCGGCATTGTGGATCACGGCTTGACAACGACGTATATCGCGCAGATGGATATTTTCCTGCATCAGTCCTATTATGACAATCTCGGCATCAAGGAGCCGGGCGTGTATGTGATCAGCTCGGAATTTTGCGAGGCGCTTGCCAATGCGGACCGCATTCTCGCGATCAACGGAGTGGAGATCACGAGCGTGGATCAGCTGGAGAATGAGATCAAAAAATATAAGGTCGGGGACACGCTGACGGTTCTTGCATCCCGAAAGGGAACACAGTTTACGGCATCCCTGACGCTTCAGGAATATATTCCCGATCATGTGAAAAACGAATTAAAATGACAGAAAGGATGAGATCCGAATGTACCATATTTTAGTTGTTGACGATGAATCCCGCATTCGTGCGATCATCCGAAAATACGCAGAATTTGAAGGGCATAGCGTGACCGAGGCATCCGACGGTATGGAGGCGGTCCTGCTTTGTCGCAAAAACGAATACGATCTGATCATCATGGATATCATGATGCCCGAGCTTGACGGCTTTTCGGCTTGCCGTGAGATCCGTAAGGTCGCGACCACGCCGATCATTATGCTCTCTGCAAGAGGAGAGGAATACGATCGTATCAACGGCTTTGAGGTCGGTATCGACGATTACGTTACCAAGCCTTTTTCTCCGAAGGAGCTGATGCTTCGCGTGGACGCGATCATGAAGCGTGTCAATGCCGCGGCAAACATCAAGGGAGGTCCGTCTCCGAACGTGGTCATCGAAATGGACGGTGGCGGATTGCGCGCGGACGTTACGGCGCGCCTGGTATTCGTTGACGGAGAGCGCGTGGAGATGTCTCCGAAGGAATACGATCTGTTTTTCTATCTGTTGAACAACCGTAACATCGCGCTTTCCCGCGAAAAGCTTCTTTGCGAGGTTTGGGGATACGATTTCTACGGTGACGCGCGGACGTTGGATACGCATATCAAGCTGCTCCGTAAGAGCCTTGGAAGATACAGCAAATATATCGTTACCCTGCGCGGTGTCGGATACCGCTTTGAGGAAACGTGATGAAGCGGAAGCATACGGGAGAGACTGCACCCAAAAAAGAGAAAAAAGGAATCAGCATCGGCTGGAAGCTTGCGGTTTATCTGACCGCATTTGCCACGGTGATCCTGCTGATCACGTTCTGCTTTCAGGTGCTTCTTCTGGGAACCTTTTTTCGAGCGATCAAACGGAATGAGATCGAAACAACGGCGCAGGAGCTGATCGAAGTGATCGGTACCGAAGAGCTTCACAACGTCGCACACAGCGCGGCGAGAGAACGCGCACTCGGTGTGCTGATTTATGAGATCAACGCCGATGAAGAACAGGCGATCAGCAGTCTGATCGAGTGCGGAAGCTCGATCCCGATCCCGAAGGAAAGGCTGAATGATATCTATACGCAGGCGTTGAAGAACGAAGTGCTTTCCATTTCCCGCGTGACCTTTGGCGGATACGAGCTTGAGGATGGCGGACTTCTCGACGGATTTTTTACAGGTGAGGGAGACAAATCCCACCGCGTACAACCCAAGAGCATCCATTTTCTCGGAACGCAGGTCGCAAGAGATGCGAGCGGCGCGGAATATATGATCATCATCAGCGCAAGCTACCAGCCGCTGGACAGCACCAGCCGCATCTTAAGCATGCAGTATTCGTGGATCTTGGTGATCGTTGTGATCATGACCGCGCTCACGGTATGGCTCTTGTACCGACGGATCTCCAAGCCGCTGATCCACATAACATCAACAGCGCAGAAGCTTACAAAGAAAAAATACGATACCGACTTTTCGAGCAAGGGCGGATTTCGCGAGACGCGTAAGCTGGCGCAGAGCCTGAACTATACCGCGAAGAAACTTT
>JAZNXP010000028.1:0-2295 GCA_045593965.1 Eubacteriales bacterium | reverse complement strand
GTTTAAACTGTCGCAAAATCCCGAACCAACGCACAAACCCGTAGGGGCAAAGAACAACCTCTTCCTAATTAATAAAAGGCGGTGAATTTTGACATTCGCCGCCTTTTGTTTTTGCGTCGGCATTAAGCCGACCCGATTACCATTTTGTCTTTTTCTTCAAGATCTGATGAAGGGACAGGAAGCTCTGATGCCTCGAGCTTGCGATCTCTCCCCTTTTGACCGCTCCCACGATCGCACAGCCTTGCTCGGTCGTGTGCGAGCATTTGGTGTATTTACACTCCCCGATCAGGGGCAAAAACTCGCGGAAGGTCATTGGCAGGTCGTCCTTTTCAAAGAAGTCAAATCTCTCAAAATCCAGCATGGTAAAGCCCGGGGTGTCGGCAAGGTATCCGCAGTTGCTTCCCTCGCCCAACGGATAAAGCTCCACGCAACGCGTGGTATTCTTTCCACGCTCGATGCGGCGGCTGATCTCACCCGTCTCCAAGCCGAGGTGCGGAAACAGTCGGTTGAGCAAGGTAGACTTTCCAACGCCCGACGCACCCGAAAACGCGGCGATCTTACCGTTCCGAACAGTGTTTTTGATGTACGCATCCAAAGCCTTCAGCTCCTCTTCCATGCCGATGCCCACGCAGAACGTGTCAAAGCCCGCGCCTTGATAGATCCGCGCCAGCTCGTTGGCGTATTCCTCGTTCAATTCACTCTTGGTGATGACGATCACAGGCTCGATGCGGTTGAATTCCGCAATGCTGATCAATTTATCCACCGTCTCAAGGATGGGCGTTGGCGTCGCTGCCGCCATGGTGACGAACAGAACGTCCAGATTGGACATCGGCGGTCGGATCAGCGCATTCTTCCGCGTGCAAATACGGTCGATCGAGATCGCGGTTCCGTCGGGAGAAGGAACCGCTTTGCCGTCCGTGACGGTAAACGAGGTGTCGTCATAGCCGATCTCCACCACGTCTCCCACGAGAAGCGAGCCCTTGCGGTGCAACGCGCCTCTTCCGCGCGCGAATACAGTCTTGCCGTCCAGCGGCATTCCTTCGCCGTCGCACAGTCCGCGCTTCTCCTCGCTATCCAGCAGGCGCACCGTAAACAGTCCGCCCACACCCTTGATCACTCTTCCAAAGCCTTTATACGTCATGCTTTTGCGGCGGCTCTCGCCGCGCCCCTTTCTCGTTCTATACTTCTTATTCTTCCAAAGGATCGTATTTGGAAACGTAGATCGTCACCGCCGTCCCCGCGCGGACAAGCGTACCGCTGACGTGACTCTGACGGATCACGATTCCGTCCCGATCCTCAAATTCGGTTTCTTCCTCAATAACTTCCTTCACGGAAAGCTCCGAAAGCCATAGCTCCGTGAGTGCTTCTCCGCGCGTCATACCGCATACGTTCGGCACGCGGACGATCGTCTCGGGCTTCCCTGCGCTGACGGTCAGCTTGACCGTCTCGCCGCACGGCAGCTCTGTTCCCTCACTTGGAGACATTCCGAACACCGTTCCCGTGTCGTATGCGCTTTCTTTTTTTGTCAGCTCCACCGAGAAGCCGAGGTCACGCAACATTCGCTCCGCTTCCCGTACGTCCTTGCCGACCACGTTTGGGAGAATTGCGTGCTCCTTGCCGAGGCTGACCGTTAACGTCAGCTCGACCGTGGGGTGTACGTCCGTCAGCTTTCTCCTGCTCCCCGCACTCGGCGTCTGCGAGAGAATCACCCCCGCAGGCACGTCGCGATCGTTGCGGTATTCGATCCTGACCGTCATCCAATCCTCGAACGTCGCATCGGACAGAACGTCGCCGCTGTAGTCGCCGACCGTGACAGTCTCTCCGTCCCTTTTGAGCGGCAGAAACAGAAAGTCGAACGTGATCCACATCACGCACGCCAACAGCAGTGCCGATAAGCACGCACCAAAAAATAAATACCTTGTTTCCCTCTTGCCGCTTCGCTTCATAACACGCCCCCATCTCTTAACATAAAAAGTGTTTTTATGTATTCGACGGCAAGGTGCCACCTGCGGTGGGGCTTCGTAGCTCCTGTGCGGCGGATCCTCTTCGCTTCGGTAGTGTGCCGATTTGACCCCCTCAGTCGCTTCGCGACAGCTCCCCCTATAAATAGGTAGCCTTTCATGAAGTGCGGCAGATAGGTTTGAACGGTGGCGGTTTTTTTGAGGGGCGAACCCACTTTTGATTGCAAACAAATATATTCCGTCTCTCTCCTCATCCGTCACCTGCGGTGCCACCTTCTCCGCTGGAGAAGGCTTTCTTTAGTACCGCCGACAGATTTAGACTTCCGCAAAATTT
>JAZNXP010000027.1:0-2005 GCA_045593965.1 Eubacteriales bacterium | reverse complement strand
CGCCGTTCCCTACAAGATTGCTATAATTTGACACTTTTACAACAGCTTTAAGCTTTTGCAAAGTTTTATAGCTGTTGTCGGCATTTTATGAAAGGCTCCACCTACTTGTAGGGGGAGCCGCCGCGAAGCGACTGAAGGGGTCAAATCGGCACACGACCGAGGCAAAGAGGATTTGCCGCAGGTGGCACCACCCCAAATGCTCCAATCCGTAGGGGCGGATTGCCGCCTTCCATTCGGTCGTCCGCGAATAAAATTTTGCTGTACGAACGTAAGCATCTCCTATAGGGAGCGGGCAGGGTGGTGGCACCTGACCGCTATCGGGAGCAACTGTGGAACAGCGTACAAAACATCCCGATGCGGTTGATATCTAACAAAAGGGACTAAAACATCCCCCACCCCGTGAAACTTTCACCAAGCTATGAAAGGACGAAAATGCTGTGTAAGCGCAATCTTTCCAAGTATAGCAAAAATCCATGCGGTGAAAGTTTTTGAGGATACATAAGGAACTTTTTTCAAAAAGTTCCTTATGCGGGGGTACGGGGCAGAGCCCCAAAACCTAGCAGTGCGGGGCAGAGCCCCGAAACCCGGCAGCAAAGAAAATCAAAAAACAATCTCATATACATCACAAACCAATTCCACGGAGGAAAAACGAATGAACCATTTACCCAACAGTGTTGAAGTCAGAGAGCAGCTGGAGGCTGTATTGCAGCGGCATTTCGGATGCACGGCGGCAGAAGCGTCGCGCGACCAGATGTATAAGGCAGCGGCGATCACAGTCAAGAACATTTTGAGCGACAAGCGCACGGCGTACAAGAAAAAGGTCAACGCGGCGGGCGCAAAGCGCGTGTACTATATGTGCATGGAATTTCTGCTCGGCAGATCGCTCAAGACGAATCTTTGCAATCTCGGGCTTGACACGGCATATGCCACCGCGCTCAAGGATCTCGGCTTTGAGCTGGACGATCTTTACGAATGCGAGCCCGACGCGGGACTTGGCAACGGCGGACTTGGACGTCTTGCCGCGTGCTTCATGGATTCCCTGTCCTCGCTGGACTATCCCGCAACGGGATTTTCGATCTGCTATGAATACGGACTGTTCAAGCAGATGATCGTGGACGGCATGCAGGTGGAGCTTCCCGACGTATGGCTCCCCGGAGGTGAGGTATGGCTCGTTCCGCGCACCGACCGTATTTACAAGGTTCGCTTTGGCGGCAAGATCAAGGAGATCTGGAAGGACGGACATTGCGAGATTTTGTACGAGGACGCCGAGGAGATCGAGGCGGTGCCTTACGACATGATGATCTCGGGCTCGGACAGCACCGCCGTCAGCCAGCTCCGTCTTTGGAAGGCGCGTGACATTCAGAACTTCAACATGGGGCTCTTCACGCAAGGACAGTACACCCGCGCGCTTGAGGAAAGCACCAACGCGGAGATCATTTCCAAGGTGCTCTATCCCTCCGACAACCACACCGAGGGCAAGCTGTTGAGACTTTCCCAGCAGTATTTCTTGGTGTCCGCATCCATTCAGAGCATTCTGCGCGATCACATGGCGGTTTACGGAACACTGGAGAACCTGCCCGACAAGGTCGCGATCCACATCAACGATACGCACCCCGCGCTTTGCATTCCCGAATTGATGCGCATCCTCATCGACGATTATTTCTTCTCGTGGGAATACGCTTGGAACATCGTCACGCGCGTGGTGTCCTATACCAACCACACGGTCATGCCCGAGGCTTTGGAGACATGGAACGAGGATCTGTTCCGCTTAAAGCTTCCGCGCATTTATTCCATCGTCAAGGAGATCAACGAGCGGTTCTGCCGTGAGGCGTGGAATGTCATGCCCGGCAACTGGGGCAAGATCTCCAAAATGAGCGTGCTGGGCTACGGACAGGTGAGAATGGCGAACCTTTCCGTCATCGGCTCGCACTCGATCAACGGCGTATCCGCGCTCCATTCGCAAATTCTGAAGGATTCCACCTTCAAGGATTTCTACAAAATGTAT
>JAZNXP010000026.1:0-2299 GCA_045593965.1 Eubacteriales bacterium | reverse complement strand
TGGTTCAAACTCTTGCAAAAAGTCCCAAGCTGTCCGCCGCACGGGAGCTACGGAGCCCCACCGCAGGTGCCGCGCGTTGGATCTGCGCAAACTTTTGAAAAAGTTTGATCAAAACTTTCGTTTAGCTCAACTGCGGTGCGCTGTTCAAGCTCTTGCGAAAAGTCCAAAGCTGTCCGCCGCACGGGAGCTACGGAGCCCCACCGCAGGTGGTCAGATCTTTTTCCCCGACAGCGAAAATGCGTCTCCCTTTTCGATCAGGACGTCAACGAACCGCCCCGTGTCCTCGGGCTCGCCTTCAAAAAAGACGATTTTATTTCCTTCGTTTCTGCCCGAATAAAGCGCGGGATTGTTCTTGCTCACACCGTCGCACAGTACGCGGACGGTCTTTCCCTCAAGCACTCGGTTCTTCTCCGCTCCGATCTCATTCTGCAACGCCAGCAGTCTTTCAAAGCGCGCACTCTTGATCTCGGGCGGCACCTGCTCCATCTCGGCGGCAGGCGTTCCCTTTCTCGGGGAATAAATGAACGAATACAGCATGTCGAATCGCACGCGGCGCAACATTTCAAGCGTCCCCTCAAAGTCCTCCTCGGTCTCCCCGGGGAAGCCGACGATGATATCCGACGTAATGGTCACGTCGGGCATTTTCTCGCGCATATACGCGACAATCGAATAATATTTTTCGGTATCGTAACGGCGGTTCATCGCTTTTAAGATCGCGTCACTTCCCGATTGCATCGGCAAATGAAATTGATGGGCAATATGCTTTGACGAAGCCATGACGTCGATCAGCTTTCGGCTCGCGTCCTTCGGGTGACTGGTCATAAACCGCAGCGTGTAATCTCCCTCGATCGTGTCCAGCTCGGCAAGCAGATCCGCAAAATCACAGTCCGAGCCGCCGTCAAGACCGTACGAATTGACGTTCTGCCCCAACAGCGTAATGTCTCGGTAGCCCGTCTCTACAAGCTCGCGCACCTCTTTGACGATATGCTCTCTTTTTCGACTCCGCTCTCTGCCGCGCACGTACGGCACGATGCAATACGAGCAGAAATTATTACAGCCGTACATCACCGACACCCACGCGCGATAGCTGCTGGAGCGACTGACGGGAACCCCCTCCGCGACTGCGCTGACGGGCTCCGTGATGCAGTAAAGCCGCTTTCCCCTCTCCAGCTTTTCGCAGAGCAGCTGCGGAAAGCGATGGATTGAGGACGTTCCGAACACGAAATCGACGTACGGATAACGGAATTTGATATCGTTGCACCGATGTGCCTGCGTGACCATACAGCCGCAAACGGCGATCACGAGCGACGGCTTTTTTGCCTTTAAGTGCTTGTACTGTCCGATGATCGACAGCGCGCGCTTCTCCGCGTGCTCTCGGATCGCGCACGTGTTGACAACGATCAGATCCGCCTCGGCAGGATCGTTCGTCAGCGCATATCCCATCGCCTCCGACATTCCTGCCAAGCGTTCGCTGTCCGCCTCGTTTTGCTGACATCCGAACGTCAGCATAAACGCGCGTCTCCGCGTCCCGTTCGCCGCTTCATACGCGTCGTTTTCCGCGCGCATCCGCGAAATATACGGTTCCTGTTTCCCGAAATCCACCGAGATCGGGCGGTCGTTTTCTCTCATGTTTCTTCCTTTCGCGCACTCGGCGCAAAGCATTTTCTCTCATCTTATTATTATACTACATTCTTTCGCAAAAGTCAACATTCCCCGTGAATTTTGGAGCGTGTTTCTCGCCCTCTCATGTCATCCTGAACAGGTGCGGCAGGGAGCGAAGCGCGTCCCCGCCACCGTCGAACCCGAAGGGCGATGCGAAACATTGGGATCTGCGAGGGAAGGGACGTTTTTAACCCCCTCAGTCGCTCCGCGACAGCTCCCCCTATAAATAGGTGGCGCCTTTCATGGAGTGCGGCGGACGGATTTGCGCTTTTGCAAAATCTCAAACCAACGCATAAAAGTAGCGTCTCTTTCCACGCCCTCCTCCGAGAGGAGGGAAGCGCCGAAGGCGCAGGGAGGAGAGTGCGCAAATATAGAATATATCTTTGTTACAGGATTTACTTTTTTGTTTCGCTTTCTCCTTCCGTCATTTTCTAACGAAAATGCCACCTCCCTCCAAGAGGGAGGCTCTATATAGTGCGGCGAACAGATTTAAACTTTTGCAAAATCTCAAACCAACTCATAAAAGCCGCGTCTCTTTCGACGCCCTCCTCCGATGAGGAAAGGCGCAAGCGCCACAAACGCCTGACGGCGATATGTTGGGAAGCGCCGAAGGCGCAGGGAGGAGAGTGCGCAAATA
>JAZNXP010000025.1:0-4874 GCA_045593965.1 Eubacteriales bacterium | reverse complement strand
GTCAAGGCGAAGGGCGACGTTGCGGAGCACGTGGGACGTCTTTGCAAATTTGAGCTTGCCTTTACCGCTCCCGTTGAAAAAATCATGTTTGCGGGCTTTCCCGTGGTATCACTTTCGATCAGAGGCAGCTTTGCCACTGTCGTGCTGGAGGGGAAGAGTACTTTGATGCATGAGAAGCTTGCGACACTCTCTCCCGCTGTGATCGAGGAGTTCTCGGTCAACTTTGAGGAAGCCTTTATTTATGACGTTGCAAAAAACGGAGGTGACGCGTGATGAATGCAAGAAGAAATTATTTCAGATCTTGTTTCAAGGAAAACCTGATGCCGCTGTTTTTCATTACCCTGATCTCGCTGGTCTATTGCTTGATCTTTGCGGTTTTATATCAGCCGTTTCAGCTTTATTTGGACTATGATAAGTACGTGACCTACTATCGCACAACGCTGGAATATCCCGTGATCGTGCTGGGACTTCTTTGCTATATCGTTCCCGTCCTTCAGTTCAAACGTTTCAAAAAGAGAAGGCATCTGGATCTGTATTATTCAATTCCCGTTTCCCGTCGAGAGCTGGGGGCAACGCATTATCTTGTGGGACTGATCACGGTCGTTGTGCCGTATACGCTCTGCTATCTGGAAAATTTCATCGTGATGCTGACGCGTCCTGCGGGAAGCTATGCGTTCCTTCCGATGATCGGACATTATTTCCTTTGCCTGGTGCTGGGCGTTTTCTCCTATTCGCTCTTCACGTTCGTTTTCGATCAGGCGAATACGGTCATTGACGGATGTGTGTTCATGGTGGTTTATTCTTTCGCGTTTGCGTTACTGACAGAGCCGATCGATCTGTTGCTTGGAAACACCGTCAACATCAGCAACTTTGGCATTGAGCCTGTTACCTTGCTCGGCAACGCGACGTTGTATTTTGAAAATCTGATCGAATTGAAAACAGCCTACGGGTATTCGTCGTTTTATGATTCTTACATTCAGATCTGGCAGATCATCGTCTGGATGATCGTTGGTGTGACCGCGCTGATTTTGTTTCTTCTTTTGTTCGGACGCCGTCCTGCGGAAAAGACGGAAGAGATATCGGACTCGTGGTTTGGATATAAGGTCTTAATTCCGAGCCTTGCGGCTTTGGCGATGCTGACCTACACATTGCCGCAAAACGATGGTGGAGTGATCACCTGGTTTTGGGTGGAGCTGATCACTCTGATCGCTTATACGGTCTATCGGAGAGGACTTCGCTACAAAAAATCGGATATTGCGGTCCTGTTGGCACTTTGCGCATTCTTACCTGCATATTTGCTGTAAAAACCTACGGCGCGGACGTTTGTCCGCGCCGTTTTTGCTCTTGCATGGTGCGGCTTTTTGTTGACTTTTGTTTTCACATATGCTATAATGATCGTATCAATCAATTCACTGGGAGGACTATGATATGTATTATAAAATCGAAGGCGAGACGTTGCCCGCATTGGTGATCCAACTGAAGGCGGGAGAGAGCATCATCAGCGAATCGGGCGGACGTACTTGGTCACGCGGACCGATCAGGACTGAGACCACGTCCAACGGCGGCTTTAAAAAGGTCATGGGACGGATGTTTTCGGGGGAGCGTCTGTTCATGAGCCGCTATACCGCAGAAGGAGATGTTGAGATCGTGTTTGCCTCCTCCTTCCCGGGGAAGATCATCGCGCGTGAGCTGGCGGAAGGGGAAAGCATTATCTGCCAGAAGACCGCGTTCCTTTGCGGATGCGGCAATCTGGATATTTCCATTCATTTTCAAAAGAAGCTCGGCGCAGGACTGTTTGGCGGTGAGGGCTTCATTATGCAAAAGGTAACGGGTCCCGGGCTTGTTTTCGTTGAGCTGGACGGCTATACTCCCTCATACGAGCTCGCTCCCGGTGAGGAGATCGTGTGCGATACGGGTGTTCTTGCAATGATGGATGCGAGCTGCACCATGGACGTGCGAATGGTCAGCGGCGTCAAAAACGCGTTTTTCGGTGGGGAAGGACTGTTTGATACGGTTGTAACAGGCCCCGGCAAGGTATATCTGCAGACCATGTCGGTCGCAAAGCTTGCAAGCCTGTTCTCCTCGGGCTCAAATTGATCGGAACGCGGATGATGAACTACAAAGAACTTCACGCGCAGCTACGCGCATTGACAGACGGTGTAAAGCACCCCATCGCCAATCTTGCCAATGCTTCGTCATTGCTTTACCAATCGCTTACGGACATCAACTGGGCAGGCTTTTATCTGATGAAGGACGGAATGCTTGTTTTGGGGCCGTTTCAAGGAAAACCTGCCTGCATTGAGATCCCGATCGGAAAGGGCGTTTGCGGAGCGGCTGCAATGAATAAAAAGACGATGCTCGTTCCAAACGTTCACTTGTTCGAGGGACACATTGCCTGCGACGGCGCATCCAATTCCGAGATCGTGATCCCGCTGTTGGTTAAAAATGAGGTGATCGGTGTGCTGGATATCGACAGTCCTGTGTTCGATCGCTTCACAGAGGCAGATCGGGACGGGCTGGAGGAATTTGCGCGCATCCTTTCAAGCACGTTGGAAATGCAGGGCAGGATCACGCTTTGATCGATCAAAGCATACAACTTGACCCCGAAAATCTACCTCTTGATAAAAAGCTATTTACAACGCAATGCTTTTGTGCTATGATACAGGCAGAAATACATGAGAGGAAACCGCTATGAAAATTCGCATCGAACTTTCCGATGGAGCGGACGAAGAGATCGTGATCCGATGCAAGGAAGAAACCGATCGGATCAGACTCATCAAATCCGTGATTGACAACATAACGAAGGGCAACAGTGAGCTTGCGTTGTCGATCGGAAATACCGAATATTACGTTCCCAAGGATGAGATCCTGTTCTTCGAGACCTACGACGGCAAGGTTTATGCCCATTCGAGGGAGAGAATGTTCCAAACCGAATACCGTCTTTTTGAATTGGAGAAGATCATGCCGTTCTATTTCGTTCGCATTTCCAAATCCGTGATCGCCAACATCAAGTGCATCTCGTCCTTGAAGCGCGAATTGACGGGGAACGGGCAGATTACGTTTCGGGACAGCGACAAAACAGCGTATTTCTCTCGCGCATACTATAAGCTTTTAAAGGATCAGATTGAGGAAGCGAGGTTTTCAAAATGAAAAAGGTGCTGATAGGTATTATATGTATTCTGATCGCTGTGGTCGGAATTCTGGATGCGGTCGGAATGCTGGTGGAGTTTGAGGGGGTCTTTGGCGCGCTCTCCTTCATGCAGATCCTTGGGGGATTGATCATTTTCGCGCTGGCGATCATGGCGATTGTCAAGCTACGTGTTTTTTCCTCGGTGATGCTGCTGTCGTTCTTATTTATGATCTTTGAAGGGAATATTGCGTTCCTTTGCCACCTGAACGATTCCAACATCATCAACAATTGGCTGCTTCTGCTGCTTTCCGCAGTATTCGGCATCGGACTTTCCTTGCTCTTGCCCAAGAGAAAGCGTGGATTTTCTCTTTTCTGCGTCAATGGAAAAGGGAAGCACGGCGGTCATCGATTTGCTTCCAACACGGTCTATATTGATTGCGCAAGCTTTCGGGAGCAGAGCGTGGAAAACAATCTGAGCTCCACCACGGTACAGTTTGAGAATGCCGATCGCTATGGCGGCGGAAGTCTTTTGCATATTGAAAACAACCTTGGCTCGACCGTGATTTTATTACCGCAGGATTGGAAGCTTGATTGTCAGATCGAAAATAACCTCGGCAGCATCAAGAACGAGCTCAAAACAGGCGGAAACGGTCCGTCCGTAACGATCACGGGAGAAAACAATCTGGGCACTGTTGTGATCAGACATCCGTAAATCTCCTTGCATTGCTTTTTCGCAGGACAGAAATAAAAAAACACCGAATAAGGACGTGCAAAATTAGCGGAGAAATTATAGTCAGTTGGTTAATAATTGCCCCGCTGTAAACAAATAAGTAACCCCGACAGATTTTTAATGGTCTGTCGGGGTTAACTATTCAATAAATTGGAATTTGTCTGTTAGATTATTCTCCCTCTTGAACAATCTCTGCAGAAAATAATTCTTGTAAAAGTTCGGTTGCTTTGAGCAAGCTTTCAGAAGGAACATACACTTTCAGTCGTTCCTGATTACCTGTTTTTATGGTAAAACCGGCTCCATAAACAGGTCGGGCAGTACATTGAATATTATTATCCTCAAGCACCTGCATAAGCATCTTTGCCCACATTTCCTCTTTTTCTGTCAGTAGTACATATTCGTTATTCATAAACCCGCACTCCTTTCAATATATAAAAATTTGATAAATTCTTATTTATCGTTTTGTTTATCGCCAGTTTCGCCTTTGTATTACAAAGGCATAGGGCAAAGCCCATACCCCTATTCTTCTGCAAAAAAACAATCATATTGCCATCTTATCGGATTCTCATAAATATATTTAGCAATTTTTTCGTAGTCTCGCCGATCACGAATGATGTGATCGTGAAAACCTCTCTGCCATATCACAGCATCATCATATTTACCATGTATCTCTTTAGACGCATTCATTTTAACGTATCCAATTACCTTTGAAATAACGGACCGACCTCGTAGGGGCGATTCACGAATCGCCCGCAATTCTTCGTCATCGGTTATTATAATGATTAGGTGAATATGATTCGGCATAATCACATATCGGTCTACTGTTGCCTTATACCGTTCGGGAATGTTACGTATGGTTTCGTCTGTGATCTTTCCATAATCCGTTAATTCTATTTCGGGCGATTCGTGAATCGCCCCTACAACACGGGACAACGTACATTTTCTGTTATGCGTGCATATCGTTATAAAATATGCCCCGGGTGTACTGTAATCGAAATTCTTTAACCGTAAACG
>JAZNXP010000024.1:0-7989 GCA_045593965.1 Eubacteriales bacterium | reverse complement strand
TCCTTGATCACGTCGGTCAGAAGGCGTTGCAGCTCGGCGGTCAGTGCGGTCGGCTGTTCGGAAAAACGGTCAAGCAGCTCGTTTTTGCAGGAAAAGCCGATGATGATGACGTTCGGCGCGGTGTCCAGAGGACAACCGATCGAATGTGTCTCGTTCTCCCTATGGATGATGACCTCTCCTTTTTTGACCGTTCCCGCGTAGTGCTCCGCCTTGACCTCGATGTGACCGCTATCCACGTAGATCAGCTCGCGGAAGGGATGGCGGTCCTTGAGGGTGTGATATTCCTTTGTGAATTCAAAATAATGAATGTTGGCGATCCTTTCTACGTCGATCACTCGCTCAAAGCGTTTGAGCTTGAATTCCATGCACTCACCTCCGATCGTATTTATTTTATCATACCGATTTTGTAATTTCAATACGAAATCGTAAAAAAAATGAAGATTGTGCAAAAAATACTGACGATTTACTAAATACAAACCCAAGCCGCTTCTATATAATAAAAAGTGAACGGACGCCCCAAGCGGCGTCAATACGCAAAAGAAAAAAGGAGATTTATAATGGCGAACAGAATTTGTATCCCCGACTATGAGTACCAAGAAAGAATTCAGAAGGCGGCAAAGCTGATCCGCGAGAGAGGACTTGATCTGATGCTGGTCGTCAGCACCGAATCCGACTACGCGAACGCAAGATACTTCAGCGGCTTCTGGCCTCTGTTTGAGCGCGCGGGTGTGGCGATCTCCGCACGCGGCGACGCGGCGTTGCTCGTCGGTCCCGAGTCCGCGATCTTTGCAAAGGATTTCGGTAAGATCAACGATATCTTTGTTCTCAAGGAGTTCCGTGAGAGCGCGGATCCCTCTTATCCCGAGCTTGTTCCCGATACGTTTGCGGACGTATTCAAGAAGATCGGCGTCACGGGCAAGAAGATCAATATCGGTCTTGGCAGCTACGTGGAATGCACGCTTCCGATCCTGGACGGCTTGAAGGAAAGCTTCCCCGAGGCGGAAATCGTTGTTTGCAACGATATTATGGTCGAGCTTCGCAAGATCAAGAGTCAGAACGAGCTTGCTTGTATCCGCGAGGGCTTCCGCATCGTCAATCTTGCGACCGATGAGGTCATCCGTCAGCTTCGTCCCGGTGTGACAGAGCTGGAGATGGTCGGCGTTGCGCAAAGGGTGATCTATGAAAACGGCGCGGAATACGAGGGACTTCCCATGTACGTATTCAGCGAGGCGTCCACCCGTCACGCGATCAGCCGTTCCAGCTATAAAAAGATCCGGAAGGGCGACGTGGTACAGCTCAATCTTTCCGCAAAGATCGACGGTTATTCTCCCTCCATCGGCTTGCCCGTGATCATGGGTAAGATCGACGCGGAAAGAAGAAAATACATCGACTTCTGCTATGAAATGCACAATTGGACGGTCAAGGAGCTCAAGGCGGGCATTCCCGCAAACCGCATTCCCACCGAGTTCTATCGGATGTACGTTGAAGCGGGATACAAGGACAATTTCGTTTACGGTCCCTGCCACGGTACGGGCATGATCGAGGTAGAGGCTCCCTGGATGGAGACGTCCTCGGATTATATTCTTCAGGAGAACATGACCTTCCAGGTCGACACCTTCATTTCGGGTCCCACCTTCGGAACCAGATGGGAAAAGGGCGTTGTGATCATCAAGGACGGATGCGAGTCCATGACGGACTACCTGGAGAGAGGATTGGTAGAGCTGGATGTCTGATACGGTTGGAAAAAAGCTCTGGATCATTCCCGACTGTGAGCTTCCGCCCGAGGGCGAGGGCATTTTGAAGGGACATGAATCCGTGATCGTTGTCAATGACAGTAATACGGATGCCGAGATCAGGGTCAAGCTGTTTTTTGCGGACAGAGATTGCTACGAGGGCATTACGTGGCACGTGGAGAAGAACCGCGTCCGCTGCTTCCGCATGAATAATCTTGAGGATATGTGCGGCTTTTCCGTACCGCTTGAGACGCAGTACGCGATGAAATTAAGCTCGAGCTGTCCCATCGTGGTGCAGTACGGCAGATTGGATAACCGTCAGACCAATCTTGCGTACTATACCACCATGGCATTTTCGGAATGAGGTGAAAAATATGCATCTGGATATGTGCTTCCCTCGGGAGCTTGAACAGGCAAAAGAGAACCGCACCCCCGTGGTGATCGTGGGAGGTACGGTGGAATACCACGGTCCGCAATGCTCCTATGGATGCGATACGCTGATCGCGCAGGGGCTTGTGGAAAAGCTGGCAAAGACGCGGAATATCATCATCGCGCCCTCGATCAGCTATAGCCCCGCGAGCTGGGCAGTCGGCGGAGATACGTCGGGCACGGTACACGTGGATGAGGTCGTGTTTGAGGAGTACGTTTACAACGTATTCATGAGCATGCTTTGCGCTGGATTGCGCAACATCTACGTTGTGATCCACCATCAGTTTGAGGAGGGCAATCTGATGCCCATGACGCTGTCTTACATGAAGGCGGCAAAAAGAGCGACCATGCGCTACCTGGAAAAGACCATGGGACAGGGCTGGTGGGGAAGTGAGAGCTACTCCGATTACTACGCCAACCTTGGCGGCGGAGACGATCCCTTCAGCTGGATCAAGGTCATCCCCGCGATGAGCCCCGCGGCGCAACGCGAGACGGGATATGACCACGCGGGCAAGTACGAATGCTCCATTCTGATGTCGCTCTATCCCGACGCGGTCAAGCTCGACCGCCTTGGTGACGTTTACCATTGGTTTACCGCAAGCTCCGCGGAAGCAAACCGAGAGCTGGGAGACAAAATGGTGGAGATCTCGCTTCGCGATCTGGATCGCGCGATCGTATAAAAAATCAAATATCGTCCGCCCCTTTGAGGATCTTCTCGGGGGGCGGCTTTTTGATCGTAAATTTAAAAATATTTCCGAAAAGGACATTGACAGAGAAACGAGAAAAAGGTATAATATAATCGAGATTATATACATCATAGGAGATACGTATATGGAACAGCTGATGGAAATTTTGAAGCAGATGCATCCCGACGTGGATTTTGATGCCGACCGGGATCTGATCGAGGATGGCATTCTGGACTCTTTGGATATCGTAACGCTGATCACCGAGATCAACAGCACGTTTGACGTCAGTATCCCCGCGAAGGACGTCATTCCCGAGAACTTTTGCTCGGTTGCCGCGATTTGGGCATTGATCGAGCGGTTGGATGAGGAATAACAGGCAAAAATGTCGTTTGCTTCGGTTATGTTTTTGATGTTTGCCGCGATCACCGTCCTTCTGTATTTTACGGTCCCGAAAAAGATACAGTGGTGCGTGCTTTTGGCGGCAAGCTATATTTTTTACGCGTTTTCAGGCTGGGAATATTTGTTCTTTCTGCTCTTTACCACCGCCGTTTCCTTTTTGACGGGGCTTTGGATGCAGAAGCACGCGGACGCGGAGGATGCGTTCGTGGCGGCAAACCGTGATACGTTGGACAAGTCCGAAAGAAAGGCGTATCGCGCCAAGGAGAAGAAAAAGCGTTTCCGCATTCTGATCCTCGGCTTGCTTCTCGGCTTTGGGGTGCTTGCGGTGCTGAAATACACGGCGTTCGTGCTGACGGGTATGAATTCGCTCTGGACGTCCCTTGGAAACAAGGCGTTTGCGATCCCCGATCTGCTCCTACCCCTGGGACTTTCGTTCTATACCTTCCAATCCATGGGGTATTTGATCGACGTCTATCAAAAAAAGACGCGCGCGGAGAGCAATCCTGCCAAATACGCGCTGTTCGTTTCCTATTTTCCGCAGCTGATCCAAGGACCGATCAGCCGCTTTGACAGTCTTTCCGAGCAGCTCTTTACACCGCATTCCTTTGAGGGCGAGCGTTTCCGTTCGGGCGCGTTGCGCGTTGCATGGGGCTTCTTTAAGAAGCTCGTGGTTGCCGACACGGCAATGATCGCGGTCGAAAAGCTGGTCAAGGGAGCAACGAGCGAGGGCTATACGGGCTTTTATGTATTCCTTCTGATTCTGTTGTATTCCGCGCAGATCTACGGGGACTTTACGGGAGGAATTGACATTACGATCGGACTTTCCGAGATCATGGGTATCCGCGTTGCGGAAAACTTTGACCGTCCGTTCTCGTCGCGCTCCACCAAGGAATATTGGAACCGTTGGCACATGACGATGGGAAGCTGGTTTACGGATTACGTCTTTTATCCGCTTTCTCTTTGCAATCCCATGCAAAAATTCTCCAAATGGTCGCGTGCCAGACTCGGAAACGCGGTTGGAAAACGGCTGCCCGTTTACGCCGCCACGATCGCGACGTGGTTTTTGACGGGACTTTGGCACGGCGCGGGCTGGAATTTCATCGTATGGGGACTTCTGAACTGCCTTGTCATTCTGGTATCCCAAGAGCTGACACCGCTCTATGCTCACTTTTCGAGGCGTTTTCCGCGCCTTACCGCGTCCCGCGCTTGGGGGATCTGGCAAGCCGTGCGCACCTTCCTGCTCATGGGCTTGATCCGTTCGCTCGATTGCTACCGTGACGTTGGAAAGACCTTCTACCTTTGGTTGACAATGCTCACGCATTGGAACGTCGGATCGTTCTTTGGAGGTACTTGGTCGAATTTGATGGAGCTTGCGGATTGGTGCGTTCTTTTGGGAGGTATCCTGATTATTTTCCTCGTGACCCTTGGCGGACGGGAAAAGGATTTGCGCGCGCGCATTTCCAAGCGTCCCGTTCTGTTCACGCTTTGCGTTTCTCTGCTCGCTCTGATCATTCTGATCTTCGGGGCTTACGGCATGGGATATGACGCCTCCGGGTTCATTTACAATCAATTTTAAAGAGGGGGACAGGTATGAAAAAACAACTGAAGATCGTCTTGTCCTGCCTTTCAATTTTACTGATCCTCGGCATTCTGCTGGGGCTGCTTCAGGCACTCGTTGTACCCAAACGCATGGTGGGAAAGGACAGAGAGGGGGCATTGATCCCCGAATACTACCAAGCAAACGGCACGCACGACGTGCTGTTCATCGGCGATTGCGAGGTCTATGAGAGCTTCACACCCCCCACGCTTTGGGAGCAATACGGCATTACGTCCTATATTCGCGGAAGCGCACAGCAGTTGACGTGGCAGTCGTATTATCTGCTGGAGGATACGTTGCGCTACGAAACTCCGAAGGCGGTCGTGTTCAACGTCTATGCGCTCAAGCACGGAGAGCCGCAAAAGGAGGAATACAACCGCATGACGCTTGACGGAATGCGGATGTCGCTCTCCAAGCTCCGCGCGATCGAAGCGTCCATGACGGAGGGAGAGAGTCTTGCATCGTATCTGTTTCCGCTCTTGCGCTATCACAGCCGTTGGAAAAGCTTGACGGAGGAGGATTGGAAGTATTGGTTCTACCGTGACACGGTCTCTCATAACGGATACCTGATGCAAACGGCGATCAATCCAAAGACCTCCGACCGCGAGGGACAGCCGCTTTCCGATTACACCTTGCCCGCAACGTCTATGGAATATCTGGAAAAAATGCGTCTGCTTTGCGAGAAAAAAGGGATTGAACTGATCCTGATCAAGGCACCTACCAATACGTGGCATTACTATTGGTATGACGAATGGGAGGAGCAGATCCGCGCGTACGCCGAGAAAAATGAGCTTTCGTACTATAATTTTATCGGTATGGAGGAAGAGCTTGGCATTGATTGGAGCACAGACACCTATGATGCGGGCGCGCATCTGAACGTATACGGCGCGGAGAAGCTGACGGCGTATTTCGGCAGAATCTTGGCAACCGAGCACGAAATTGCGGATCGGAGAAGCGACGCCGAGCTTTCAACGCTCTGGCAGGAAAAGCTTGCCGCGTATTACAAAGAAAGAAACGGAGAAACACAATGAGATTTCAAAAATACGTATCCCTTGCAGTGGCATTTCTGATGCTTTTGAGCATGGGCACGCTGGTAGCCTGCGACGGCGGAGAGAGCGAAAAAACAACGTACGGGGTCACGCTTGGCACGGTTTCGGTCGAGATCGACGCCGAGGCGGAGGCGATCCTTGCAGCTCTTGGCGCATGGAAGACGTACGATGCTTCGCCCACCTGTGCGTTTGAGGGCGAGGACAAGGTCTATGGCTACGGCTCGTTCGATATTCAAACGTACACGGCGAGTGGCAAGGATTATATTCATTCGATCTATCTTCTGGACGATGCGTACGCAACGCGCAAGGGGATCACGGTCGGAAGCACGCGGGATGCGGTGATCGCGGCATACGGTGATCCGAATGCGGAAAGTGCGACTGCGTTGACCTACAATGCCGACGGTATGACCCTTTCCTTCCTGCTTCGCGACGGAACGGTGACGAATATTCAATACGTCAAGGTCGTAGCGGATTGATCAAAAAAGAGCGTCTTGCGCTTGGAAAGACGCTCTTTTTTTGCGGAATAAACGTAAAATTTGCACAAAGACTTGCAATTTGTCCGCAGATGTGGTAAAATAATGCGAACGCTATATAAGGGAGGAAAGAGAACGTGTTTGTGATGGAGCTTGCGGGTGTGCGTGTGCGTGTGGAAAACAAATATCTTTTTGTTGAACGGCAATGTCGCGCCTACGTGGTGGACGGTGACGATGCCGCGTTTTCCGTGTCGGTCACAAACGACGAGATCCTTGAGGAGCAGCAGCACGGCGAGTTTTCCGAGGGCTACTGCGAAAGCATCTGCGTTTACCGCCATATCTGCGAGAAGATCTCGGCGTACGGCGTATTTTTGATGCATTCCTCGGTCATCGAGGTGGACGGCTATGCCTACGCGTTCACGGCAAAGAGCGGTGTGGGAAAATCCACGCATACCTCTCTGTGGCTCAAAAACATCCCCAACGCGCGCGTTCTGAACGGAGATAAGCCTCTGTTCCGTCTGGAGGAGGATGGCGGAATTACCGCGTTCGGTACGCCTTGGAACGGAAAAGAGGATTGGGGAGAGAACATTTCGGCACGCCTTGCGGCAGTTTGCTTCCTTGATCGCGGTGAGAAAAACGAGATCCGTCCCGCAACCGAGCATGAGACGGTCGAACGACTGATGCACCAGCTTTATTTGCGCGGCGCGAGGACGTCTGTCAATCAGCGTCTTGCCATGATGAACGCGCTTCTTGGCGCGGTTCCGTTCTACGTGTTGCGCTGCACGATCTCGGATGAGGCGGCACACGTGGCGTATAATGCAATGAAGAAATGAGGATAGAACATGAGAATCAACAGTGATTTTACGATCCAGAAGGTAGGTACGTCCTACGTGGCGGTCCCCGTCGGAGAGACCAGCAAGACCTTCCACGGTATGGTGCGTCTGAACGCAACGGGCGCGTTCGTCTGGAATTTGATGGCGGAAAAGGATTGCACCGAGGCGGAGCTGGTCGATGCGCTTTTGGAGACGTATGAGGTCGATCGCGAGACTGCCGCCGCGGACGTCAGCCGCGTGGTATCGATCTTAAAGGATAACGGCATTCTGGTATGAGCAGATCGGACATGACCGAAGCGCTTCCCACAGGGAACATTGAAAAGCAGCTGAAGGAGCAGGGTGTTTACGTTTCGACCACGGTGGGCTTCAGCATGTGGCCGATGCTGAAAAACCGTCGCGATCGCGTGGTGCTTCGTGCCTTGAAAGAAGGAGAAACGCTGAAAAAAGGCGACGTTCCACTCTATATCCGCCCCCATGACGGAAAGCATATTCTCCACCGTATCCTCAAGGTCAAAGAGGATCACTATATTATCCGTGGTGACAATACCTATGCATTAGAGTGTGTCCCGAAGACGTGGGTCATCGGCGTACTCCATGAATTTTACCGCAAGGGGAAGCACGTGTCGGTATCGAATAAAACGTATCGCTTTTATGCCACGGTCTGGCAATGGATCTATCCCGTTCGATTTGTTTGCCATTACGTCAAGCTGTTCTTCTCCAAGGTTATCGGGAGACTCAAACGAATTTTCAAAAAACGATCCAAACAATAAAAAACACCCTTAAACTGCGG
>JAZNXP010000023.1:0-4444 GCA_045593965.1 Eubacteriales bacterium | reverse complement strand
ATCTGGATATGCGCACCGAGGTGATCTGTCCCGTTCCTTACGGCGAGCAGATCCTGATGACGAACGTCCTATGGGACATGAATTACGTTGCTCCCGTGATCGATCACGAGGATCCCATGGCGAAGCGGCATATCGCTTTGCGCCGCGGTCCGCTGATGCTGGCGCAGGAGAACCGCTTGGGGTATTGCGTGGACGATCCCGTTGCGCTTGACGTGGACGCGAACGGCTACGTTCGGGCAACTCTTGAGAGTGGACTTGCACCCTATGCCGCTCTTTTGGAGGTGACCGTTCCGCTCAAGAATGGCGGCAGAATGCTTCTGACCGACTATTCCTCCGCGGGCAAGCTTTGGAATGAGGAAAGTAAAATGGCGGTGTGGATCCTGACGACATAAGCAGACCGCAAAAACGCTCTCCGAGCAAAACTCGGAGAGCGTTTCTTTTATGTGCTTTGAAGCTGCGGTGACGGATCAGCGTCTGCTTCTGAGGTAAGTAAGGATGGTCCAAAGGGGGAGAATGAGCTCTACGACCAGCGTGATCACGGGGGACTGGATCAGAATGCTCAACAAAAGCGCGATACCCGTGCAGATTGCAACGAGGATCAGCTTGTTCCACCAGCCGGGTCTGTAGTGAGATTCCTCATGCGCCTCGGCGTGGATGGTGTTCGTGTATTCGTTGTAGTGTGCGCTGCCCTCAACGGTCGTCCACTCGGAGGAGTCGCAACGAGTCCACTGCAGGTAGAAGAACAGCACCTGAACGCCTGCGTACCATGCGGGGAACTCTTCGGGAACGCCCTGCAGGATCAGCGGCAGGTTCGAAAGCACCGCGATGACGACCAGAACCAGGTTGTAAACGATCGTGAACTTGTAGAACAGATACTCCAAAAGCTTGTTCAGAAGCACCATTCCGAGAATGACGCCCGCGATAATGGCTATCGCTATTCCAATTTCTCCCATTTTAAACCTCCAAAAAATAATATAGTAATGTTTGGGAAATTGCTTCTCCATTATATTACACCGTTCGACATTTGTCAACAAGAAATTCAAAAAAAATTCAAAAAATTTAAAAAACGATCAAAATCATCGATTGAAGCGGTGGGCAGATGTAGCCGTGCGGCGTTATTTCTATGCACCGCGCTGAAAAAGACGGATGCTTCGCATCCTACACCTCATCAGTCACCTTCGGTGACAGCTTCCCCTCGAGGGGAAGCCTTTTGTTTGTGCAATGCGTTGTTTCGGAATTTTGCGAAAGTTTATAACCATTCGCCAAGGCTTCGACTCCCATCAATCTTGTAGGGAACGGCGTCCCCGACGTTCCGCTATAAACGATGATTGCGTTTTTTAATTAGAATGCACCAAACAATCGTTTTGTTTTTGCTATCGCGAAAATTTTATGCCTTTCGGAACGTCGGGGCGCCGTTCCCTACAGGTTATATCATATTTTGCTCTTTAGCGAATAGCTATTGCATTAACGGACGCCCCATGGTCGCCCCTACGGGTTTGTATTTTATTCCGAAATTTTGCAAAAGTTTAAATCTATTGTCGGCACTTCGTGAAAGGCGCCACCTACTTGTAGGGGGAGCTGTCGCGAAGCGACTGAGGGGGTGCGGTGCGTTGATTGAATTCCTTACGAAAAATCCAACGGCACAAACGTAACCGAGAGCAAGGGAGAGGTGAGAGAGAGCGGCATCCCGTCGGGTGCGAGGACCAGAACAATACTGTCATCAAAGGTGAGCGTATAGGTGGCATCCCCTTTTTGAACGGTCGTCGGCGCAGTGAGGGAAAAGAGCAAGGAAACAGGAAGAAGCAAACCGTCAAGAGCCCCTGTGGGGAGCGCGTGGGAATGTCCCCGATAAGTGATCTCCACGTCGGAGCAAGCGGGAAGCCCGACCGCTCCGTTGCGGTCGGCGGCGGTGGTGGGCGCAACGCGCGCGGTGACCGTCATTCCATCGAGCACGGAGGGAGAAAGATACTCCAAGCGCACCGCTTTCGCGGTTGTATCTGTGCCTGTCACAGTCAAATACAGGCGCAATTCTTGTCCGTTCATCACACCGCTCACCTCTGCCGAGAAATCGTGCTCCCATATGTATGATGTCGAAGGCGGTGACGTCTGCGCGCACCCCGAAAACAAACACGCACATACCGTCAGCAGGTATAGCAAGCAAAGCATCCTGTCTTTAAAAATGTTTTTCATTCATATCTCCTTCCATTGTATCTTTTTTAGTTTATGAGTTCCCCGCATTTCTCATGCAAAGAAAAAGAGAAATATTAAAAAAATAAAAAAACGCACAAAAACGATTGCAATATTTGTCTGATTGTGATATACTGATAACAACGATCATTTTGCGGAAAGGAGACACCATGAAAAACAGCTATAAGCTCTATTCTTCCCTGACAAATCTGGAGCAGACAAAGACGTGGGCAGAGATCGATCTCGGCGCGCTTCGACACAATTACAGACTGCTGCGCGACATGGTGGCCGCTCACTCTCCGCGTGCGCGCATCCTCGCTGTTGTGAAGGCGGATGCGTACGGTCACGGTGCGCCCGAGTGCGTGCGTGCGTTGCTTTCCGAAGGGTGCGATTTTTTCGCGGTGTCATGCATTGACGAAGCGGTGGCTGTCCGCACGGTGTGCGATGCGGAGCAAAAGAAAGCCGACATTCTGATCCTCGGTTACACCCACCCCTCACTTGCTGCCCGACTCTCTCACTTCAACGTCATTCAAACGCTCCTCTCCGAGGATTACGCCGTCCGCCTTCAACAAGCGGCAGAAAGCGCAAGCGTCACGCTCCGAACACACGTCGCCGTTGATACGGGTATGAATCGCATCGGATTTGACGCGCACAGCGACGGCGAGATCTCCTCTGTTGTTGACGCGATCGCGCGTGTTTGTTCTTTTCCCAACCTTGGTGTTGAGGGAATGTTTACGCACTTCTCCCGTGCCGACGAGCCGCTTGATGAAGGCGGCAAGGACTTTACCGACCTGCAAGCACTCCGCTACCGCGCCGTCCGCGACGCTCTGGAGAAGCGCGGTGTTCATATTCCGTTTCATCATACCTGTAACAGCGCGGCAACCGTGCTCCGACCGATCGATCACCTTGACGGCGTTCGCATCGGAATTCTGCTCTTTGGCGCGCGTCCGTCCGAAAGCATCGAGCTTCCGCTCCTTCCTGTGATGAAGCTCAAGACCGTGATCTCTCATCTTCATAAATTGCTCTCGGGTGAGGGTGTCAGCTACGGGGGCGACTACGTTGCAGACTCGGAACGCCTCATCGCGACGATCCCCATCGGCTATGCTGACGGTTTTTTGCGATCCTACAGCGGAATGTCCGTCACGGTACATACCCGTCTCGGTCCTCGAAGCGTCCCGATCGTCGGCCGCGTTTGCATGGATCAATGCATGCTCGACGTCACCGATGCAGGCGCGCAGATCGGAGATACCGTCACGCTCTTTGGCTCCGATCCCAAGGAGCTTCACGCTTTCGCCGATCGTGCGCACACCATCGATTACGAATGCCTTTGCCTCATCTCCTCCCGTGTGCCTCGTTGCTACTCGGAGTGAGTGGTTTTGGCGCGGTTTTGTCTGTTTTTTGTACCGTGCCCTATAAATGACAAGGCGGAGCAAAATACCAAATAAGGAAAACGGAACATATTATGTAGCCGTCTCTCCGCATCCACCACTGAAGTGGTCTCCCTTCCCTGCAGGGGAAGGCTTACGTTGGCGCGGCGGACGGTTTTGAGCTACTGCAAAATTTCATTCGCGGGCGATCGCAGATCGCCCCTACGGGAATATGATGACGGCAATGCGGGGGATACCCATCCCCTACAAGGGTGCCGTGAATAGGTTTAACCTTTTATAATATTTTGAAGCAACGCATTGCACAAACGAAAGGCTTCTCCTCGAGGAGAAGCTGTCACCGAAGGTGACTGATGAGGTGTAGGATGCGAAGCATCCGTTATTTTCTGTGCAGTGCATAAAGGAACGCCGCTACGCGGCTACACCTCATTCGTCTCGCTGCGCGATCCACCTTCCCCTCAAGGGGAAGGCTTGGTGAAGTGCGGCAAACAGTTTTAGACTTTCGCAAAATTTCAAACCACCGCACCGCATTTACGTTATGCCCTGCCCCTCGTGTCATCCTGAGCGCAGGGCGAAGCCCGAAGTCGAACCCGAAGGGCGATGCGGAGCATCGGGATCTACGAGGGGAAAGGACGCGTTTTTAACCCCCTCAGTCACTTCGCGACAGCTCCCCCTACAAGTAGGTGGCGCCTTTCACGAAGTGCCGACAACAGGTTTAAACTTCCACAAAATTTTAAACCACCGCACCGCACAAACTCGTAGGGGCGACCTGCGGTCGCCCGTTAATGCAATGGCTATTCGCCAAAGAGCAAAATATGATATAACCTGTAGGGAACGGCGTCTCGACGTTCCGAAAGGCATAAAATTTTCGC
>JAZNXP010000022.1:0-3735 GCA_045593965.1 Eubacteriales bacterium | reverse complement strand
CGAAGGTGTCCACTCTTTGCCGTCCCGGGGGCATCTCGTCGATCTTGGAGATCTCAAGATCTCCGTAAAGCACCAGCGCCAAGGATCTCGGAATGGGCGTTGCGCTCATGACCAGCAGGTGCGCGTGCAGACTTTTCTCGGAAGGCTTTGCTCTCTGTCTTCCGCCGAAGCGGTGCTGCTCGTCGGTCACGACCAATCCCGAGGCGGCAAATTCCACACCGTCCGAGAGCAGGGCGTGCGTACCGATCACGATTTGCAAGCGCGTGCGTTCGTCCTCGCTCGCGAGAGCCGCCTTGATCTTCCGCTTCTCCGCGGCGGTCGTCGCACCGATCAGAAGCGCGCAGGAAATACCAAGACGCGCAAACAGGGGGGCGAGGTCGGCATAGTGCTGACGTGCCAGGATCTCGGTGGGTGCCATGAGAGCCGCTTGCCTTCCGTTCTTGACAGCAATGTACATCGCCGCCGCCGCACAGACCGTCTTTCCGCAGCCCACGTCACCGACTAAGATTCGGCTCATGGGAACGTCGCGTGACATATCCTTTTGAACGTCCGCGATCGCTCTCGCTTGCGCTCCCGTGAGCTGATAGGGAAGCAGGGAGAGCAGAGGTGAGACGTCTCCGTCCTTGCATTCGGGCGCGCCGTGCTCCTTTGTTGCTCTTTGCGCCATTGCCGCACCGAGGGAGAAAAGGAAAAATTCCTCATAGACCAGTCTCCGTCTTGCGATGGCAAGGGCTTCAAACGACGTCGGACAATGGATGTTCTTCTCCGCGTACGCCAACGTGCAAAGATTTCTCCTTTCGCGCAGCTCGGCAGGAAGCGGATCCTCCCGCTCGGCGGAAAGCAGGGAAAGCGCCATTGAGACGTCTTTGGCGATCTGCTTCGGCGTCAGTCCCTCGGTCAGCCGATAGACCGCGTTCAGGGGCGGCAAATACGCGCCCTCGTAATACGGCTCGGCAACGGGAGAGGACATGGAATATTTCTTGCCCGTCCGTTCCACCTTGCCGTAAAATCGGAAGGTCGAGCCGATGGGAAATTGGCTTTTTAAGTAATCCTGATTGAAATATACAATCTCACAGCTTCCGCTTTCGTCAAACGCGCGGAACTTGAGAAAGGATTTGTGACTGCGCAACCGAACGCTCCTCGGTTCTGTTCCCACCGTCAGAATGACAGCACTCTTGCCGTCGATGCGCGCCTCGCTCAAAAGACAGATGTCTCCTCGGTTTTCATACGCGCGCGGATAGTGCAAAAGCAGCTCTCCCAGCGTGTGGATCCCAAGTCGCGCATACGCGTCCGCGCGTACCTTTCCGACACCCGCAAGCACCGTCACGGGTGAGGCGTGCGTGATCTTTTCGCTTTCTCTCATACTGCGGCTCCTTTCTCTTTTGTTCATAGTGCGTAAGGGGGTAAGGTAGCGAGACTCTGTTCGCACCTTGCATAAGGAACTTTTTTGAAAAAAGTTTCTTATGTATCCTCAAAAACTTCCGTGGCTTGGGTCTTGCGACATTTGGAATGCTTGCGTCACAAGGCATTCTTCTCCGTAGCTCCGGTGGGCAGATCCTCTTTGCCTCGGTAGTGTGCCGATTTGACCCCCTCAGTCGCTTCGCGACAGCTCCCCCTATAAATAGGTGGAGCCTTTCATGAAGTGCGGCGGACGGTTTCGAGCTACTGCAAAATTTTATTCACGGACGACCACAGGTCGCCCCTACGGATTGGAGCATTTGGGGTGGTGGTACCAAAATGCTCGCGGGAGCAAATCTAAAAGACTATGATAAAGACATTCCCATGCAGTCAAGCAACTGACGACAGGAACTATGTCTATCAATTTTAGTAAAAACTTTCACCTGCTATCCACCGACGAAAGCGGTGTGTTTGCACAAGCTTTCCAAGTGTAGCAAAACCAAATGCGGTGAAAGTTCTTGAAGGGTGTGGGAAACTTCTTTCAAGAAGTTTCCCACAAAAAAAGAAAAAATTATGATACATATAAATTCAGGAGGTTCAAAATGAATCAGTACAACGAGCTGCCGAAAACCTACGCGCCGAGCGAGTTCGAGGACAGAATTTACAAAACATGGTGTGACAAGGGATATTTCACTGCCGACGTCACCAACGACGCCGAGCATTTCTCGGTGGTCATTCCTCCCCCGAACGTCACGGGACAGCTTCACATGGGACACGCTCTGGACGAGACGTTGCAGGACATTCTCGTTCGTTACAAGAGAATGCAGGGCTATAACACCCTCTGGCTTCCCGGTACCGACCATGCGGGCATCGCGACGCAGATCAAGGTCGAGGAGAGACTGCGCGTGGAGGAGGGACTTTCCCGCTACGATCTCGGACGTGAGAAATTCCTCGAGCGCGTATGGCAATGGAAGGATAAATACGAGGCGAGAATTACCTCCCAGCTCAAGAAGCTCGGTACGTCCTGCGACTGGACCCGTCAGAGATTTACCTTTGACGAGGGCTGCTCCAAGGCGGTACGCGAGGTGTTCGTGAACCTTTATGAAAAGGGATTGATCTATCGCGGCTACCGCATC
Organism: Eubacteriales bacterium; assembly: GCA_045593965.1. GTDB lineage: Bacteria > Bacillota > Clostridia > Oscillospirales > CAG-272 > UMGS1865. The sequence goes on along the minus strand of JAZNXP010000022.1, from coordinate 1,201 downwards.
ATCAACTGGTGTCCGCGCTGTCTGACCGCACTTTCCGACGCGGAGGTCGAATATAAGGATCAGCCCGGCAATTTCTGGCACATCAAGTATCCGATCAAGGGCGAGGACGGCTACGTTGGGGTTGCTACCACCCGTCCCGAGACGATGTTCGGTGATACCGCTGTGGCAGTCAACCCCGAGGACGAGGATATGAAGCACCTCATCGGCAAGACGCTCATTCTCCCCATGGTGGGCAGAGAAATTCCCGTCATTGCCGACGATTACGTTGAGATCGGCTTTGGTACGGGCTGCGTAAAGATCACCCCCGCGCATGACCCCAACGACTTCCTGGTCGGTCAAAGACACAACCTTGAGCAGATCAAGGTCATGAACGATGACGCGACGATGAACGCGTATGCGGGCAAATACGTTGGCATGGACCGTTACACTTGCCGCAAGGCATTGGTTGCGGACCTTGAGGCGGAAGGATATCTTGTCAAGGTCGTTCCTCACGAGCACAACGTCGGCGTTTGCTACCGTTGCTCCACCACGGTCGAGCCCATGACGTCCGACCAGTGGTTTGTGAAAATGAAGCCCTTGGCAGAGCCCGCGATCAAGTCGGTTCAGGATGGCGACATCAAGTTCATTCCCGAGCGTTTCTCCAAGAATTATTTCAACTGGATGAACAATATTCTTGACTGGTGTATCTCCCGTCAGCTTTGGTGGGGACACCGTATTCCCGCGTTCTACTGTGACGCGTGCGGCGAGATGACGGTCTCCCGCGAGGACATTACGGCTTGCCCCAAGTGCGGCGGCACGGTGCATCAGGACGAGGACGTGCTGGACACGTGGTTCTCGTCGGCTCTGTGGCCCTTCTCCACGATGGGCTGGCCCGAAAATACTGCGGATCTGCAGAAATATTACCCCACAAGCGTGCTTGTTACGGGCTATGACATCATCACCTTCTGGGTATCTCGTATGATCGTTTCGGGATTGGAGCAGATGGGCAAGGCACCGTTCCATACGGTGTTCATTCACGGCCTTGTTCGTGACGCGCAGGGAAGAAAGATGTCCAAGTCCTTGGGCAACGGAATCGATCCGCTGGAGATCATCGAAAAGTACGGCGCGGACGCGCTCCGCTTCGCACTCTCCACGGGTAACTCTCCCGGAAATGACATGCGCTTCTCGGATGAGAAGATGGAGGCGGCAAGAAACTTCGCCA
>JAZNXP010000021.1:0-10966 GCA_045593965.1 Eubacteriales bacterium | reverse complement strand
AGCTCGGGGTGGAGCGATTTTGTGAAGTGTGACGTCGGATTGGAGCGATTTTTAAGCGTTATTTTTGAAAGAAGCTCGGAAAACGCTCGACGATCTCCGAAAACGCATCCGCGATGAACAGGCACTTTGCGCTTTCCAAGGTCTTGCGGGACTGATGTCCGCAGGTCAGAAGAATACAGTCTGCTCCGATCGCGGCGGCAACCTCGGCATCGTGTACGGTGTCACCCAAAAAGAGTGGGCGCGCGTCGGGATGCTTCTGCTTCCAGAGCAGGGCAATGTCCTCCTTGCTCCGCGCATGAATGTCGCCAAGCCCCAAGATATCGTCAAAATAGTCTCCGATGCCGAGGGAGTCGACCTGACCCTTTAACATATTGATCTCTGCTGCCGAAAGGATCAGCTGGCAAACGCCAAGCGCTTTTGCAGCTTCAAGTGCCTCCTTAACTCCGTTCTGGAGTGTACTGGACGCGCTCTCCTCCAAATAATACGGAAGCCATTCGACGGCGAGGTCGGCGAACGGTGTTTTTTCAAAATCAAAGCCCATGCGGCGGTAATAGTCCACGATGGGGAAGCCGAACAGTGAGCGGTAGTGCTCCTTGGAGGTGATGAGCGGCAACGCATGCGAGGAGAGCAGGCGGTTGGCACTGTCGATCCCTGCTTGGACGTCGTCATAGATCGTTCCGTTAAAGTCCCAGATGAGGTGGGTGTACATGGTTTTCTTTCCTTTCATACATGGAAATATCGGGAAAATTTGTTCAAGATTGGCATTTTTTCGATGTTGACGGGCAGAGGATCTTCCTCTTGTGGAGATGTATGGAAGCATATCCGAGGGCTTCCATTTTGCCCAGAATGTGTTCCTTGATTTTCCTTTTTCTTTCTGTTAGAATGGGAGCATGACCCGAGTGGAACGCTTGGGAATACAGAAAAAGGAGACCACAATATGACAAACAAAGCTGTCCGACAACGTAAGACATCGGTAATTCGACGATGGCTGTTCTGCATGATCACCTGTGTGCTGATCGTATGCGGCAGTGTGATCGGTGCATCCGCGGACGCGGTGTTTCCGCCCGACGCGGTAGGGACGAGGGTGTACCTGGACGGAGAAGAAATTTTGGCGGGGGATTGTATCATTCTCAACTCCACCACATACGTTCCGCTTCGCAAATTCTGCAACCTGTTTGCCGACTGTAGCTTTTCCTGGGACGGAAGAAGCTCTTCCGCAACAGTCAGAAGCGAGGATCTGACCATGACGGTTCAAAGCAACGCAGCTTACATCACAGCAAACGGACACGTTTATTACACCGTTGAAAAGGTACGCAACCTCGGCGGACATCTCTACGTCCCCATTCGTCCGCTTGCCAAGGCGTTTGATACGGAATTGACGTGGAACGCGAAGGCAAGAAGCGTGGAGATCAGCACGGAGAACCGCAAAAGAGAGGCGGTTGCTTGGGCGAACTATTCAAGCGACGAGGTCTATTGGCTCTCGCGGATCATTTCCGCAGAAGCGAAGGGAGAGAGTCTTGAGGGACAGATCGCCGTCGGTAACGTCGTGCTCAATCGCGTGCGCCACAGAGATTATCCCAACACCATCTACGGTGTGATCTTCGATCGTAAGCACGGAACGCAGTTTTCTCCCGTGTCATACGGAACGATCTATCAAAAGCCCACGGAGTCCGCAATTCGCGCGGCAAAGATCTGTCTGGAGGGATATACGCTTTCGGATTCGATCCTGTTCTTTATGAATCCGCGTGTCGCGACCAATAACTGGATCTCAAAGAACCGTCCGTATGCCTTTACCATCGGAAATCACGATTTTTACAAATAATTTCATTGATTTAAAGAAGAAGCCTCGGCTTCTTCTTTTTTTATTGCAATTGGAGAAAGCCCGAAAGCGGCGTGAGGTCAATGATGATGCCTGCGAGGAGTCCGATGACGAGCAAGAGCCCGATCACGCGGAGTGTATCCTTGACGGGACGGTTGTTTTTAAAGAGGATCGCCGTTCCGATTCCCGCATTGACAAGAAGTCCCGAAAGGAGTGCGCCCGAGGAGAGCAAGCCGTTTAAGTAAAGCTGCGTCAGAACCACGGACGGCGCACAGTTGGGAATGAGCCCGAGCAGAGCGGTGATGCAATTGGCAAGGATCGGGCGGTCAAGGATCAGGGAAGCCAAGGTGTCCTCGCCGATCAGATCGATGATCAGGTGCATCGCAAAGGTGAAAAGGAAGATAAAAAGGGCGATCTGCAACGTATGCTTCAAGGCGGAGATCGCGAAGTGATCCTCGCAGTTGCAGTTCTCACGCTCACACATTTCTTCGATCTGCGGTTGCGGCTCTTCCGCGTTGCGCTTTTTGCGAAGCAAGCGGGAAACGGCATCGACCGTAAAGCCCGCAAGCACACCGATGACGAGCTTTGTGCCAAGGAGCTTTAAGATCAGCGGAAGCGGTGCGCCATTTGAGATCAGAAGGGGAAGCATTTCATCGGAGGTGGAAAGATACACGGCAAGAAGCGTACCCGTGGTGATGATACGGCCTGTATAAAGTCCCGATGCCGCCGCGGAAAATCCGCATTGCGGAAGCATTCCGAGCGTGCCACCGATCAGGGGACCGACGTGTCCCGATCGGCGGAGCCAATTCTTGGATGCGTTTCCCGATCTGTGCTCCAAAAATTCCATGAGCAGATAGGTCAGAAACAGGAAGGGCAACAGCTTTAGCGTTTCAAGGAAGGCGTGCTCGAGCGAGTGCCAAAGAACGTGCAGAATCTCATGCATGGGGATGCGCTCCTTTCTCGCTTCGACAGTTGGCGCACAGTCCGTAAAGAATGGTCTGTCCGCAGTCGATCTCAAAGCCGTGCTCCTGCAAAAGATGCAGAGCGAAGGCTACGGAGTCCGAACAGTCGAGGTGCTGTATTTTGCCGCAAGCGGTGCATTTTTCATGGAAATGCCGACTGCAATCGCAATGCGCGCCGACGTATTGATAGACGTTGACGTCGCGGTCATCGCTTCGGAATTTGCGCACGGTCTGCTCCTCGCAAAGCTGCGTCAGACGGCGATAGATGCTGCTTTTTCCGCAGCTTGCGTCTCCGTTGACGGCGATGCAAAGCTCCTCCGTGGTGAACTGACAGTCGGGATGCGCGGCAAGGTAAGCGATCAGCTCGTCCTTGCCTTTTGTACGGTAGGTTTTCTTTTTCATGGAATATCCTTTGTCAAAATGAGAATGGTTCTCAAATTATAACATATTTATAAGGGCTTGTCAAGAGAAAACGTGTCGATTGTTGTAATTTTTCGCGCGAAAAAAATCCCTTTCGCTATTGATACGCGAAAAGGATTTTTCGAGTTATATTAAAAATAATGATAGCGTTTCCGCTTGGCGATGAGGAAGATCGCAGAGAATAGCACCGCCATAAATTCCGCTACGATGATGGATATCCACACGCCGTTGATCTCCCAGATCAGGGGAAGGATCAGCACGGCGGCGACCTGAAAGACAACGGTGCGCAAAAAGGAGATCGCGGCAGAGGTCACGCCGTCGTTGAGGGCGGTAAAGAAGCCCGAGCCGAAGATGGCGAAGCCCATCAAGGGGAAGGAGAGCGCGAAAATGCGGAAGCCCGAAACGGTCAATTCCATCAGCTCGGTGTCGTACCCGACAAAAATGTAGGAGAGAGGAGCTGCCAAGGCTTCACCTCCCACGAGCATGACGATTCCGAAAATGCCAATGATCAAAAGGCTTTTGCGAAGAAGTCCTTTCAATTCGTCATGGTTCCGCGCGCCGTCGTGATAGCCGATGACGGGAGCGGTTCCGATCGAATAGCCGATGAACGCTGCGGCAAAGATCATGCTGACATACATCATGACACCGTACGCGGCAACGCCGTTTTCACCGTCGGCGTACTTGAGGAGCTGGATATTATAAAGCATTCCCACCAAATTCATGGAGACATTGCTCATGAATTCCGAGGAGCCGTTCGTGCAAGCCTTCAGCAATGCCTTTCCGTCAAACGAGGTCTTTCCAAGACGAAGGATACTGCTATTCTTGGAGAAGAAATAGAACAGCGGAATGATGCCGCCCACGGTCTGACTGACTGCCGTAGCGATCGCCGCCCCCACAAGCTTGTATTCTTGCGGAAGCAGAATGACCAGAACGGCATCAAGGATCATGTTCGTCACTCCCGAAGAGACTGTGACGATCAGCCCAAGATGCGGCTTCTCCGCCGTGACGAAAAAGCTTTGGAAAAGCATTTGCAAGACGAAGAAGGGGAGCGCTAAAAGGATGATGCGCGCGTAAACGACACAGTTTTCCAAAAGCACGCCTTCCGCGCCGAGCAGAGAAGAGATCGGGCGAATGAAAACAATTCCAAGCGCGGAGAACAGCACGCCCAAGCCAAAGGTAACGTAAACAAACAGCGAAAAATTACGGTTTGCGCGATGACTGTCACCTTCACCGAACGACTTTGCCACGATCGCCGAGCCACCCGTGCCGAACATAAAGCCGACCGTGGCAACGACCATCAAAAAGGGCATGATGAGATTGACTGCCGCGAACGCAGTCTTTCCCGCATAATTCGATACAAAAAATCCGTCCACAACACCATAGATCGAGGTAAAGATCATCATGGCGATGGATGGAAGCGTGAAGCGGATCAGTCTTCGGTACGTAAAATGATCCGAAAGTTGAATTTTCATAAAGAGGTTCCTTTTGTTTGTCAAAGCTTTTATTACTATACCACATCTTTGCAAAAAAATAAGACATACTTTGTATTATGAATAAAATCCGTTTCTCCATCCCCACGAAGTGGGATTTCATTGCGAAGCGATTTCATCCCACGCAAGTGGGATTTGTTCCGTACGAAAGGGCGGATTTCGTTGAAAAAAGCACTTGCGAAAGCAAGTGCTTTTTTCTGGTGGGAGATGGTGGATTCGGACCACCGAAGTCGAAAGACAACAGATTTACAGTCTGCCCCCTTTGGCCGCTCGGGAAATCTCCCTTATAAAAGTCCACGTTGTGTGGACTTGGTGGAGCTGGTGATCGGAGTCGAACCAACAACCTGCTGATTACAAATCAGCTGCTCTGCCATTGAGCCACACCAGCGAAACGGTGTTCGCCTTTGGAACGAAAGTATTATACCATACCTTGCCCTGTTTGTCAAGCCCTTTTTCGAAAAATCTTTTTATTTTTTCTCAAAGGGCTTACAAACGTTAGGATGCTTCATTCTTGTGCGTTCGATACGTCCTCTGCGACCTTCTTTTTTGCGCGGTGGGCAGGCAGATCCAGGCGGAGCATTGCCAAAACAATGGAGGTGATATTGATCATTTCCGCGATCACGCCCGCAATGGATCCGTTGAAGAAATCGTAAAACAGCCAGAAGGGACAGTTGATCAGCGTCAGGAGTCTTACCTTGAACGGATGCTTTTCTCCCAAGGAGAAGGTTGTGAGTGTCATTCCCACGAACGGCAAAATTGCCATCCATTCTTCGCCGTTTGGCTGCAGAGCGGAGAAGAGAGAGCAAGCCGCGAACAGCGCGATAAAGACCGCGTACCACGCCTTGTGTCTTGCCCACACGTATTTTTCACGATAGGAATAAAGGAACGCGCGGATCGCCGCGACCACGTTGAGCAGAGTGCCTGCCCAAGCCCCCAAAAGCAGCATATGCACGCCCCAAAGAGAGGAACAGATGCATTGACCGATCACGATCCGCTTTTGCGTTTTTTGCTGAAACGAGATCGCTGAAGCCGCAAGTGCCAAAAAACCGATCAGCTGCGCGACCGTTCCGATCACGCCTTGCTCCGCAAACCAATTTTTGATCCAATCCAACATTTTTCACCTCAAATACGTAACGTTTCGCCGCCCCTGATGTAGTATTCCTTGCCGTTCTTGGAGAACCAGACGTCAATGGCAGTCGGATTATAGACGATGCTCTCGTCTGCGGAAATGATCAGGGAACGCTGTGCCTTGATATAACGGCAGATCTCGATATTGGTCGCGTACCAGATCATATCGTTGCCGCCCATGAGCCTGCAGAATTCCTCTATCATGTCCCAATGTCCGTTGTTTTCCAGCTCGTGCGCGTGTCCCCAGACGTAAAGGATCGAGGGGAAGCCGAGCCAGCCTGTCTCCTTCAGGCGATTGATCATGGAAAGGAATTGCTTGCCCGTTTCCATGCAGCTCTTATAGTGACAGGTCGGGTGCCATTCCAGAAAATCCTCGGGGATCTGAAAGCCGTTCAATCCGTTTTTTGTCGTGCGGGAATATTCAATCCCCATGCCGCGCAGAAGCTCCTTGTGTATCTGCGTATATCCGCCGCAGGCATAGGAAAGTCCCGTTACGGGATAACCCATTTGCGCTTCGAGCGCGCGACGATCCTCAAAGATCTCCTCGACCAAGCCCTGCGTGGGAATATATTGCATGGTGCTGTGGTGCGTGCCGTGGCAGGAAACCTCGTGACCTTGATAGGTCTGCCCGATGGAATCGTAAAGTCCGAGCCTTTTCATATTCCCCGAATTGAGGTGGAAGGTCCCTTTGATGCCGTAACGGTTCAGAATTTCGATGAGGCGGTCGTCAAATCTTCCGTCGTCGAAGCTGACGGTCAGGGCAAAGCGTTTTCCGTGCGCGAACAAATCGTAGCTGATCATGATGGCGATCCTTTCGAGATTGATATTGTTCATATTATACTTCTTTTTTTTAGAGAAGTCAATAGAAAACAAGATTTTTTGACCTGCAAAAAAGATAGCCGACGGCTTGACATTCGGCTATCTTTGGGATGTTGTTTTTTGAAGCACCGATGAAAAAGAGCCTGTCTCAAAAAGAGGGATCAAAGCCAAGGCTTCATCTTCTCGGGGAGCGTGCGATAGTCGGTGATCTCGACGTAATCCATGCCGCCGAGACGGACGTGACTGTCACCGCCGCCGTCGCCAAAGTCGTCACCGACGTAAAGGATCTCGTCCTTTTCGTAGCCGTTTGCCTTGGCGTATGTAAGAATGGCGTCGTATTTGTTAAAGCGTTTTTCGGAGAAATCAAACGAGGACGAGCCGCCGATGAATACGGTGTAACGGTCTCCGAAGATCTCCAGCACCTCGGGGTAGAGGACCTTGCGCTTCTCGCGCGTGGGATCGAAGGCGACCTTGTCGGCGATGTCGGCTTTCATGCCAAGCAGAGGGAACGTGACCATTCCCGAGGGGTGAAACTCGATGGCGTCTCCTTTATATTCGGTGTAGCCGTATTTTTGGCGGAGATAGGTCAGCTTTTCGGTGAAGAACTCCTGATCGACGGGAGAGATCTCCTCACGGATCAGCTCAAATCTGCCGTCGATGATACGGCTTTCCTGCATGCCGTAATTTCCCAGAATATCGATGGGATAATTGCCCATTTGACGGTAGATGCGTTCCGCGTCTCCCGCGCCGACCATCAGGAGCTTATATTTTTTTGCAAGCGCGTCAAGGACCGCGCGGTTTTCGGGGGGAAGAGGAGAACGGTGCTGCGTCAGCGTGCCGTCCAGATCAAAGCAGATCAAGCGTTTCATATTGACCTCCGAATGAATTGATGTGTTTCAATTATACAATGATTTTCCGATGAAGTCAACCCTTTTTCAAAGATGACAAAAAAAGGAAAATGCGCACTTTTTTTGGCGAATTGACAAGGCTCTTGTAAGGGCAAAACCGCCCACGGGGTAGCGTGAGCGGTTTTTTGATGCCGTTATTGATTAAAAATCTCCAGAATCTCGCGCGCGACCTTCAATTCCTGCTTATAATTAGAGGTGAAGCGGCATTCCAGACTCATGCGGTCGTTATAGCCCAACGCCTTGAGCTTTTGCGACCAAGCGCGGACCGTTTCCGCATCCAGAGGCTGGGGGAAGCAACGGTCAAAGCTCGGACGTGCCAGATGCGTGTGGTAGATCGGGCCGTCAAGGGTATCCAATTCCTCAAGCGGCTCATCGTTACAATGGAAATGGAAGAAATCGATGAGCGTGCCGACGGCGGGATGATCTGCCATGTTTGCGATCTCAATGCCCTCGGTGATGGTATAAATGAAGTTGGTCTCCTTATGGCGCAGAGGCTCAACCACGATCTTGATTCCGTATTGTTCGGCTTCCTCACCGCAGATGCGGAGAATGTCCGAAAATTGCTTTTTTGCAAGCTCGACGCTGATGTCCTCGGGGACGCGTCTCGCTCCGCCGCTTCCGATCACGGCGATCTTACAGCCCAAGGATGCCGCGAGGCGAAGTCCTCTTGCGGCGTGATCACGGAAATACTCCGCATCCTCGCTGTAAAGACTTTTTCCAAATGGGAAGAAGCAGTTGACGACCTCCAACTTCATGCCGTATTGATCCAGCTGATCGGAGATCTCGTCGATCTCCTCTTCGCTTTTTTCAAGCAAGCCGACCAAGCTGGTTTCGATGTAGTCATAACCTGCGTCCTTGAGGGCGGGAAGCCAATCAAAGCCGCATGAAACTCCGAATCTCATAAGTATTCTCCTTGTGTTTTAAAAATTCAATGCCTCGGCGCTGACCCTTGCGATCTGACGCTTACCTTTTTGCGTGGTGTCATAGCTGATGAACCTGCCGCCCTCGGTAAAGCGCGCGTGCAGATCGCAACGAATGTCCGTGTTCGGCGAAATAATGGTGGTCTGCGCGTCAAACAGAAAGACCGCCTTTTTGGTCTTGATGCTATACGCTACCACTCTCCGATAGCCATAGGAGGGGAAGGACTCGCAATGCAGATATTCATTGTTTTCGTCCACGGGATAAGAGTCGCCGATGAGGTACTGACCGTCGGGCGAGAGGTTGCAGTGAATGTCCTCAAGAAAGTGAACGTCATATTCCTCTATTTCTCCCGTGACAACGTTGATTCTCCAATCGCCGAACTTGCCCCTGACCTTTGCAAACACGATCAGCTCGTCCGCGTTTGCCCAGATGTAGTGCGAGACCTGCGTCTTTTCCAACACGGTCTTGACGTTGCCGTTCAGATCTCCGATCACCATGGAGGTAAACCAGCCGCCGTTCGTGCCGAAATTGCGCACCAGCATGACGTAACGGTCACCCGCGGTGTTGAAGTTGACGTGATTGATCAGAACCTTGTCATCCTTTGCAAAGCCCGATGCGACGCCGAGCGTATCATAAAAGAGGATCTGCGTGGATCTGCCCGTTTCCATATCAGTCAAGAACGCGCCGTCCCCGTGGGGCGCGGCAACGTCACGGAACTGATCGGCACAGCCCGCATAGCCGTAGCCCGGACGGAAATCGTAGATGCGTCCGAAATTGACGGCAATACCGTATTTTCCATCGGGAGAGATTGTCGCGACCGCACGGTCGGTGTAGGTTTTCTCGCCTGTGACGTAATTGTGCTTCACCGTACGGGGCGTGCCGCCCGAAAAAACGTTATAGAAAACGGTGTCCTTCTCGGTTGGGTGATATTGAAGCAAAGAGCCCTGCTGGAAGTTCCAAGCCGTGGTCTTTCCGATGGGGAAGAACTGCTTATTTTCCACGTATCCCACTTCGATCTCATCGTCCTTTGTGGGCAAACGATCCCAGAAGGGGACACGGTGGCAAAGATACTTGCCGTTTCCGTCATCCGCGCGCAGATCGTAATAGCCGAAGAAATAGTGATATCCGTCGTCGGGGGTAAGGATCTCGCAGGACTTGCAATAGTCACTTCTGAAGGGAGCTGACATGGAAGCCTCCGTTTTAGACACCGCTATATGCGTTGAAGCCGCCGTCAACGGGAACGATGACACCCGTTACAAATCCGCTTGCTTCATCGCTTGCCAGCCAAAGCAGCGTGCCGAGCAGATCGGAGACCTCTCCGAAACGCTTCTGGGGGGTGCTGCCGAGGATCTTGCCCGTGCGTGCGGTGGGATTGCCGTCCGCGTCAAAGAGCAGACCTCTGTTCTGATTGGTGACGAAGAAACCGGGAGCGATGGCGTTGACACGGATGCCGCAGGGGGCGAAGTGAACAGCCAGCCACTGCGTGAAGTTGGCAATGCCTGCCTTTGCCGCGCTGTAAGCGGGGATCTTGGTCAGAGGACGGAATGCGTTCATGGAGGAGATGTTGATGATGTTTCCTCCCGTTTTGATCATATCCTCCGCGAATACCTGCGTGACGAGGAATGCGGAGGTGATGTTCAGGTCAAATACGAATTTCAGTCCGCTCTCCTCCAGATTGAAGAAGGACTTGATGCCCTCGGTCTCGGGAGTCATGATCTCATTGTCGCAGGTCGCTCTGGGGTTGTTTCCACCCGCGCCGTTGATCAGAAGATCGACCTTGCCGAGCTTTTCGTGGATGACGTCGCGAGCAGCAAGAATGCTGTCCTTTTCCAGACAGTTGACAGCCAATGCGAGCGCGTTTTCTCCGATGGAATCAGCAATTTCCTTTGCTGCCTTCTCGTTGATGTCGAGCAACGCGACCTTTGCGCCGCAAGCCGCAAGCGCGCGAGCGAATTCGCTCATGAGGACACCGCCCGCTCCCGTGATAACGGCAACCTTGCCGGACAGATCAATGGTATATGGTAATTTCATAATCGTTTCTCCTTTTTAAGGTTCGTTGTGGAATGTGCGTACTCTGGGCGTATCCCCGTCGAAGGTCAATTCGCAACGGCTCAGATACCACGTTTTTCCCTTGTCGGGCGAGCCCTGATAGAAGAGGTGGATGCTTCCGTCGCTGTCAATGAATGCGTAAGGGTGTCCCGATTCGCTCGCGTTCCAGTCTCCTTCATTTCCGCAGGGGATGAAGGGAAGATTGGGAGTCGGCTTTTGGAAGTGTACACCGTCGCTCGAAACCGCATAGCCGATCTGCTGAGGCGTGCAGTTAAAGGAGCCACCGTAAAACAGATAGACCTTTCCGTTGCGGACGAAGGTCGCCGCCGCTTCGATACATTTTCCTTCCCATGCTTCTTCCGGAAAGAGGATCGACTCGTTAACAGCCTGTGTCCAGGTATCGCGGGAATAATCCGAGTTGAGCGGAGCATATGCCACGCCGAGCTTCTG
>JAZNXP010000020.1:0-1965 GCA_045593965.1 Eubacteriales bacterium | reverse complement strand
GAGGAGGGCTTTTGCGTGTTTTCTTTTGCGACGTTGCGAAGCGCGGTCACTTCCTTCTCGGTCAACGCGCGGCTCATATAGAAATGCGCGTCTCCCTCGTACTGCCAGACGACGCGGCCCTCTCCCGAGAAGAAGTCGAACGCATCCGCCTCGATCCGTGTTGCGGACATTCCCTCGCTCTCCCGCAGAACGGTATCGAGCTTCCATGCAACGCTCTGCTCTCCGATCTCCGAGCCGTTTTGCGGAAGATCCCCGTTCATGCTTTCATCCTTGCGATCGTTCAGAAGAAGAACGGAGATGCAAAGCACAAAGGAAAGCGTCAGGCACGCCGCCAGAAGCGCCGCACGTCGGAAGGGATTTGCCTTTTTGAGCTTGCGGAAAGCCAGTGCTTGCGCAAGATACCGATCCTCCACGCCCGAAAGCTCGCAAAGCAAATATTCTGCCTTTTGCAGTTTGTTTTGTTGCTTCATAGCAGATCCTTCACCTCCAGCTCCCGTCGCAGCTTTTCACGAATGCGATGTAATGTGACCTTGACCTTGCCTTCTCTCATCCGCAAGGACAGCGCGATCTCGGCAATGGATTGCGAATAGTAATAACGGCGCAGAAAGATCGCTCGTTTTTCGGCATCCAATGACGCAAGAAATGCATTGAGCGCATCGGCAAGTCTGCCGTTTTCGTATTCCTGTTCCACACTGCTTCGATCGGGAATACACTCGGTCAGCTCCTCCACCAAGCCTTCCACACCGCCGCGCTTTTCCCGATGGGAGGCACGGTAGCGGTCGAGAGAAAGGTTGCGTGTGATCCTGGAGAGGAATGCGCCCAGATACGTCGGACGGTCGGTCGGCATCGCATTCCACGCGGCGAGATAAGTGTCATTCACGCATTCCTCCGCATCCTCGTGTGAGGAAAGCATCGAAAAAGAGAGCGACAACAGCATCCTGCCGTATTTGCGATCCGATTCGCTGATGGCTTTTTCTTCTCTTGCCCAATACAGATCGACGATCTCAAAATCCTCCATAATTTGACTCCTGTGTTTTTCGGCCTCACCCAATATGACGCCGTTTTTTGAAAAAGGTTACAGTAGTTTTAAAAAAATTTCCTTGCGAGTTTTTAGCTTTTTATTATATCCAATGATCCTTGAAATGAAGAACAAGCGAAATCGCTTCTAAAATCAAAATGAAACAATCATATACAAGCCAGCTCAAAAACTGTACCGTTCCCAGCGTTGAGGCAACCAGCAGAAGTATAGGAACACCTACAATAACAGCTCCTGCCAAAATCGAATTGAAAATTCTCCGTTCCCCATTGATCCCTTTGAAAATCGCGAGGATGGCGTCAATGACGTAAAACCCCATTCCGATCAAAGCGGCAATATATCCACATACATATACAGCGAAGGAACGACTGACACCGAACGCGGGAGGGGACTCATGAGAAGCATAAATCCACGCCATCACCATCGAAGCAAGATTCAGAATGCAAAACAGAGTCCCCGTTATTGCCCACAGCTTCTCAAAAAAACATGAAAAAAAGCTGTTTTTTGCGTTGTTTTTTATCTTTAACGTCAGAATGACAGCTAAAGCAATCAATCCGATCACAATAACGATCAACCACATTTCAATCTCCTCCTGTTTCTGTATATAAAATCTCATTTTTTTCGATTTCACCCAATATGATGCCGTTTTTTGAAAAAGATTACAGTATTTTCCGAATTTTTTTATTTTCTTTATTTTTATTTTATCAAAGAACAGGCAGCTTGTCAAGAAAAAGTATATAGCGGCAAAAATCATCGGAGCGCCGCTTTCCGAAGAAAGGACGCTCCGATCTGTGTATTCATCATTTTAAAATATGCATCAAAGCCGAACGATCCGCTCGCAAAGCTCGCCATAAGAGATCCCCACCGCTTGTGCGGCGAGGGGCAAAAGGCTGGTTGGTGTCATCCCGGGGAGCGTGTTTGCTTCCAGA
>JAZNXP010000019.1:0-20474 GCA_045593965.1 Eubacteriales bacterium | reverse complement strand
ATGTTGCATGTTCCGTTTTCTTCCTTTGCATGGATGAGGGCAGTACCCGTTCCCATGCTGACCACAATGGCTTCCTTCAGCCCTGAAAGATAAAGTCCGCCAAGACCGATCGAGGTGAATTCGGGGACGGGACGGCAGTTGAGGTTATAGATCGGCTTTTCCAGATGTGCCGCTCCTGCTCCCGTCATCAGAACGCTGTGGATGTCCGAAAGCTCCAATCCGTTCTGTGCCGTGAATTTTCCGAACGCGCCGTAGACCGAGGTCAAAGGATCGGTCGCGCGTACGAACTGCGGAGCGATCAGCTCACGTGTTCCGTCTTTATTTAAATGAAATCCGACGATCTTGGTGGTCGTTCCGCCAACGTCGATGCCGATTACCGTTTTGTTCATGTTGATGCCTCCGAATTTCGTCCGACGCTTTGTGTCGCACAAAAACTTTATTTATATTATAGCATTGACTTGTAAAAATTGCAAGACTATGTTATAATATTTTTGGAATTTTGAAGAAAGCAGGTCATAAAATGGCTTTTGATGCAGGAATGCTCGCGTGTGTGCTTGCCGAGATCCGTGAAAAATCACTTGGCGCACGTGTGGAGAAGGTATTTCAGCCCGAACGGGATGAGATCGTATTGCAGATGCGCAGCATTGAAGGGGGCAAGCGGCTTCTGATCAATGCGGGCTCCAATACACCGCGACTTTGTTTTACAACCGAACAAAAGGAAAATCCCATGACACCGCCCATGCTCTGTATGCTTCTGCGCAAGCATTTGCAGGGAGCAAAGCTGGTGGACGCGCGGCAGGAGGGCTTTGAGCGCGTTGCCGTTCTGGAATTTGAAACACGTGACGAAATGGGTTTTGAATGTCGCAGATATCTCATCGCCGAGATCATGGGCAAATACAGCAATCTGATCTTTGCAAACGAGGATAAAAAGATCGTGTCCGCTTTGCGAACGGTGGATTTTTCCACGTCCATGCTTCGTCAGGTGCTTCCCGGGATGACCTACGAGCTTCCTCCAAAGCAGGATAAGCACGATCCGATGCAGATCGACGAGGAAACGTTCCTTGCGTTGATGCAGGATTGCGGAAAGGATCGCCCGATTGAAAAATGGATCATAGCAAGCTTCCTTGGAATTTCTTCCTCGGTTGCGCGTGAGATCGCGTACCGCGCAAGCGGAAGAATTGACGCGTTGATCGGAGATTGCTCTGCGGAATGCTTGAAAAACGCATTTTTCGGGATCGTTTCCGCCATCAAGCGGCAGAGCTTTTCGCCTTGCATGGTGTTGCGTGACGGCAAGCCCGTGGAATATGCCTTCTGCGAGCTTGGACACTACGGTGCGGATTTTGAGCTGCGTGCCTTTGAGAGTGCGGGCGGCCTGCTGGATGAGTTTTTCCGAACGAGGGACAGAGAAAATCACATCCGTCAGCGTGCCTCCGACGTTTTGCGCATTCTGACCAATGCGGATGCGCGGATACGGAAGAAGCTGGAGCTGCAGAGGCAGGAGCTTGCCGATTGCGAAAAAGGAGAGACGTATAAGAAATACGCCGATCTGATCACGGCAAATCTGTATTGTCTTTCCCGAGGCATGACGCGCGTCGAATTGACCGACTACGAGCAATATCACGAGGACGACGGAAGCTTCGGTACTTGTGTGATCACGCTGGACGGGCGTCTGTCTCCGTCCGCAAACGCGCAGGTCTATTATAAAAAGTACAACAAATCCAAGACCGCCAGGGTCGAGCTTGGTAAACAGATCGAGCTGGGAGAAGCGGAGCTTACGTATATCGATACCGTATTCGATGCGCTGTCCCATGCGGAAAACGCGGCGGATCTCGCGCAGATCCGTGAGGAGCTTTACCGTTCGGGCTATGCGTCGCGCATGAAGCACTATACGGCTTCCAAAAAGCCGGCGACTCCAACCGTGGCGCAGTTCAGAACGTCGGGGGGCTACCGCGTGCTTTGCGGAAAGAACAACGTGCAGAATGACTACATCACGCATAAGCTGGCGGAAAAGAACGATTACTGGTTCCACGTCAAAAATCTTCCCGGCTCGCACACGGTCATGCTTTGCAACGGAGAAGAGCCCTCGGAGAAGGATTTCACCGAGGCGGCAGAGATCGCGGCGTATTTTTCCAAGGGAGCTGACGGACAGAACGTTGAGGTGGATTACACGTTGGTTCGAAACGTCAAGAAGCCTGCGGGCGCAAAGCCGGGATTTGTGATCTACCACACCAACTGGTCCTGTATCGTCACGCCGAACGAGGCGCGCGTGCAGGCATTGCGTGAAAAATAAGAAAGTGAAGGAGAAAATGTATGTATGATTTGATCATCGTTGGCGGCGGTCCTGCGGGAATGACGGCGGCACTGTATGCCAAAAGAGCCAATAAAAACGTCCTTTTGATCGAGGGAGAATTCTGCGGCGGACAGATCACCAAATCGCGCGGTGTGGAGAATTACCCGGGTATTCCAAACGTCAACGGAATGGATCTGGCGATGGCGATGCGGGCGCAGATTGACGAATTGAAGGTTGAGGTGCGCTCCGCTCTGGCTGACGGAATGCGCCCGATCGAGGGAGGATATGAGGTCTTGATGGGGAAGAAGAGTGAAGCTGCGCGCGCGGTGATCCTGGCAACGGGATTGCGCCACCGTACCCTCGGTGTTCCTGGGGAGCAGGACTATATCGGCAGAGGTGTGTCCTTCTGCGCAGTCTGCGACGGCGCGTTTTTCCGAAAAAAAGAGGTTGCGGTCGTTGGCGGCGGCAATACTGCCGTGCAGGACGCGCTCTATCTTTCAGAGCTTTGCTCAAAGGTATATCTGATCCACAGAAGAGAAGGCTTCCGCGCGGAGGAAAAGTTGCTTTTGCGCGCAAAAGAAACAGAAAACATCGTATTTTTGACCAATACCGTTGTCAAGGAAATCCATGGAGAGATGATCCTTGGAGGGGTGACGGTGGAGAATACGAAGAGCGAGGAGATTACGACGCTTTCGGTCGCGGGACTTTTTGAAGCGGTCGGACAGATCCCGCAGAATGCCGCGTTTGCAGACATTGTCGCGGTGGATGAGGACGGTTATTTCCTTGCGGGTGAGGATTGCAAGACCAATCTGGAGGGCGTATTTGCCGCAGGAGACTGCCGCAGAAAGGCGGTCCGACAGCTTACGACCGCAACTGCGGACGGAACGGTCGCAGCACTTGCCGCATTGTCCTATTTGGACGAATCAGTTTAAACTTTTCGCAAGAGTTTAAAACATCGCGCCACCTGCGGTGGGCTCTTTAGTTCCGCTGTTGCGGACAGTTTTGGACTTTTTGCGAAAATCCCCAAGCAACCACTATAGCGAGACTCTTTTTATGCGTTTCTTTTTGTAAGCTTGCAAAGCCGCGAAGCGGTTTGCGGCGAGCTTGCGAGCCTCGTTTCATTTTGCGCCTATATCGCCAAAGAAAAAAGCGGCTAAGAAGTCTGCACGAGCGTTCCGTCTGTTGAAAATACTAAAAACATTCCAATTTCCACCCCCCTCAGTTGCTTCGCGAAAGCTCCCCCTACAAGTAGGTGGCGCCTTTCACGGAATGCCGACAACAGAGTCGGAATTTTGCAAAATCTCGGAATAATATACAATCCCGTAGGGCGACCTTTGGTCATCCGTTTTTTGAATATCATGCCAAATAAAACGTAGGGCGACCAAAGGTCGCCCTACGGGAAATTCGATGACGGCAACGCGGGAGGGAAAAAACTTCCCCTACAGGGTCGGCGAACCGTTTTGTACTTTTACAAGCTCTCAAACTCAAATCAATTACGGTCATTGCACAATATCCAAGGACTCCCGAGGGAGTCCGTTTTTTTTGAGGGATGGATTTGTTTTTAAACAAATATTGATTGCTTCAATCAATTTGTCATCATGAACAAAAGAAAAGCGGATATTTTTTTTAAATTCAAAGGAAAATATGATTGATTTTGCAAAAAAAATGTGCTACAATAATAAGGATGATTTTTTTGAAAGGAATGATAAGGCAAAAGATGATCAAGCAATTGGCAAAAAGCGTAAGGGAGTATAAAACACCCGTGATCATTACGCTGGTCCTGATCGTATGCGAGGCGGTCATTGAAACGACCATCCCCTTTATTACGGCAAACCTGATCAATCAGATCAAGGAAGGGGCAGCATCCACCGAGATCCTGAAAACAGGACTTCTGATGGTGGGAATGGCGATCATATCGTTGGCTTGCGGCGGCGTGGCGGGCTTTACTTGCGCCAAGGCATCCTCGGGCTTCTCCAAAAACCTAAGACATGACATTTATGAGAAAATACAGACCTATTCGTTTTCCAATATCGACAAATTTTCTTCTTCTTCGCTGGTAACCCGTATGACGACCGACATTCTGCACGTGCAGATGTCCTTCATGATGCTGATCCGCACGGCGATCCGCAGTCCTTTGATGCTGATCTTTTCCTTCAGCATGGCATGGTTCATGGGTGGATGGCTTGCGGCGACCTTCGTGATCGTCATTCCGATCCTGGTATGCGGTCTTCTTCTGATCAGTAAATACGCGATGCCCGCATTCCACGCGGTGTTCCGAAAATACGATAAGCTCAATGAGTCCATTGAGGAAAACGTGCGCGGCGCGCGTGTGGTAAAGAGCTTCGCAAGAGAAGGGTATGAAAAGGACAAATTCGGCACAAAGGCAGAGGACATCCGACGTGATTTTACCAAGGCGGAACGCATCGTGGCACTTAACTCGCCGCTGATGCAATTCTGTATGTACTTCAATATGGCATTCATCCTCATTCTCGGTTCCAGCATGGCGATCTCGGGAATGGGAGAGACCATCGACGTCGGACAGATCTCCGCAATGCTGACCTACGGCATGCAGATCCTGATGTCGTTGATGATGCTTTCCTCGATCTACGTGATGCTGACCATGTCCGCGGAATCCGCAAAGCGTATCTGCGAGGTTCTGAATGAAACGTCGACGCTGCAGAATCCCGAGCAGCCCGTGACCGAGGTCGCAAACGGATCCGTTGAGTTTGATCACGTTAATTTCAAATATTCCGAGACGGCACAGAAAAACGCGCTTTCCAATATCCATTTGCGCATCGATTCGGGTATGACCATCGGTATCCTCGGCGGTACGGGCTCGGGTAAGTCCTCGCTGGTACAGCTCATTCCACGTCTTTACGACGCTACGGAGGGGACGGTCAAGGTCGGCGGCGTGAATGTTAAGGATTACGATCTGGACGTTCTCCGTTCCTCGGTCGCCATGGTTTTGCAGAAAAACCTGCTTTTTTCGGGCACGATCAAGGAAAATCTTCGTTGGGGCAACGAAAACGCGACCGACGAAGAGCTTGTGGAGGCTTGTAAGCTGGCGCAGGCAGATGATTTCGTTCGCTCGTTCCCCGATGGATACGATACCAAGATCGAGCAGGGAGGCACGAATGTCTCGGGCGGTCAGAAGCAACGTCTTTGCATTGCGCGCGCGCTTTTGAGAAAGCCGAAGATCCTGATTCTTGACGACTCAACAAGTGCCGTGGATACCAAAACGGATGCCTTTATCCGCAACGGATTTAAGACTTATATTCCCGAAACGACCAAGATCATCATCGCACAGAGAATTGCGTCCGTGCAGGATGCGGATCTGATCTTGGTGATGAATAACGGTTGCATCGATGCGATGGGAACGCATAAGCAGCTGTTGCAGACCAGCTCGATCTACCGAGAGGTATACGAGCAGCAAACGAACGGAGGTGATCAGGATGAATAAAAATCCGAGTATTGCTTCCAAACATCAAAAGGGCGCTCCCCCGATGAGCGGAAAGCGTCCGCGCCCGAAGCTGAATGGCAAGGCGTTTGCCCGCTTGATCAAGATGCTGTTCTCTTATTACCCCGCAATGGTACCGATCTCGATCACGTGCATCATCTTCACGGCGATCACGTCGGCGATCCCCGCTGTCTTTTTGCAGAAGGTCATTGAATTGATCGGAAAGTGGCAATCGTCGGGAGATTGGGGCTTGGCTTCGCAGGAGATCCTGCCGCAGGTCTTTCTTCTGATCGCGCTGTACGTACTGGCGATTATCTCCATTACGATCGAGTCGCAGCTGATGGCGAACATCACGCAGGGCTTTTTGTGCAAAATGCGTCGAACGATGTTTGATAAGATGCAGAACTTGCCCGTGAAGTATTTCGATACACATAAGCACGGCGACATCATGAGCTATTATACCAACGATATCGACACCCTGCGTCAGCTTGTTTCGCAGTCGTTCCCGACGTTGATCCGCACGTCCGTGATCGTTATTACCGTATTCTTTATCATGCTCTACTACAGCTTCTGGCTGACAGGACTTTTGCTCATCGGCGTGGTGTTCATGATCATTGTTTCCAAAACGGTCGGTGGAGGATCTGCAAAGTTCTTTGGACGTTTGCAACGCTCTGTCGGCGCGCTTGAGGGCTACGTGCAGGAAATGATGAACGGTCAGAAGGTCGTTAAGGTGTTCTGCCATGAGGAAAAAAGCCAGGTGGACTTCGACCGCATCAACAACGATCTTTATCAGGATAGCTACCGCGCGAACGCGTATGCAAATATGTTAGGACCGATCATTATGAACATCGGTAACGTCATGTACGTGATCGTTGCCACGGTCGGCGGTGTCCTGCTTGCAAGTGCCGTCCCGAACTGGAGCATTCAGGCACTGTTTACGGGCGTTGGCGTACTGACGGTGGATATTATCATTCCGTTCCTTTCCATGACCAAGCAATTCACCGGTAACATCAACCAGTTCTCGCAGCAGATCAACTCCATCGCGATGGGTGTTGCGGGCGCGAATCGTGTGTTCGAGCTGATGGATGAAGCTCCTGAGGTGGATGACGGCTACGTTACCCTTGTCAATGCCGAGCTGGATGCAGACGGAAACGTGACGGAAACAGAACACCACACGGGCAAATGGGCATGGAAGCATCCGCATCAGGACGGAAGCATTACGTATACGCCCCTTCAGGGTGACGTTCGCATGACGGAGGTGGACTTTGCCTATGAGGAAGGAAAGAATGTTTTGCATGACGTTACGGTCTATGCCGAGCCGGGACAGAAGGTCGCCTTTGTTGGCGCAACGGGCGCGGGAAAAACAACCATTACCAATCTGATCAATCGCTTTTACGATATTGCGGACGGAAAGATCCGCTATGACGGGATCAATATCAACAAGATCAGCAAGTCTGATCTGAGACGCTCGCTTGGAATCGTGCTGCAGGATACCAACCTGTTCACGGGCTCTGTGATGGACAACATCCGTTACGGTATGCTTGAAGCTACGGATGAGGACTGTATCCGTGCCGCAAAGCTCGTCGGAGCGGACGACTTCATCACACGCTTGCCGCAGGGCTATGAGACCGAGCTTTCCAACAACGGCGCAAACCTTTCTCAAGGGCAGCGTCAGCTGATCGCCATCGCGCGTGCCGCGGTCGCAGATCCTCCCGTTATGATCCTTGACGAGGCGACCTCCTCGATCGATACCAGAACCGAGGCGATCGTGCAAAAGGGTATGGACGCGCTGATGAAGGGAAGAACCGTATTCGTCATCGCGCACCGCCTTTCCACGGTACGCAATTCGGACGTGATCATGGTGCTTGACCACGGACGCATCATCGAACGCGGAAGCCACGAAAAGCTGATCGAAGAAAAAGGACAGTATTATCAGCTTTATACAGGCGCGTTTGAGCTTGAATAATTTCAAAACAACCAAAAAAGAGATCCGAATTTTCGGATCTCTTTTTTATATGAAAGTGATTTTGCTCAATGCTCGTTGGAGGCAATGTAGCGATCGCAGATCTCCTGCGTGTCGCCGATGGCAACGACCTTGCCGTGATCCAACCAGATCACGCGGTCGCAACGCGCGCGAATCTGCTCGATGCTGTGCGAGACCAGAAGCACGGTCGTACCGTGGCTCATCAGCTCCATCATGCGGCGATAGCTTTTTTCTTGGAATGCCATGTCACCGACGGCGAGGATCTCGTCAACGATCAGAATATCGGGATTGACGATGGACGCGATCGAGAAGGCAAGACGCATCATCATACCCGAGGAATAATTGCGAACGGGAGTGTCAATAAAATTGCCAAGCTCCGAGAACTCCACGATCTCGTCGTATTTTTCCTTCAGGTATTCCTCCGAATAGCCAAGGATCGCGCCGTTGAGAAAGACGTTCTCGCGTCCCGTCAGGTCGATGTCAAAGCCGCTTCCAAGCTCAAGCATGGGAACGACGTTGCCCTGCAGGGTAACCTTACCCTCCACGGGCTTGAGAATGCCCGAGATCACCTTCAGAAGCGTGCTTTTTCCCGCACCGTTGTTTCCGATGATGCCGATGACCTCGCCTTTTTTGATCTCAAAGCTGACGTCGTTGAGGGCGTAGAATTTTTCGTATTGTATTTTTCCCTTGAGCAGTGCTACCATGTATTCCTTGATGCTCTTGATCTTGTCATTCGCCATACGGTAGCATACTGTAATGTTTTCTGCCTTGATCATGAAAAAACAGGGATCCTTTCTTGGAAAAGTTGATTTTTAGCTCGATCAGATATTCAAAACGAATTTGTCCTCATTCTTCTTGAAGATCCAAAGTCCGAGGATGAAGGGGATGATGCAAGAGATGATGCAGGTCAGATAATCCTGCGGAGAAGGCGCGGACATTCCCTCGCCGATCATCAGGATCTTGCGCATGAAGGTAATGATCTGATAAAGCGGGTTCAGTCGGTAAATGGGCAGGATGTTGATCGGGATGATGGTTTCGGGATAAAAGATCGGGGAGAGGTAGTTCAGCAGCATCACGCAAATGCTCCAGAGGAACTGCGTGTCGCGGAAGAATACCATCATGGTTGCCAAGATCAGTCCCATGCCGTAGCTCAAGAAGAAGAGCATCAGCAAAACGAATGGGAGAAGCAGAATGGTCAGAGGGAGCGCTCTTTGCGTGATGATCAGCATCAGAAGCAGGGGGATCAATGAAAGGAGAAGGTTGACAACCGAAGAAAGCGTGCGCGAGAAGGGGTAAATATACTTCGGCACGTAGACCTTATTGATCAGAGGCGCGTTTCCGAGAATGCTCATCAGACACATATTGGTCGCTTCACTGAAGAAGTTGAAGCAGACGATACCCGTGAGCAGATAGACGATGAAGTTTTCAATGTCGGATTGGAAGAGCGTGGAGAAGATCACGAACTGGATGCTCATGGTCAGGAGCGGATTGAGGAAGCTCCAGAACATACCGAGAACGGATCTTTTATATTTCGTCTTGAAATCGCGCATGACCAGCTGCTTGAGAAGGAAGCGGTATTTCGTAAGGGAAGAGATCATGGAAAGGAGCAACGCCTTCTTTCCTTTCTTCTCTCTGACGATCAGGCTGAAGAGGTAAAGCCCCAAAAGCAATGCGCCGCCTGCGTAGAAATACCAATAATACTGACCGAAGAAATGGTAATCGGTTCCGTAAACGCTCAAGCAAAGGCTGGCGGGGACTTGATCGTAATCCACGATCTGCGCACCGTTGAGCGTACCCGCAGGAGCTTCGACCGCAATGGAGAAGCGACCCGTGTCAACCGCGTTTCCGCAATAGAAGAGAAGCGCGTTTGCGCCCGATTCACCCGTCAGAGAGGTCATGCGAAGCGTATAGGTGTTTCCCTTGGCGTTCATCAAGGGTTGATTTAAAGGAATGAGATACAGATACTTGGCAGGGATATATTCCATCTGTGCCATATCGACCTCTGCGCTGTAAAGCACGGCTTGCGCACTGTCCAGAATTTCCAATTTGACACGGTCTGTGCTTTGCTGTGCCGCCTGAAGTCCGAGTTGATCCAGGGAATCGTATTCACATGTAAATGCCTGTTCAATGACTTGATTTGCGGTGAATTCACCGATCAATGCCTTCGGTGTTACGGCGTCCGATGCGGATGAGGTCTTGTGCAAGCTCTCGCCCGCAATGAAATAAAAGGCGACGCCCAATACCAGATATACTGCCAATACGATCAGACAGATCCGTCCGATTTTGCTTTTCATAAAGCTTCCTTTCTGCTTCGGAAAAATCCTTAACTGTTTTATCTTGTTGTTAATGCTCCCCGAGGTCTGCTCCGTTCAATTCCGAAAGATAACGCTCCAAGGCGTCCTTCCAGTGGGGAAGAGGGGAAAAGCCTGCCGCGTACAGCGAATCCTTGCTCATGCGCGAGTTCTTCGGGCGGTGTGCGCGTGCGGGGTATTCCGACGAGGAGATGGGATGAACGACGGTCGATCTGCCCGCAAGACGCATGATCTCGCTTGCGAATTCATACCATGAGCAGATCCCCTCGTTGGTAACGTGGTAGGTGCCGTAGCGATCGGTCACGATCATGTCGCAAAGAACGGCTGCAAGGTCGCACGTATAGGTCGGAGAACCGATCTGATCGTTGACGACCGAGACGTCGCTTCTCGTTTCGGCAAGTCGCAGCATCGTGCGAACGAAATTGCTTCCGTGGATGCCGAATACCCAAGAGGTGCGTACGATGAAAAATCGCTCCAGTGTTTCTTTCACGGCAAGCTCTCCGCCAAGCTTCGTTCTGCCATAGACAGACAGCGGACCCGTGGGGTCATCGGGACGGTAGAAAGCCTCTCCGTCACCGGGAAAGACGTAGTCGGTGGAGATATACATCATTTTCGCGCCGAGCAGCTTTGCGACCTTTGCGATATTCCTTGTTCCCTCGACGTTGACACGCTCGCAAAGACGTGCGTCATCCTCTGCCTTATCGACAGCGGTGAAGGCGGAACAATGAATGATCGCGTCGGGAGCGGCGTTCAGCAGATATTGCTTGACGGCGGCTTCATCGGTGATGTCAAAATCCTCGATGTCAACGCCAATGCTTTCGATACCGCGTTCGGTTAACCTTCGGCAAACATCATAGCCGAGCTGTCCCTTAACGCCGGTTACCAATATTTTCATAAGGCTATCCTTTCATTGGAATGAGGTGGAGGAACATTCAGATCTTTCCGCGCTGAATGAGGCGAATTGCCCATCGGAACAGCGGAGTGGGGAGACGGAGGGCGACCAGCTCAAAAAGCGTCACCGAGCTGCTCACCTTGCGCAATTTCCAAAGCTTGCGGATCGCACCCTTTTCGCGATTGAAATTTGCCAATCTCGCCTGTCCCCAAGCGCGGGCGCGTTCGATCTCCTCTGTGGTTGCGTATGCCGCAAAGCGTTCCACGCGGTGCAGAAAGACGTCGATCCTTCTTTTGCGGTAATCGTCCTTGCTGTTGACTCCCGTCATCACGCCCGTCTGATTTCCGCCGTAAATGCGATAGCGCATCTGCGGCTCGTCCAGATAATCCAGCGCACCGTCCAGAGCGGCACGGTATGCAAGATAGTGGTCATGAACGATCCCATCGGGAAAGGGGAGATAAGACAGCGCGCGTTCACGCTCCATCAGAAGCGTACATCCCATTACGAAGTTGCGGTAGATCAGTGTTTTATCCAGTCCGTTTCCGCGCAAGAATACGTGACGGCGGCGATTTTTGTCGATGCGCGGAGCCGTTTCCTTGCCCTCACCGTCGATGACGGAGACGTTTGCGCAGACCAGCGTCGGGGAAAGCTCGCTTTCGCAAAACAGCCGATACGTATTTTCAATTTTACTCGGAAGCCATACGTCATCCTGATCGCAAAATACGATGTAACGTTCGCGGCAATCCCGAACCAGCTCCTCAAAGGTGCCGTTGGAGCCGAGATTTTTCTCGTTTCTCGCAATCGCAAAGGGAAACGCGGTAATATGCTCGCGCAATAACGTCTCCAGCCGTTCAAGGGTGAACGTGGGGGATGCGTCATCGCGGACGTAGAGGTGGAGAGAAGGGTAGGTCTGCGTGTTCAGGGAGTCCAGAAGCTCTTCCAACCAAGCTTCGTTGGGCTCGTAGGTCGCAAGCAATACGGCGATCGTCGGTTCCACTGCAATGTCTCCTTCCACCATTTTTGATTTTTTCCATTTCACGGAAATGAACAAAAAAGCATACTACTCTTATTATAACACAAACTTATAAAAAAAGCAACCGTATTTTTAAAAAAGTACGGTTTTTCAAAAGAAAAAATGAAAAAAACAAAGGGATCGGGACACTTTTTTGCAAAAGAAGCGTCCCGATCGGCTTATTTTTTGTTTTTTTCTTTGGAGAGAGGCGGCAATTGAGCCAGCAGGATGGCGATGAACACCAATGCGCAACCGAAAAATTCCCGTGCCGACAGCGTGTTGTTCAGAATCAGCCAGCCGCCAAGTGCCGCGAATACACTTTCCAGACTCATGGAGAGGGACGCAACGGTCGGCTCCGCGTATTTCTGTCCGACGATCTGCATGGTGTAGGCGATTCCGCTGGAAACGATGCCGAGATAAAGGATGTTCGGGATCGAGTCGACCAAGGCGGAGACTTCGACCGCAGGTCCGAAAAGGGCGAGGATCGCGGAAAGAATCGCGCAGGTGGCAAATTGCATCATTGAGAGCGCGATCCCATCCACATCGGCGTAATGTGAAACCGCGAGGATGTGGAAGGTGAAGGAAAACGCGCAGAGGAATACCAAAATGTCACCGAGATAGACGTTGTGCAAGCCCTCGGATAGACAAAGCAGATAGATCCCCGCGGTTGCCAGTCCGATCGCGATAAGGATCGGGGGAGAGAGCTTTTTCCCCGAGAGCAAGGTGAACAGAGGAACCAAAAGGACGTACAGCGCGGTCAGAAAGCCTGCGCGCGCTTCCACTGCGACACCTTCGGGATAAACGCTCAGACCGAACTGCTGAAAGCTCAAACTGACCGTTAAGAGCAGACCGCAAAGAAAGCCTGAAAGCAGGAGACGTCGGAGTCCCGTGACATCCTTTGCAAACATTGGTTTTTTCAAAATCAGCTTGCGCAGTATCAATACCGCAAAGAGAAATACCGCGCCGATCACCGATCGCAGACTGTTGAACAAGAACGGCGGAATGCGGTCAGCCGCTTCACTTTGCGCCACGAATGCCAGTCCCCAAAGAAGCGCGGCGGTGCAAAGGATCACGCTTCCTTTTGCGTTTTGATATTGTTTCACGTACGCACGCTCCTTTCTGCTTTTTACGGTTATTGTGCCACCGTTTTGCCGTTTTAAAAATGATTTGATGCTTTGGAAAAATACAACAGGGAATATTTTATCATATTTTTCTCGGAATTTCAAGCAAATATCAAAAAAATCCGCGCATCCTTACGATGCGCGGATCGGAATGCTTAAAGGATCTCGCAGATCCAGCCCTCGGGAGCGGGAAGCTCACCCATCTGGATGCCGCGAAGCGTGTTGTAAAGCTGTTCGGTGACCTTGCCCATGCTGTCCATGCCGTAAACGATCTCCTTGCCGTGATCCACGATCTTGCCGACGGGAGAGATGACGGCAGCGGTGCCGCAAAGTCCGCACTCTACGAAACTATCCAGCTCGTCAACACCGATCGGACGTTCCTCAACCTTAAGCCCAAGATAATCCTTGGCAACCGCAGTCAGGGAACGGCGGGTGATGGAGGGAAGGATGGTATCTGACTTGGGGGTAACAACGGTTCCGTCCTTCTTGACGAAGAGGACGTTTGCACCGCCCGTTTCCTCAACGTGCGTACGCGTCATGGAGTCCACGTAGAGGTTTTCGTCATAGCCCTGCTCGTGTGCGTCCACGATCGCGTAAAGGCTCATTGCGTAGTTCAGACCTGCCTTGATGTGTCCCGTTCCTCTGGGAGCGGCGCGGTCAAAGTCGCTGATGCGAATGGTCAAGGGGCGAATGCCGCCCTTGAAGTAAGGACCGACGGGGGTCGCGAAAATGCGGAACTGGAACTCGGTCGCGGGCTTGACGCCGATGACAGCGTTGGTTCCGAACATATAGAGACGCAAATAGAGGGAAGCACCCGAGCCGTAGGGGGGAACCCAATCGGCGTTTGCTTTGACGGTCTCGATCACAGCCTGCACGAACTTGTCCTCGGGGAACACGGGCATCTTCATGCGACGGCAGGAATCAGCCATACGTGCGGCATTCAGGTCGGGGCGGAAGCAAACGATCTTGTTATCCTTGGTGCGGTAAGCCTTCAGTCCCTCAAAGCAGGTCTGCGCGTATTGCAGAACGCAAGCAGACTCGTGAAGGGTAACGGTTTCATCGTCCGAGAGGATCCCATCATCCCATTTTCCGTCCTTATAGGTTGCAACGAATCTCTTATCGGTTTTGATGTAACCAAAACCGAGGTTGCTCCAATCGATATCTTTTTGTGACATTGTAATCACTCCTTTCGTTACCGTTTATTTTACAACGATTTCGGTAGCTTGTCAATAGAAAACGTCGCATTTTTGCCTTCTTTTGCCCGATTTTTTTGCTTTTTGGAGAAAAAGACGAAATTGTCGGTCACTTTCCGATTGCTTTTGTAAAACCCGCTCAAAATGAGTAAAAACAAGGAAAAAAAGCAATTTGCTATTGACATCCGCACTTTAGTATGGTAAAATGATAAACAATTAAAGTGCAGAGGAGAAAAAACGATGAAAAAGATTCCCGAAAATCATCTCCATACCCTTTACGAAACGGTTTTAAAGCTGGAAACGGTCGAGGAATGCGACGCGTTTTTTGAGGACATCTGTACCATCAAGGAGCTGCAGGATCTGTCGCAGAGATTGCAGGTCGCGATGCTTCTGAATGAAGGCAAGAACTATCAGGAGGTATCGGCGATGACGGGGGCGAGCACGGCAACGATCTGCCGCGTGAACAAGTGTCTGGTATATGGCAACGGATACCGTGCGGTGCTGTCAAAAACCAATGAAGAGGAGACCGAGGGATGAAAGAACTCGAAACGATTTTAAAGCAAGAGGAAAAAACGGTTTTTGCGTTGCGCAGGCTTTACAGCCGTTACGGCTACGCGCAATACAAGATGAGCAAATTCGAGGAATACGAGTTATACGTCAGAAACAAGAATTTTCTTGTTTCCGATCATATCATTACCTTCACGGACACCAACGGAAAGCTGATGGCACTCAAGCCCGACGTCACGCTCTCGATCGTGAAGAACAGCATCCTTCCCGCGGGCGAGGTGCAAAAGGTCTATTACGACGAAAAGGTCTATCGTGTATCAAAGGGAGGGGACTCCTTCCGTGAGATCCCGCAGGTGGGCTTGGAATGCCTTGGCGAGATCGACCGTTACGGCATTTTAGAGGTGCTGACGCTGGCGGCAAAAAGCTTGGATTGCATTTCGGATGAATACGTTCTGGATATTTCGCATCTGGGCATTCTTTCCGCAATGCTGGAGCCCTTGCGTCTGAATTCGCGCGTACGTCAGCGGCTTTTGCAATGCGTGGGTGAAAAAAACGTACATGAGATCGCAGCTGTTTGCAAGAGCGAGGAGATCGATGCCGACGTCAGCGCGAGATTGCAGACCTTGGTCGCCACGTACGGTCAACCCCAAAGCACTCTTCCGATCTTGAAAACGCTTTGCAGGACAGAAGAAGAGCTTGCCGCCTTTGAGGAGCTGGAGGCTGTTTGCAAGGCTCTGGATAGGGAATTCGCGGGAAAGATCCGATTGGATTTCTCGGTCGTGAGCGATCTGAATTATTATAACGGGATCGTATTCAAGGGCTTTGTCAACGGGATCCCGAGCGCGGTGCTCACGGGCGGACAGTATGACAAGCTTGTTCAGAAGCTTGGAAAAAAGGCGAACGGAATCGGCTTTGCGGTCTATCTGGACCTGCTGGGCGAGTTGTTTTGGACCCGCGCGGAGTATGACGCGGACGTTCTTTTGCTCTATGAAGCGGACACCGACCTGATCCGCCTGCGCGAGACGGTCGCAAGCTTGACCGATGAGGGCAAGAGCGTATGCGTTTGTCGCTCCAAGCCGCAAAAAAAGACTTTCCGCACACAGATGCGGATGACGCAGAAGGGAGTGGAAGTGATTGAAACCGATGCTTAACGTAGCACTTCCCAAGGGGAGACTTGGCGAGAAGGTTTACGCCATGTTTGAAAAGGCGGGCTTCGAATGTCCCTCCATCAAAGAAAATAACCGTAAGCTGATCTTTGAAAACGAGGCGTGCGGTGTCCGATATTTCTGGGTCAAGCCTTCGGACGTTGCCATTTACGTGGAAAGAGGCGCGGCGGATATCGGCGTTGCGGGAAAGGATATTCTTCTGGAATACGAGCCCGACGTCTATGAGCTGTTGGATCTTGACATCGGGAAATGCCGCATGGCAGTTGCCGCAAAGGAAGGCTTCCGCGATGACGGACAACGGACCTTAAAGGTTGCCACGAAATTTTCCAACATCGCAAAGAATTACTATACGTCTCTGGGACGTGACATTGATATTATCCACCTCAACGGCTCGATCGAGATCGCTCCCATCCTGGGGCTTTCCGACGTGATCGTTGACATCGTGGAAACGGGAACGACGCTGCGCGAAAATCATCTTGAGGTCGTTGAGACCATTGTGGATATCAGCGCGCGTCTGATCGCCAATAAGGCGGGATTCAAATTCAAAAACGAGCCCATCGAGACCATTGTCAGAAGTCTCGCAGAGCAAAGGGAGATGACAAAATGATCAGGATTTTGAAATACGGAGAGGTTGAAAACAGCGAGATCTTCGCAAGAGCCGTTCCGACGGTGAACGTGGAAGAGACAGTTGCCGAGATCATCGCAAACGTCCGCGCGAACGGGGACAAGGCACTGTATGAATATTGTGAAAAATTCGACCGCGCAAAGCTGACGTCACTGACGGTCAGCGAAGAGGAGATCGAGGAAGCGGTTGCGCAGGTCGAGCCCGAATTTTTGGAAATTCTGAAGAAGGCGGCAAAAAACATCCGCACCTTTCATGAAAGACAGGTCAGAAACAGCTTCATCCTCAATCAGGAGGGCGGTATCGTTATCGGTCAGAAGGTCATTCCCGTGGATCGCGCGGGACTTTACGTTCCAGGCGGTACGGCGGCATATCCTTCCACCGTGCTGATGGATGCGATCCCTGCCAAGATCGCGGGATGCCGTGAGGTTGTCATGGTCACGCCTCCGAACGCGCAAGGGAAGGTCAATCCCGTCATCCTCGCGGCGGCAAGGGTTGCGGGGATCGACCGCATCTTCAAGCTGGGCGGCGCACAGGCAGTTGCGGCGTTGGCGTACGGCACCGAGAGCGTCCCGAAGGTCGATAAGATCGTCGGTCCCGGAAACGCGTTCGTTGCCGAGGCGAAAAAGCAGGTGTTCGGCGTGGTTTCCATCGATATGATCGCGGGCCCGAGTGAAATTCTGATCGTTGCCGACGGAAAGACAAATCCGCGTCATGCGGCGGCAGATCTGCTCTCTCAGGCAGAGCATGACAAAATGGCAAGCGCGGTGCTTGTAACCGACTCCGAGGAGCTTGCACGGGCGGTACAGGCAGAGCTGGAAAAGCAAATTCCGCTTCTGGAGCGCGCAGACATTGCAAGAGTGTCGATCGACAACAACGGCAAGATCATCGTTGCCCCCACGTTGGACGTTGCCATCGACATTTCCAACGAGATCGCTCCCGAGCATCTGGAGCTTTGCGTGGATAATCCCTTCGATTATCTTGATGCGATCCGTCACGCGGGCTCGATCTTCATGGGAAGAAACTGCCCCGAGGCGTTGGGAGACTATTTCGCAGGTCCCAATCACACGCTTCCCACAAGCGGAACGGCGAAATTCTCAAGCCCTCTCTCGGTTGACGATTTTGTGAAAAAAACACAGTACACCTACTATACGAAGGACGCGCTTTCCAAGGTCGCCTATGACGTTGCGTATTTTGCGACCAAGGAAGGCTTGACCGCACACGCCAAGAGTGCGACGGTGCGTCTGGAGGACGAAAAATGAGTCGGTATTTCAGCACTAAATATCAAAAATTAACTCCCTACACTCCGGGGGAACAGCCAAAGGGACAGACCTTCATCAAGCTCAATACCAATGAGTCGCCCTTTCCGCCGTCCGAACGCGCTGTGAAGGGAGCAGAGGAAGCGGCAAAGCGGTTGCAGCTCTATTCCGATCCCGAATGCCGCGCCTTGACCGAAAAGGTTGCCAAGCTTTTGAATGTGGAATACGAAAACGTTCTGATGACGAACGGCTCGGATGAAATTTTGAATTTCGCGTTTATGGCGTATTGTGACGCCGAGCATCCTGCTGCGTTTGCGGATATCACCTACGGCTTTTATCCCGTTTTTGCGGAGTTGAACGGCATCCCTTATCAGACCGTTCCGCTCAAAGAGGATTTTTCCATTGATATCCGTGATTATTTCGGGCTTGGAAAGACGATTTTTATTGCCAATCCAAATGCTCCGACGGGACTCGCTCTTTCGCGTGATGAAATTGAGCAGATCATCAAGAATAATCCCGACACGGTGGTCGTCATCGACGAGGCATACGTGGATTTCGGCGCGGAGAGCTGTGTTCCGTTGATCAAGAAATATGACAATCTGCTTGTGACGCAGACCTTTTCCAAATCCCGCTCCATGGCGGGGGCAAGACTCGGCTTCGGTGTCGCTTCACGCGCGCTGATCGCGGATCTGAATACCGTCAAGTTTTCCACCAATCCCTATAACGTCAATTCCATGACCATGGCGGCAGGGCTTGGAATGCTTGCGGACGAGGAGCAGACCGTGAAGAACTGCCGAACGATCATGGAAAATCGCGCGTTTGCAAGCGAGGAATTGAAAAAGCTTGGGTTTGTGATGACCGAATCCAAAACCAACTTTATGTTCGCAAGACATTCCGAGATCAGCGGCGAGGAGCTTTATTTGAAGCTTCGGGAAAAGGGAATTCTTGTACGCCATTTCAAAGCGGAGCGCATTGCGGACTATAACCGCATTACCGTTGGAACGCACGAGCAGATGCAGGCTTTGATCGACGCCTGCCGTGCCATTTTGGAGGAAGAATCATGAGAAACGCAACGATCAACAGAAAAACCGCGGAGACGGATATCTCCTTGCAATTGAATATTGACGGCGAGGGCAAAAGCGAGATCAACAGCGGATGCGGCTTTCTTGACCATATGCTGACGCTGTTTGCCAAGCACGGCAGATTTGATCTGACGCTGACCTGTAAGGGAGATACCGACGTGGACGATCACCACACGGTCGAGGACATCGGAATTGCGCTCGGAACGGCGTTCGCGCAGGCACTTGGAGAAAAACGGGGAATTTGTCGCTACGGAAGCATCGCGCTTCCCATGGATGAAGCGCTTGTTCTCGCGGCGACCGACCTCTCGGGCAGAGGCATTCTGTGCTTTGATCTGAAGATCCCGACGGAGAAGGTCGGAACGTTTGATACCGAGCTTGTCAAGGAATTTTGGCTTGGATTTGTCAGAAACGCATCCTGTGCGCTGCATCTGAAAACCTTGGACGGCGAAAACGCGCATCACATCATCGAGGGAGCGTTCAAGGCGGCGGGCAGAGTATTTCGGCAGGCAGTGGAGATCGATCCCGCGTTTGCCGACGAGATCCCATCCACAAAGGGGGTTCTTTGATGGTTGCGATCGTTGATTACGGAGTTGGAAATCTCTTCTCACTCAAAAGCTCCTTTGAGGCGATCGGTGTCAAGGTCACTGTCACCTCCGATGCGGACGTGTTGCGGAGTGCCGAGCGGATCGTGCTTCCCGGTGTTGGCGCGTTTGGAGACGCGGCGGCAAAGCTGAAGGAGAGCGGACTGGACACGGTGCTTTGCGAGGAAGCGAAAAAAGGAAAGCCGCTGATGGGGATCTGTCTTGGTATGCA
Organism: Eubacteriales bacterium; assembly: GCA_045593965.1. Lineage (GTDB taxonomy): Bacteria > Bacillota > Clostridia > Oscillospirales > CAG-272 > UMGS1865. The sequence continues at coordinate 764 of JAZNXP010000019.1, read as the reverse complement.
GCTGCTCTTGGAGCGAAGCTATGAGTACGGTGTTCACGAGGGCTTGGGATTGATCAAGGGCGAGATCCGTCCGATTTCCGAAACGATTCCCGAGGACTTAAAGATTCCGCACATCGGATGGAACGCGTTGCATTTTCCAAAGGCGCATCCGTTGTTTCGTTATCTGAAAGAAGGAGATTTTGTATATTTCGTGCATTCCTATCACGGCGTGAATTGCGCGGAGTCTGTGATTGCCGACACCGAGTACGGATCGACGTTGACGGCGGCGGTCGCGCAGGGGAATGTGATGGGATGTCAGTTCCATCCCGAAAAAAGCGGAGACGTGGGACTGAATATCCTGCGTGCGTTTTGTGAAATGGAGGGAGCGAAATGCTGATTTTTCCCGCAATAGATCTGTTTGAAGGAAAAGCCGTGCGCCTTTACAAGGGCGATTACGCGCAGATGACGGTATATAGCGAGCGTCCGTGGGAGATCGCCGCCGATTTCAAGGCGAGCGGAGCGACCTGCCTGCATCTGGTGGATCTGGAGGGTGCAAAAAGCGGAACGACACCAAATTTGAATACTGTATGCAAAATATTGGAGCAGACCGAGCTGTTTTGCGAGGTTGGCGGAGGGATCCGCAACGAGGAAACGGTGCGCAGATATTTGGATGCGGGTGTCAACCGTGTTATTCTCGGCACGGCGGCGGTGACCGACGAAGCGTTTTTGCGCAAGACGGTGGAGCTGCATCGGGAAAAGATCGCCGTTGGTGTAGACATCAAGGA
>JAZNXP010000018.1:0-2396 GCA_045593965.1 Eubacteriales bacterium | reverse complement strand
GATTGGAGCATTTTGGGTGGTGTCCACCTGCGGTGGGCTCCGTAGCTCCGCTGCGGCAGATCCTCTTTGCCTCGGTCGTGTGCCGATTTAACCCCCTCAGTCGCTTCGCGACAGCTCCCCCTACAAGTAGGTGGCGCCTTTCACGGAATGCCGCGAACAGTTTTTCATCTTGGCAAAACTTATATTATGGAGCATTTTGGGTGGTGTCCACCTGCGGTGGGGCTCCGTAGCTCCGCTGCGGCAAACAGCTTCGAACCGAAACTAAATTCGTGGAGTTTTCAGGGTGGTGGTACCTGAAAACTTGCGAGAGCAATTCTGACAAACCGTGATCAAGACGTTCCCATGCAGTAAACCAACTGACGATAGGGACTATTTCTATCAAATTCAGAAAAACTTTCACTTGCTACCCACCGACGAAAGCGGTGTGTTTGCACGAGCTTTCCAAACGTAGCCAACACCCATGCCGTGAAAGTTTTTGAAGGGGTTATAGGGGAAACTTTTTTCAAAAAGTTTCCCCTAAAAACGCGTCCCTAAAAAAAACCGCGCCCCAAAAAACGCCCTCAAAGCTTGGTTTTGACCTCGATCGCGACGCCAAGGATGCGCGCGCGGCCGATCTCAAAGTCCTCGGGGGAGAGGATGATGGGCTTATAGTCCTCATTCTCGGGAGAAAGAACAATGCGGTGATTTTGCTTGTGAAAGCGTTTGACGGTGGCACTGTCATCATCAACGAGGCAGGCAACGATGTCACCGTCGTTGGCGTATTGCTGCTTATGGAAAAGAACAAAGGAGCCTTCCATGATGCCGCAATTTTTCATGCTGTCGCCACATACAACAAGGTAAAAATATTCCTCAACTTCGTCCACGTCCGCGAATTCATGTCCCAAGATCGTTTCATTGGTGACAATCGGACGTCCCGCGCGGATGACACCGATCACGGGAATTCGTTTTTGCGCGCGCAGACTGCGATAGCTTGCCGCCGTTTGGCGCTGTCCGTTCTCTGTGCCAAGCATTTCGTCAAGGCTGACCGAGAAAAAATCCGCGATGCGCGCCAGCTTGTCGGTTTTCGGAGTCGACCTTCCCTGCTTCCAATCGGTGAAGGTCGAAGCGGAAATGCCCGTCGCCTTCGCCACCTGATAGACCGTCACTCCGTGGGACTTCAACAGCCGTTCAAATTCATGATACCTCATATCCAGACCGCTGCTCCTTTCAAATTCGATCCTTCGACAGTTCCCGACACCCTTCTTACAAAACTTGTAGAAACTGTGAGATTCTCTGTCTGATCTTTTGTGAATATCTCTAAAAATTGCGAAAATCCGAAATAGATGTTGACAATAGTTCGGAAATGCGTTATAATATATACAACCAAATATATTATAACGGATTTTCGAATGAAAGTCAACAAAAAATCATTATTTTCCGCAAAATAATTTTATTTTCGACAAAAGAACAGTACGGATTTCCGAATTTATACCATTTTAAATTCAAAATGGTTCGGATTTTCAAAACAAGAAAAGGAGTGTTGTATGACAGAAACAAAAATCAATCAATCCATCGAAGCCGTGCGAAATTTTCTTGGCGGCTATCAGCTCTGCGTGGATATGCTCAATCTGCGCCGCTACGAGCGAAAGCGGCACAAAGCGTTGGACGAGGACTTTGACTGCCCCGACCTTCTCACGGGCGACGAGACCTACTGGCGCGCGCGGATGTACGAGATCGAGACCCTGATCGGACAGATGCGCAACGGCAGAGAGAAGCTTGTCCTTTACTATCATTATATCAAAGGTGAACGCATCGAACGCGCTGCCGATTTTTTGGGCTTCTCCCGCCGCACCGCATATCGCGTGCATCAAAAGGGACTGCTCCAAGCCGCATTCCTTTACGAGAAAGCCAAAAGAGACGGTTTGATCTTTGAAGAATAAGCACTTTTACATACATAAAAAGGCATTCCGATCTTTACCCCCTCAGTCGCTTCGCGACAGCTCCCCCTACAAGTAGGTGGCCACCTGCGGTGGGGCTCTTTAGCCCCGCTGCGGCGGACAGTTTTGGGCGGTGTTGGATTTTTTTGAGAGACGAACCCTCTTTTGATTGCAAACAATTTTTTTCTGTCTCTCTCCTCATCCGTCTCGCTACGCTCGCCACCTTCCCCGCTGGGGAAGGCTTGGTAAAGTGCGGCAAATAGATTTAGACCTTCGCAGTTTTTTGAAACGATGCATTGAACCAAGGAAAGGCTTCTCCTTGAGGAGAAGCTCCCGACGGAGTCGGGTGATGAGGTGTAGGATGCGGAGCATCCGTCTTTTTCAGCGCGGTGCATAGAAATAACGCCGCTTTGCGGCTACACCTCATCCTTTTCCCACTCAAGGGGAAGGCTTGGTGAAGTACGGCAAACAGTTTTAGAC
>JAZNXP010000017.1:0-1839 GCA_045593965.1 Eubacteriales bacterium | reverse complement strand
AGAGGGCGTATTTTGTGCCGCACCATGCCCTCTCAGTCGCTTCGCGACAGCGTAAAAAGTACCGAAGGTACTTTGTGGCGCTTGCGCCTTCCCCCAAGAAGGGAGAGCCTTTCATTTGTGCGGTGCGGTGGTTTGAAATTTTGCGGAAAGTCCAAATCTGTCCGCCATAGCGGAGCTGTCGCAAAGCGACTGAGGAGGTGGAATTGGAATTCTTTGCATTTGCTACGGACGGAATGCTTGCACAGACTCCTTAGCCACTTTTTCTTTTGGCGATGTAGGCGCAAAAGAAAAAGTTTACAAAAAGAAAACGCATATAGGGGGATTTCGCCCGTTGCGACGGGCGACCAACGCTCCGCGCGTTGGATCTGCGCAAACTTTTGAAAAAGTTTGATCAAAACTTTCGTTTAGCTCAACTGCGGTGCGTTGTTTCAAGCTCTTGCGAAAAGTCCCAAACTGTCCGCCGCACGGGAGCTACGGAGCCCCACCGCAGGTGGCGCAGGTGGTGAATACAAAAAAGAAGCCGACCGTTCTTTGAAACGTCGGCTTCTTTTGTGTTATTTGGAATTATTCGTCCTTCTTTTTGCGGACGAGGATCGCGGCAAGCGCGGTCATGACCAGGACGGAAGTGCTTCCGACCACGGTGGCGTTACAGCCCTCGACCGTAACGGTAATCTTGTCGTCGGAGGAAGGAACGTTGGTAATGATCACCGTGAATTTCTCGGTGACCATATTATCCCCCACGTTTGTATCGGCAGTAGAGGTCGCGCTGAAGCTGATCTCTTTTGCGCCGCAGGCGGTGCAGACGCGGCTGCTCGTTCCGTTGGACTCCTCTGTCCAATCTCCCCATGCGTGCTCGTCATTGGAGGGAAGGATCGTGCCGCGTGAGAGGAACTTTTGACAATCGGCGCAGTAGGTATCGCCGCTATAGCCCGTGTTGGCGCAATTTGCTTCCTTGACATCCTTTTGCTCGGTTCGGCTGTGCTTGCAGGTCTTGGGATCAACGTCGCGCTGCTCTTTTGCTCCGCATCCCGTGCAGGTGCGGCTTTCCTTGCCGTATTGCTCGTCAAGTCCCCAATCTCCCCACGCATGCTCGTCGTTTGAGGAAATGACCGTACCGCGCGTGAGGAATTTTCCGCAATCGGCACAGTAGGTGTCTCCGCTATAGCCCGAATTTGCGCAATTCGCGGCTTTTGCGTCTTTAATCTCGGTATTGGAATGCTGACAGGTCTGCGGATCGACGGTTCGCGTTTCTATTTTGGAACAGATCTCGCAGGTTCGCTTTTGTATATCGCCCGCCATCGTGATCCACGCACTCCAGGTATGGTTGCCCGTTGCGGCGACCGTTCTTCCCTTGGAAACCAGAGTGTTGCAGGTGGAGCAATAGGTGTCGCCCGTGTAGCCGTTCTCTCCGCAGGTCGCGCTTACGGCGTTCTTGACGACCGTGCTCGGATGCTGACAGGTCGTGCCTGATCCCGAGCCTGATCCCGAGCCCGAGGAGTTCTTTGCCTCTCCCGAGGGAGTGGTCATATTGTCGGGAATCTCGCGGTCGAAGAGGAGCCAAGCAAGCTCGGGGTAATCGATAAAGACGTTTCGGTTACCCTGAATGTCTTCAACGACCTCGTTTCGTCCCATCTCCCACGTGTCGACGGGGTCGAGCTCGCACCATTCCAGAAGCACGTCAACGCTCTGGAACACGTTGTTGATATTGTTGGATTTGGAATATACACCGCCCCAGCGGACGTAAACGTAAAGACAGATGCGCGCAACGTCTCCCTTGACGTTGTCATTCGGCTCGTAATAGGTTCCGCTCTTGCCCGCAACGTCGCCGCTGAGATTTCC
>JAZNXP010000016.1:0-4202 GCA_045593965.1 Eubacteriales bacterium | reverse complement strand
ATATCCGATCGTATTTGAAAAGCGGACGCTGATCGCGGAACTTTTCTATGAGGAGATTGATTCCAATGCCTTGGATGATGCCGATCTTTCGGATATCAAATTCTTGGTTAATCACGAGGACCGCATGATCCCGCTTGCGCGTCACAGACGCGGGAAGCGTTCCACTATGGACGTTTCGGTCGATTGGAAGGGAATGCGCATTTATACCAAAACCGACATTGAAAACAATGCAACCGCACGGGCTCTGTGCTCGGCAGTATCGCGAGGAGACATGGAGGATATGTCGTTCGCGTTCGGTTTCGCGGTCGCAGGAGAAGAATGGTCCGATCTGGATCAACCCATCCCCCTGCGCCGTATCACAAAGATCTCAAAGGTTTTTGAGGTATCCGCAGTCAATGACGGTGCATACCCGCAAACCGAGATATATGCTCGCTCGGCATCGTTGGAAAACGAAAAAAAGGCGTTGGAGAACGCTCGTGCCGTTGCGTTGGAGAACGAAAAAAGGGCAATGGGACAGGCGACTCTTTCGCTTGAAAAACAAAAATTTTTATATTTGGAGGAAATGAAAAACCATGACAATTAAGGAACTCAAGGAAAAGCGTGCCGCGCTTCTCGCAGAGGTCGAGAGCGCAGACGAAAAGCGTTTTGCAGAAATCAGAGGCGAGGTCGAGCGGATCAATTATCAGATTTCCGAGATCGGCAACGATGAGGAAACGAGAGCTGCCGAGGAGGAGCGCGCTGCCGAACTGCGTGCGGCAAGAGAGCCGAGCGGTTCTGTGGAGGAGAATGATCCTGCTGTTGAAAAAAGATCCAAAGGAACGGTCACCCTTTTTGATTCCGCCGCATATAAGCCCGATGCGGAATTGAACAAGGCAGATGCGCTTCGCTTTGCAAAATCCGCATTCGGTAAGCAGGTGCGCAGTATGCTCACCGATACCGAATTGAAGCTCACGAAGAACGAAAAGCGCGCGCTCGGTGTAGCTATCACTACCACGAGCGAAGCATTTACAGCAGCAACAGAGGGTGCAAACGGCATCAACAACGGCGGTATTTTCATCCCGCAGAATGTTCTCTATGATCTGCTTGAAACCGATGCCCCCGAGAGCCCTTTCCTGCGCGATATCGGTGCAACGCATATCAAGGGCGCGCTGATCTTCCCGTATGTAGAGGAGGAAACCAAGGTTGGCAAGGGTAAGAAGGAAGCCGAGGCAGCCGATGACCGTGCAATCAAGTGGGGCAAGCTCTCCTTGGCACAAGGAAACTATCCCATCACGATCGAAGTCACAATGGAGCTGTTGTCTCTAACCGACGAGCAGTTTGCTGATTATCTCCTTGCGGATCTCAACTGCGAGATCAATACGGTTCTTGCGGAGGAAGTACTCTACGGAACGGGTAAGGATGACAGAATCGCAGGCGTCTCCGTGGGAGCGATCGCGGGTGCGGAGTATGCGGAAGGGGAAGAAGCAGATGCCATTAAGGCAGGACTCCTTGCGCTTTCCCGTCGTGCAAGAAAGGGTGCAAAGGTGTATATTTCCCGCTCTATGTCCCTGGCGATGGCATTCGAAAAGGATGATAACGGACGTTATATTTTCCCCATCTACAACGGTGCAGGCATTACATCCATTGCAACCATTCCCGTTGAGGTAGACGAAAATCTCAAGGACGGTGATTTCGTTATCGGCAACGCGAAAAACTACAAGCTCAACTTCACCAAGCAGACCGAGATCTATCCCGAGCTGCATGGTAAGACGCGCGTGATCGAATATACCGCACACCTTATGGTAGCGGGCAAGGCGGCGCCCAAGAAGTTTTACTATGGTAAGAAAGGTGCCGCAGCCGCAGCGGAGTAATTCGTATTCTGTTGTGTAAGAGCTGACAAAGAGCCGATATAGGATCGGTAAACGATCGGAGGAAAGACATGAAAGAAGTCGATAAAATACTTTATAAATTGGGCTACTACGGCAGCGACGAGCACAAGAGAGCGGAGGTTCAGGGCTACATCGAGGAGGCGACCGAATTCATGCTTGAATGCGGTGTACCAAACGATAAGCTTACAACTCAACGCGCGTATGCGATCAAATCCATATGGGCAGACGCACGCGATAAGGGGAACGACGATCTGATCGTCAAAAAGGACGGAATGATCGTCGCGCTCCTGTCGCAACTCAAGAGGTGAGCGGCATGGCAGAACAGAATGTCAAACGTAGAAGGACCCTCGTCAAATTTGCCGTGCAGCATACGGAATATGTTGCGGGCGAGGGTTCCAAAACCACTTGGAAGCCGATCACAGTAACGCTTGGCAAGGATGACCGCGGCGCGGAAATCGTCACGGATTGCTTTTATTGCGAATGGATGAATTCTTACGGCAACGTAGCCATCCAACAGCAAGCGGACGGTGTAAGGCACCCCGCGCGTGTTCGCATGACCTTTGTCAAGGCAATCTATGACGCGCTCACGACAAAAGCGGTAAGGATCTATAAGAACGGTGTGATGGATGATGCACACCGCTTTGAGCTTGCATCCGACGCAAACAACTACATCGAAGATAACCGAATGCTTGAATTTCAAGTCAAAAAATACGAGGTGAGGTAATGACAGTCAGGAAGATCACACAATCCGTTCTGGATCGGGTGCTTTTACCCGATGGCATTACCTCGCACCATTTGCGGCGTGTAGAGGTCGATCAGATCGGCGACGGTAAGATCAAGGTGAATCGACATGAGTATGTTGTATTTCGCCTTGTCTCGAGCAAAGGAAAAGCATACGGAGACGGTAAAGCGCACTTGATGCGACATTACATCGATGTCAATTATTATTATTCCTATGAGAAGAACGATGCGCGCGTTTCTGAGGTGGATGTCCGCATCAAAAAAATCATCCGAGAATTTTTGCTTGATCGAAGGTTTCGCCTTGCAAACGGACCGGGAGATATATACGATCTTGACAATCCTTATCGTGGGATCAATCTTGAATTTCTGTTTATTGGAGCGGTTCAATATGAGTAAGCTTACGCACATTGATCAACTTCCCGATGTAATGGATCAGATGCTCGCCGAGTTTCAAAAAGCTTCCTTTGACGTTCGCCAGAAAGCGGTGCAAGCAGGTGCGGAGGTTTTGAAGGAAGCTCTTGAACAGGATACTCCTCGAAGCGGTGAGGCGGGAGCGGTACACATGGCGGATTCGTGGGAGATCAAAACGCAGTATCCGAATCATCGGTATGTTGGAAATACCAAAAACGCAAAAGGTGTCGTATACCGTAAAAGCAAAAAAGGCAAAAAAGGGGAAGCACGAGAGAACGTGCCTCTGTCCAATGTCTTGGAGTATGCGGAAAACAGTCCGCATCAGGGGTTTATTCGCCGTTGCTTCGATCGAAACGAAAATAAAATATTTGAAACTATAAAAAACGTAATAGAAAACGGAGGTTAATACAATGCCGGATCAAAAAACACTTGTGCGCTTCAATGTGCAAAATATCCAATATGCGGTAAGAAAAGCGGACGGCAGCTTTGAAAGTCCCATTCCGTACGGAACAGCCACGAAGATGGCACTGCAAGCGGATTCATCGATCAAGAAGATCTTTGGAGACGGTCGCCGCATCTGCTCGATCGTCAACGAAAAGGGCAAAACGGGAACCATGACCACCAATAACGTATCCGATGAATACGAGATCGCGATGGGACGCAAGATCAGAGCAAAGAACGGTCTTGCGGAGATCAAGCCGCAAAAGCTTGTGGAACACGCGATCTATTTTGAAACCTGTGGATATGATAGCAATGGCGGTATGCCCATTGCCAAGACCTGGCTTTACGGTGTCACATCCTCGCGTCCTTCCGAGTCCTTTGATCAGAGTACGGATGATATCAATGAGTCCACGTTTGAAACAGCCCTTGAAATGAGCGGTATCACGATGCTTGATGGAAGCGGGAAAAGAACCTATAAAGATCCCATCACGGGTCAGGATGTGATCGTATGGCAGATGACCGTAACCCCGGAGGATGCCGATTATGAAACCTTTGGGGAAGCAGTGGTATTGCCGCAGATGCCCGCATAAGAAGGAGCAATCAGATGATCAAAACCAAATTGCCCATCATGAGAAAAGAAATTGACGAGTCTGAGCAAAGACTCGTTTTGAAGGAAAGCGAAATTGTGGTGGGGATCGATACATCGCTATTTGCACAAGAACGTTGGGCAAAGAATTTCCC
>JAZNXP010000015.1:0-4612 GCA_045593965.1 Eubacteriales bacterium | reverse complement strand
ATCCTGAAGGTATCCGCACTCGAATTCCACCACGGCTGATCAAGGTGCAGATGCTCGTATGTACAAAGATTGGTCAAAAGATTGTTTTCCATCATAGCGGCTCCATCCGTCGGTGCAGGATAAAGCAGCTCGTATTCTCCGCCGCTCGCGATCAGAGATGCCTGAAGGAATCCCAAGCAATCCTGAATTTTGATCACGTTCAGATCAACGTTGAACAGCTCCTCGATCTTCTTGGTCCTTGAAAACGCCGCGGAACGCATCATGTCCTCATCATCCGTGTCCTGAACGAGCATATAATCATACGCATAGTCCCCGTAGACCATAAAATTGATCTGTGCGGCATTTCCGCCATAACCGTAATCGGTAATGGGAAGCCAGTCGTCAAGCCCAACGGTCAATACGTCCACGTAATCGTCCTTGTACGTGTGAGGGCAATTCTTGCAGGCGTAAAGCGTGTATCCCTGCGCATCAAAGGTGGGATCCACGACCGTGGTGGAATATTCATGGTCCTTCTTTCCCAGAATCTCCATTTTCGTTTCTCCGCAGGAACAGGTATATAACGTGTAACCGTCCTCAACGCAGGAGACCTCGATGATCACCTTTCCCGCATCCCAAACGTGGACGTGCGCTTCGGTGGCAGCGGTGACCGTCGTCTCTGCCGTCGTCGCACTCGTTGCACTCGTCGCGGTCGTGGACGCGTCCTCATTCGGCTTTGAGGCATCGCAGGAGATCAGAAAAACGCAAAGCATGGCTGACAGCAAAATCAAAAACAATTTACATTTCATATTCTAACCCTCCGATATATAAATTTTACCTATCCGACTTTATTATAACGCCAATATTACAATTTGTCAATAAGAAAAACAGGAAAACCGAAAAATTTTCCTGTTTTTTTCAATCAAAGCTGCTTGCGCATTTTTGCAAGCGCGCCCTTTTCCAATCTTGACACCTGCGCCTGGGAGATCCCGATCTCCTCGGCGATCTCCATCTGGGTCTTGTTTCGGTAAAACCGAAGCTGAATGATCCTGCGTTCCCGTTCTGTCAGCTGCTTCATGGCTTCACGCAGAACGATATTCTCCAGCCACCTCTCGTCACCTCCCGAGCTATCGGAAAGCTGATCCATCAGATAAAGCGAATCTCCGTTGTCGTTATACACAGGCTCATAAAGCGAGATCGGCTCGATGATTGCCTCCATTGCGTGCAGAACGGCTTCTTTTTTCTCACCAAGATGCTCGGCGATTTCTCCAACGGTGGGCTCACTTTCCTTTTTTGCCAACAGCTCTTCCCTTGCTTGCAATGCGCGATAAGCAAGCTCTCGTACGGAACGGCTGATACGAATGGCATTGTTATCACGCAGATAGCGGCGAATTTCTCCAATGATCATCGGGACGGCATAGGTCGAGAATTTGACGTCCATTTCCACGTTGAAATTATCCACCGCCTTAACAAGGCCGATGCATCCGACCTGAAAAAGATCATCCATATTCTCCCGTCGTCCCGTGAATCGCTGAATGATTGATAGCACCAGACGCAAATTGCCGCTGATGAGCTCCTGGCGTGCGTTCTCATCGCCGTTTTTCGTTTTTTGCAAGAGCTCCTTTTTTTCTTCGTCGGTCAATACCTTGAGCTTCGACGTATTGACACCGCAAATTTCAACTTTGTTATAATACATCCGCTTCTCTCCGCTTTTTGTTTTCAAAAGAAAGTATTGCCATATGCACCTTGCGGTATGCAGACCAGAAAATGGCAATGTCGGCGAATACGGAAATGACCGTTTGCGGCGCGGACGAAAATAAAAATTTTCCGCGAAGCTAAAAAGCTAAAAATAGTTGAAAAATTCAAAAAGACATGATATAATAGCCGACGAACAAGATTTTCAAGGAAGAAGACCGTATGACACAAACCAAAAACTATAAAAAAACACTGATCGCTTGCTATCTCGGATTCATCACGCAAGCGATCTCCGCAAATTTTGCGCCGCTCTTGTTCTTGACGTTCAAGGATACCTACGGCATTTCGCTCGAAATGATCGCACTCATTCCGCTGGTGTTTTATTTGACGCAATTACTGGTGGACCTGATCGCGGTAAAATTCGCGGATATCATCGGATACCGTACCTGTGTGGTGGTCTCGCAGGTGGTTTCTGCCATGGGACTGATCCTGATGGCATTCTTGCCCGAATTGCTTCCCGATCCGTTTGTCGGAATTCTCATTTCCGTCGTTCTTTACGCGATCGGCAGCGGACTCGTCGAGGTCCTGCTGAGCCCGATCGTCGAAGCCTGTCCCTTTGAGAACAAGGCAGGTGTGATGAGTCTTTTGCATTCGTTTTACTGCTGGGGCGCGGTCGGGGTGATCCTTGGTTCAACCCTCTTTTTCGCGATATTCACTACGGCGCACTGGCAGATCATTACACTGATATGGGCGATCGTTCCGCTATTGAACACCTTCAATTTTATTTCTTGTCCGATTGAGCGACCGGTAGAGGACGGAAAAGGAATGCGGATCGGTCAGCTGCTCAGACTTCCCTTGTTTTTGCTGATGATCCTGCTGATGATATGCGCGGGCGCATCCGAGGCAACGATGACACAATGGGCATCTGCCTTTACGGAATCGGCTCTTGGGGTCTCCAAAACCGTAGGAGATCTGGTCGGTCCGTGTCTGTTTGCCGTTTTCATGGGACTTTCACGCGTGTTTTACGGAAAGAAAAGTGAAAAGCTCGATCTGACCCGTGTGATGCTGGGATGCGGAGTCCTGTGCGTGGCGTGCTATCTGTTGGCTTCCCTCTCTCCGCTCCCGATCTTCGGTCTTGTCGGCTGTGCGCTTTGCGGCTTGGCAGTTGGAATCATGTGGCCCGGAACGATCAGCATTTCCGCACAAAAATGTCCGAGAGGCGGAACGGCAATGTTTGCTTTTCTGGCGTTGGCAGGAGACCTTGGAGCGGCAATCGGTCCCGCAATGGTTGGAGGGATCGCCGATGCCGTGGGCGGCAATTTGAAAATAGGCTTGCTTTTTGCCACGGTATTCCCCGCTGTCATGATCCTCGCTCTGATCCTGCTTTTGAAAAAATTCGGAAAACAGCCGCGTTCATAAACCCTGATCATTATCAAACTTATTTTGACGGGTGCATAAGCCAAGACACATGACAAACGCGAGGAAAAGCCGGCAGAGCTGACAAAAAACGTGAAAACGGAAATTACGAAGATAAAAAAACAAGCGAAGAACGCATAACGAAAGAGGGCTGACAGAAGAAAAGCTGTCAGCCCTCAACATTTGTGTTGGTAGAAACAAAGTAAACAAGCGGTCATTTTTTAAATTTTTGACGGGCAGATACTATAACCAATATTAAGAGGAAAATATGATTCCGCAAAAAGATAGCTGAACCGACTCCAAGGAAATGTAGGACCGATTGGCTATGCTTCTGAATGTTCAAAAAAGCATCATAAAAATTCACAATCTCGTCATTGACAATTTCGCTTGCGAATAGTATACTATGGAATAGTTCAAAAACGAACGAAAGGAGTTTTTTATGATAACGATTCAGGAAATGAACGGACATGCGAGAAAGATAGGATTAGCATACGAAAAGGCATTATTGCCGCTGGCTAAAGAAACCGACATGCCCCATACTGCGATCAGCATCCTTCTTTTCATTGCCAATAATCCCGAGTTTGCTACGGCAAGCTATATTTGCGACATGAGAGGTCTCAAGCGACCTGTGGTTTCCGCTCACGTAGAAAGTTTGGTGCAGGGTGGATACATTGAAAGACGCGCCGTTCCCGGTGATAGAAGAAAGGATGCACTCGTATGCACGGAAAAGGCGCAGAAGATCGTTGAAGCAGGACGGGAGCGTCAGATTCAGTTTGCGAGTGCCGTGCTTGAGGGAATCAGCGAGGAGGATCGCGCCGTGATGGAGCGTTGCTTCAAATTGATGGATGCAAATATTGATAAGATTATAAAGGAGAAATAATTTCAAGATGCTCAAATTGCTGAAGTACATGAAAAATCGGGAACGCTGGATGGTTCTCGGTTGTATTGCTTTGATCATCGGGCAGATCTATTTTGATCTGACGATGCCCGACTTTATGAGTGATTTGACGGTTTTGATCAATACCCCCGGAAGTGAAATGGCAGATATTCTGACTGTGGGCGCGAAAATGCTCGGCTGTACGCTTGCAAGTGCCGCGCTTGCGATTGCTTGCGGCTTTTTGACTTCGCGCATTGCCGCAGGATATAGCTTTGCCGTCAGGGAAAAGCTGTTTTCTCACGTGATGCTGCTCGGAAAAGCCGAAACGTCCAAGTTCTCAATTCCGAGCTTGATTACAAGAACGACCAACGATATCACGCAATTGCAGATGATCGTGGTTATGGGCTTGCAATCGCTTGTAAAAGCACCGATCATGGCGGTATGGGCGATCATCAAGATCCTCGGCAAGAGCTGGGAGCTGTCTGCCGTAACGGCATCCGCAGTCGTTGTGATATGTACGACCGTTCTTTCTATTATGATGGTCTGTCTGCCTCGTTTCCGTAAGGTACAAAAGCTGACCGATACTCAGAACCGTATGGCAAGAGAAAATCTGACAGGTATCAACGTAGTCCACGCTTTCAATGCGGA
>JAZNXP010000014.1:0-8230 GCA_045593965.1 Eubacteriales bacterium | reverse complement strand
TGGTCGTGTGCAGATGCAGCTCCACGCGCTTCTTCTCCGCCCTGTCCTTGCGAACGATCTTATCGACCTTGGCAATGTCGGTATAGAAGAAGGTGAAATCGGTGTCAGGCACACCCTTTCTGGACATCTTCTTCGCATATCCGCGAAACGCAAAAACAGAACCGTTCTTGATCATTCCGCAAAGCTCGTTCGTCTCCTCGATCTCCATACCAAAGGTACGATGCTCAATGGACGTATTTCCGTCGAAAATGTCAAACGTAATATCAAACTTATCGCCGCCACGGCTCTCTTCCTTGGTAAAATTAAATACCTCACCGACCAGAACGATGTTCTTTTGCGGCTTATCAATGGAAGAGATCGCGATCGGGCGGATCTCGAACGTGTCTCCGTAAATATATTCGGGAGCGGAGCAATCAAAGGTCAGCTGCCCGATCCTCCATTTTCCGTCCCCCAGCTCCTCGGGAACGCAAACACCCTCGTAGATCGATGCCGCGCGAGGAAGCATTTCTTTTTCCTCGGCTACGGGTGCGTTCACTTCGGGAAATGCCTGCGCCTGCTGCATGCGATGGTACTCTTCTTCCGCTCTTGCGGCTTCCCTTCCCATTTCCAAAATCTGATTTTGAACCTGACTCTGATATTCGCTCGGATCATACCCCTGAAGCTGACGGATATTGACCTTGACGTTGACACCGTATTCCTCTCGCAGAATGTGCTCCATCAATATAGGTGTACGCGCGTCATAGATCAGCTCAACGCCGCCGTTTCCAAACGGAATACCGATGTTCAGCACACCGTCGCTCAAACGGTAATCACAATGATTGAAAAATCCGTTCGCCACGATGCCCTGTCTGTTGGTCTCCATCAAAAGATCGGGAATGCGTTCTATATCAAACTGATCCGCGCTGTAATGCGGATGGATCCATACGTGGCAAAGCTCGTACGCCTTCCTGATCTCATCCTCGATGCGATAAAGCGTACGTTTGGGAATGACGCTCGGAAAATGCGCATCCACGTCGATGATCCTCTGCTCCTTATCCGCGCGAAGCTTGATAGAAGCAGGATCAGCCGAACGGAGAATTTCGGCAAATTCCTCGTTCGGCGTATAACGGTTGAATATTTCCAGTAACGTACGACTCATGATAAATTCCTATCCTTTAATGCACGGACCTCGGCGATCAAGCGATCGATGATCTCTTCCTCCGAGATCTTTTCAACGATCTCACCGTGACGGAACAGGACCGCTTCTCCGATGCCGCCCGCAATGCCCACGTCCGCTTCTCTTGCTTCTCCCGGGCCGTTGACAACACAGCCCATCAACGCGACCTTCACGGGAACGTCCTCAAGACCTTCTTCCTTGACCGCTTCCTCAAAGCGTTTGACCAGCGGGATCAGTTGGATCTTCGTTCGTGAGCAGGTGGGACAGCTGACAATATCCATGCCACTTTGTCCCTCAATTCCCACCGCGCGCAGGATCTGCTTTGCTGCACCGATCTCCTCGATGGGATCATCGGTCAAGGATACGCGAACCGTATCTCCGATGCCGTCGCAAAGGAGAGAACCGATACCGACGGCACTCTTGATCATTCCGCGATTTCCTCCACCCGCCTCGGTCACGCCGAGATGCAAGGAATACTCACATTTCTGCGCCAAGAGCCGCGTGGCACGGATCATGTCGGGAACGGTGGATGCCTTGATCGAGATCACGGTATCCCAAAAATCGAATTTTTCAAGCAACGCCGCATGATAGAGCGCGCTTTCGCACAGTGCTTCGGGAGTCGGAGCACCGTATTTTGCCAAAATATGCTTTTCAAGAGATCCGCTGTTCACACCGATGCGGATCGGAATATGCTTTGCCTTGCATGCATCACAAACCGCACGCACACGGTCATCGTCTCCGATATTGCCCGGATTGATACGGATCTTATCGAATCCCAATTCCGCGCAACGAAGCGCGATACGGTAATCAAAATGAATGTCCGCAACGATCGGAATGCGGATGCCCGCCTCCTTAATGGCGATCACGGTATCGGCAGCCTCCAAGGTTGGAACGGAGATACGGACAATATTGCAGCCCTTCTCCTCCATCGCCTTGATCTGCGCCACGGTCGCCACGGCGTCAAGCGTATCGGTATTTGTCATGGATTGGATCGCAATGGGATGCTTGCCTCCAAGATAGACGTTGCCTATGCGAACCTCTCTGCTTTTTCGTCTGATTTCGTTATAATTCATAATGATATAATATCCTTTATTGCAATGATGACCATCAGCCCCAGCATCAGAATAAGACCGATCAGATTGATCAGTCCCTCAAGCTCTCGCTTAATGGGCTTGCGGCGGATCAGCTCGATGACGTAGAGCAACAAATGTCCACCGTCCAGTGCGGGGATGGGCAAGAGATTCATCACGCCGAGGTTGATTGAAATGACCGTTACAAGATACAGCAAGTTGACAATTCCCATCTTTGCCGCATTGGAGATCGTCTTTGTAATGCCGACGGGGCCCGAAACCGATGCCAGGCCGTAACGTCCCGTGATCAGCCCCTTCAGCGAATCGAACACCATCTTGACGGTTGAGCAGGAACGGAACCACGTATGCTTCAATACGGTCGGAACGTCAAAGCTTGCTTCACGGAAGATGATAAAATCCATCTCGCCCACTACGGTTCCCTGTTCCTCAACCTGACGGACGGTGATCTCGATCTCATGCTTCTCTCCGTCGCGAAGGACCGTAAAGATCATCGGTCTGTCACCTTGATGCATGATCTCGTAAAACAGTTCGTTGTGCGTATGCACGGAAGTGGAATTGACCTTGAGCACCTGATCGTAAACGCGCAAGCCCGCACTTTCGCTTTGCGCCATTTTGAAGTGATTCGGATCTCTTGCGCCCTCTGCATCCAAAACGACGTTCGGCACACATACGATATCAGAGGTCTGAAGCTCCTCGTCCTTACGCTGGACGTAAAGATCCACGATGCCGTCCTCGTCCTTTTCGATCAAGCCGACAAACTGTTCAAATGAAAGAATACGATCCTCCTGCTCCTCGGAGCCAACCGAATAAAGAACGTCATTCGGCTTCAGTCCCTGGTATTCTTCCGTGCCAACATAAGAAACGTAAAATCCCGCGATCTCGGTTGTTCCGAGTGCCGCGTGTCCCGAAGAGATCACGACCACCAGCATCAACAAAAAACCAAGGATCACGTTCATCGCGGGTCCCGCAATCGAGATCAGAATGCGCTTCCATACGCTCTGATTGCAATATGCGTGAGGATCCTTTTCCACGTTTTCGGTCAGCTCTTCGCTGTTTGCGGAGTCGGTGTCCTGCGAGATCTGTTCGTTGTTTTCTTCCTTTTCCGCATTCCCTTCGGAGCTTCCCTGAACGGCTTCCATTCCGTCCTCTCCCAGCATGCTGACAAAGCCGCCGATCGGAATGCAGCGCAAGGAATATGCCGTACCGCTCTTCTTGGACTTGATCGAGAAGATCTTCGGTCCCATGCCGATGGCAAATTCCAGAACGGTCACACCGCAAAGTCGAGCGACGATAAAATGCCCAAGCTCGTGAATGAAGATCAGAATTCCAAACACAAGAATGGCAAGAAGGATATATAAAATACTCAAAATTCATTCCTCCGAGAAAATCAGAGAACCGCTGCTCTCCGATTCAGTTTTTCTGTTGCAAGCGTTCTTGCTGCGGAGTCAAATGCAAAGACGTCATCAAGGGACGAGCTGCTCTGCGCGTCGGCTAACGCCTGTACCGTTTCGGTCACAACGTCAAAAATGCCCGTGAAGGTCAGCTGCTTCTTCAGAAACGCGCCGACCGCGATCTCATTCGCCGCATTCAGAACGGCAGGAACCGCGCCGCCCTTTGCGATCGCTTCCAGAGCAAGCTTCAGCAATACAAAGGTATCCGTATCGGGATGCGCAAAGGTCATTTTTCCGACCTTCGTCAGATCCAACTGCTCAATGGTTGCTTCGGTACGGTGCGGATGCGTCAGCGCATACTGCACGCAAAGACGCATATCGGGGACCGACATCTGCGCGATCACGCTATTGTCCGTATATTCGATCGCGGAATGCATGATGCTCTCCCGATGAACCAAAACCTCGATCTGATCGGGGGCAACGTCAAACAGATGCACCGCCTCGATCACCTCAAAGCCCTTGTTCATCAGGGTCGCGCTGTCAATCGTGATCTTCGCGCCCATATTCCACGTGGGATGTGCCAACGCGCGCTCCACGGTAATGTCCTTCAACTGTTCACGCGTCTGTCCGTAAAACGGACCGCCCGACGCAGTCAGCAAAATGCGCTTGATCTCTTTCTTTTCTCCGCTGCGCAAGCATTGGAAAATCGCACTGTGCTCGCTGTCAACGGGCAGAATTTCCAAATTCTTTTCCCGTGCCAGCTTCATGACGAATTCTCCCGCGCAAACGAGAGATTCCTTATTGGCAAGGGCAAGCTTCTTCCCCGCCTGTAGCGTCGCAAGCGTGGGACGCAAGCCCGCTTCTCCGATGACGGAATTGACCACGACCTCATTCTTGTCATAGTCCTCTCCGATCATTTGACAAATGCCGTCCGTGCCTGCAAAAATCTGGATGCTTGTATCGGCAAGACGAAGCTTCAATTCTCTTGCTGCCTGTTCATCCGCCATCGCGCAAGCGCGTACGCCGAGCATTCTTGCCTGCTCCTCCACACGCGCCGCGTTCTTGTTTGCGCACAGCGCGTTTACCCGAATATGATTTTTCAACGCAACGTCCATTGCCTGCTCACCCACAGAGCCCGTGGAGCCCAGGATCGTCATGGACGGATACTGCGTACGATGTTCCATGTTATACCACCTCAAAGAAGTTTACGAAGGTTGAAAGCGCATAAAGGCTGACGGAAACCGCAATGACCGAATCGAAACGGTCCAGCATTCCTCCGTGTCCCGGGAAAAGCGTTCCAAAGTCCTTGATCCCATATGTACGCTTCACCGCGGACATCGCAAGATCCCCGATCTGCGCGACAATGGAGATCAGCAAGCCCCCGATCGCCAACGCCCAGAAATTTGCTCGGAAGTCCTTCTCGATCGCCTCCACAACAAAGCCGAACGCAACGGTCGCGAGAATGCAGAACACCACGCCACCGATCGCACCCTCGACAGTCTTTTTGGGACTGATCTCGGGAATGAGCTTATGCTTTCCGCCTCTTCCGAACAGCATTCCGCAAAAATACGCGAAGATGTCCGTGATCCATGCTCCGATAAAGACGATCAGATATACGTATTCTCCGCCCTCGGCATGATCGTGCACGGCAAGAATGCCACAGAAGCCGAAGATAATATAAAGCGCGGTGAAAAAGGAAATTCCGATCTGCGACAATGGATATTTTCCCTTGGAGAATACCAGAATGACAAACAGATACAGAAGGCAAAACGCCGACGTGGAAAACATCAACAAAATGTGATCCGCAACGTTAAATTCGATCAAGATCGGAAGTCCCAATCCCAAAAGATAGAACGGTACGGTGATCACGTACGCTTTTACGATCCCAATGCATTTGAAGATCTCATAAAGCGCGATTACCGTGCAAATTCCAATCGCGATCGCCAATACAATATAATCCGCAAAGATCAGTACGGGAAGCAAAATGGCAATGGATACGATCGCCGTTAAAATTCTCTGTTTCATAGATCAAACACCTTTCGGCTCATACTCCACCATAACGGCGTTTTCTTGAATAAAATGCTCTGACAGCTTCATCAACGTCCTTTGAGGAATAATCGGGCCACAGAACGTCCGTAAAATAGTATTCCGCATAGGCAGACTGCCACAGCAAAAAGTTAGAGGTGCGAAGATCTCCGCCCGTACGGACGATCAGATCGGGATCGGGACAGGTTCCCGTGTAGAGATTCTTTCCGATGTCTTCCTCGGTGATCTCGGTTTTCCCTTGCTTCGCAAGCTCGTTGAAGGCGTGCGCAATCTCCTCGCGACCGCCGTAATTGACGGCGATATTGAGAATAAACGGCTTATGCGCGGTCTCGCGGTCGATCTTATCCATCTTCTCACGCAAGGACTCGGGAAAGATATTCAGATTTCCGATAAAACGGAAATGGACGTTGTCATCCTCCATTTCAAGGAAGCATTCCTCGATGTATTCATCGAAGATCTGCATAATCGTATCAACTTCCTTCTTTGGACGCTTCCAATTTTCCGTAGAAAAGGCATAAACCGTCATATATTTCAAGCCGATGCTCTCACAGTAGCGTCCGACCTTCTTGAAGGTCGCCGCACCGTGGGAATGTCCAAACTCTCGCGGCATACCTCTCTTTTGCGCCCAACGTCCGTTTCCGTCCATAATGAAGGCAATATGCTGCAGCCGCTCATCGACCTTTACCTTTTCTGTCTCCTGCGTTTTCTTCTTCCAAAACATGATCCTTCTCCGCTTATTCTTCAAAAAATATCCCTCTTTTTTGGGGGAACAGAAAGTGCTTTAGTCCCGACAAGGGTGCCGCAAAGCCATTTGCGACACCCTCGGTCATTGGATCAAAGCTGCATGATCTCCTTATCCTTTGCAGTGGTAATGGAGTCAACTTCCTTAATGTAACGGTCGGTCAGATCCTGAACGGATTTCTCGCTTGCCTTCTGCTCATCCTCGGTCATTTCTCCGTCCTTCTTCATCTTCTTGATCGTATCGTTGGCATCTCTGCGGATGTTGCGGATCGCCACGCGCGCTTCCTCACCCATCTTCTGGATCTGCTTTGCCAGCTCCTTACGGTGCTCCTGCGTCAAGGGCGGGAAGATCAGACGGATCACGGAGCCGTCATCCATGGGGGTAATGCCGATGTCGGATGCAAGGATCGCCTTGACCATTGCCTTGAGCGTGGAACGGTCATAGGGAGAAATGGTCAGCGTCTTGGGGTCGGTGACTGCCACGGATGCCATGTCCGTCAGCTTCGTGGGAGCGCCGTAGTATTCAAACGTCACCTTGGATACGATCGCGGTATTTGCCTGGCTCGCTCTGATGGTGGAGAGGTTGCTTGCGTAAGCGTTTACGCTTTTTTGCATTCTTTCTTCGGTGTCTTTGGTGTTAAACTTCATAATTGATTTCCTTCTGTGCCGCAGCACAGCTTCCTTTCGATGTATTTTCTGATTGCTTTCATTTCAATTGTGAATTGCGGTTCCGACCGCTTCTCCCATGACCGCCTTGTAGATATTCTCGGGATCCGCAAGACCGAAGGCATAGGAGGTGATGTCATTATCCATGCAAAGGATTGTGGAGGTCATATCCATCGCGCGCAAATTCTGATCAACGACCTCACGGTAGGTCAGATCGCTATAGCGCACGGCATTGGGATCCTTCTTGGGATCCGCACTGTAGATCGCGTCGATATTCTTCGCCATCAGCAGGCAATCCGCCTCGATCTCAGCCGCGCGGAGAGCCGCCGCGGTGTCGGTGGAGAAGAACGGAAGTCCTGATCCGCCGCCAAGGATCACGACCTTGCCCGCATTCAGTGCGGCGATCGCGTCACGCGAGGTATAGAAATCGGCAAACGACTTGACCTCCATTGCTGTCATGACCTTTGCGTCCAAGCCCTGTCGCAGAAAAACATCCTGCAGAGCCAAGGAATTGATGGTGGTCGCAAGCATTCCCATGTGGTCGGCACGGCAACGCTCCATACCCGTTCCCTGTCTGCCGCGCCAGATATTGCCCGCACCCACAAGCACGGCTACCTGCACGCCCGCATCCACGCATTTTTTGATCTGTTGCGCGACAACAGCAATAAAATCAAAGTCCAGAATTCCCGCTTCCTCGGAGGAAAGTGCCTCACCGGAAAGCTTGAGCAATACACGTTTATACTTCGGTGTACTCATATACAATGTCTCCCTTTGCAAAGATTCAATTACTTCCTTTTTATTTTACTACAAAAACATCTTTTTGTAAACACTTTTTTGTAAATAAATCGTTTCAAATGAAAAAAATCGGGATTTTTTTCAAATTCTATTTACTTTTCCTCATCTTTTCGGTATAATACAAGCAAAGAAGTCCCAAAGGAGACACGATGATGAGTGAACATAAAACGGTTACGTCAGGTCCTTGCGAAAGCTGTGTGTTTTATGATTATGACGAGGACTACGACACTTATGCCTGCCAGCTCAATCTTGACGAGGACGAAATGGCACGCTTCCTTGCGGGACACACGCGTTCCTGTCCGTATTACAGATTTTACGACGAATATAAGAGCGTACAGAAGCAG
>JAZNXP010000013.1:0-5736 GCA_045593965.1 Eubacteriales bacterium | reverse complement strand
GCTTTGCTTTCTTGAGCTTATTGCTCTTGTCCAGAAAGTCGGTCATCTTGCGATCCTCACGGTTGAAGATCTGCGTGATCTTCATGCCCGAGAGATTCTCGGAAAGATAGGTGTTGATGTCGGTTGTTCCGTCCTTGACCTTGCGGTAAGCCTTACGCGCGAATTTGCGGAAGATTACCGTAAAGAGAATAACGAAGGGAACGAAGCAGAGTACCATGAGGGTGAGCGCATAATTGAGAATGAGCATCGCGCCCAGTACGCCGAAGATCACAAAGACGTTTTTGACCATTGTCACAAGCGTGTTGGTAAACATCATGGAAATGGCGTTGGTATCGTTTGTAACTCTTGTTACGAGCTTGCCCACAGGCATTTGATGAAGCTGATCGTGGGAAAGCGCTTCGATATGAGTGAAAATATCCTCACGCATAGAGGAAAGGATCTTTTGTCCCGTTTTTTGCAGGAGAATGGATTGGATGTAGGTCGAGATCATGGAAACGATCAGAATGCCCGCATATCCTGCAACCGAGAGGAACAGAGGTGTCAGCTCAAAGTCGGTTTTGATCATTTCCTCGATGTAACCGACGATCAAGGGAGAAACCAGATCGTATGCAATCGATAGGAGCATGATGAAGAATACCGCGATGAATGCTTTCAAATGCGGTCTTGCGTATTTGAGCAGACGCAGGATGATCTCACTGTCCTTCATGTTGCGGTCAAAGCCGATAGCTTCCTTTTTGTTTTTCATGAGGGCGTAGGCGACCACGAAGCAGAGAGAGAACGTGCCGATGATCGCGCCTACGATCAGAAGAGGGAAATACTCACGCATTTTGGTTTTCGCCTCCTTCTTCTTCAAGCTTTTGCAGATCGACCATTCTGCGATAGGAGGGACAGTTGCGATAGAGCTCGTCGTGTGTGCCGACGGCAATGACCGTGCCGTCGTCAAGGAAGAGAATCTTGTCCATCTTTTCAATGGTGGAGATTCGGTGCGCGATGAGAATGGTCGTGCGTCCTTGGCGTGTCTTACGCAAATTCTCAAGAATGGTCTTTTCGGTCCTGGTGTCAACTGCCGATACGGAGTCGTCAAGAATGAGAATGGGAGCATCCTTCATCAATGCTCGCGCAATGGAAATGCGCTGCTTTTGTCCGCCCGAAACGGTCACGCCGCGCTCTCCGAGAACGGT
This sequence comes from Eubacteriales bacterium, assembly GCA_045593965.1. GTDB lineage: Bacteria > Bacillota > Clostridia > Oscillospirales > CAG-272 > UMGS1865. Next base: position 4,555 of record JAZNXP010000013.1, on the reverse strand, counting down.
TTCGTATTTGTCTTGGAATTCCTCGATGTTGTCATCCACGTCGGCGAGCATCGCAGCATTCTTCACTGCCGTCGTGTCCGCACTTTCCGCACCGAAGGCAATATTGCTTGCGATCGTATCGCTGAACAGGAAATTGTCTTGGGGAACGTAAGCGCAGCTCTTGCGGACCTGCTTGATCGGGATGGTATTCACGTCGTGTCCGTCGATCAGCACGGTACCGTCGGGGACGTTGTAGGTGCGAAGGATCAGATCCACAACGGTCGTTTTTCCCGATCCCGTTCTGCCGACCAATCCCACGTTTTCACCCGCGCGGATCGTGAAGGAGACATTCTTCAGCGCGTCTCTGTCGGAAGAGGGATAGCGGAAGGTCAGATCCTTGAACTGAATTTCGCCCTTGATGTCGGCGATTTCTTCAACGCCGTCACGGTCCTTGACGTCCACGGTAGCGTCCAGAAGCTCACTGATGCGGTTGAGCGACGCCTTGCCGCGTGAGGTCATGTCGATCAGCTCGGAAACAGCCATGATGGGCCATACCGTGGTCGTAAAATAGCCGATGAATTCCATCAGCTCACCTGCGTTGAACACACCGTTATGTACCAGGTATCCGCCGTATCCGAGGATAACACAAACGACCGACTCCACGAATAAGGTCACCAGAATTCTCAAAAGGACGGAGGCACGGGTGAAGTCAACATTGGCTTTTTCGTTTTCCTTGTTGAGCTGCTTGAACGCCAAAAGCTCTTTGCCTTCCTTGACGAACGCCTTGATCACGGCGATGCCCGAAAAGCTTTCCTGCGAGAAATCCGAAAGCTTGGAGAAGGCTTCCTGGCGGATCTCCCATTTTTTCATCATATATTTGCCGATGACAGCACTTGAACCCAACAGAAGCAGCATGGGGATCAGCGAGAGGGCGGTCATAATGGGATCCATATTCCACATTTTGACGATCGCCATTCCGCCAAGGAGCAATGCGTCAAAGAGCATCAGTACGCCCGAACCGAAGCAGTCCTGAACGGTTTCAAGGTCATTGGTGAACAAACTCATCAGGTTTCCAACCTTGTTCTCGTGATAATACTGCACCGAGAGCTCCTTTGCATGAGCGAACATACGGTTGCGAAGGTCTGTTTCCAGCTTGATCGCGGAGCCGAAGAAGCAGATGCGCCAGAAGAAGCGTCCCACCGCCATGCAGAGAATGATCCAGATCATGGGCATGCAGATCCGATCAAGAAGAAAATTCATATCAAAGGGAACGGTGACACCGTCGATCTCGACCGTGCCGTTGTTCATGCCGTTGATGAACATCTGATAGAGATTGGGAATGATGAGCTGCACGTAGTCGATCATAAAAAGCGTCGCGATGCCGAGGAGGAGCCAAAGCCCGTACTTGACATAATATCGGTTGATATGCTTTCCGAATATCATAATTTCACCCCTTTCATGGGATTCTTTTTACACACTTTGACATTATAGCATATTTTTTTTGAAAATGCAATTCATATTATAAAGAAATATAAAAGTTTTTTGAAAAGGATTGACAGAGAGGGCAAAGTTTGCTATAATTTTCTTGTATAGGTATAGTCTTGCGATACGGGCAAGCGTTTCTACCAACCGCCGAGAATGGTTGACTACCGGTTTTTTACAACCGTGTTGTCAGCTTTTTTGCTTTTTTGACAGTCGGTGGAAAGGAAAAATTGATTATGAACCTTTATATGGAGATCTTTGGCTACATCGGAACTGCGCTTGTGATCTTTTCCATGACGATGACGTCCGTGACGAAGCTTCGCTTGATCAACATCTGCGGATCTGTCATCAGTGCGATCTATTCTGCGTTCAGCCATGCATGGCCCGTGGTTGCGCTGAACGTTTGCCTGATCGGGGTGAATTTGTTTCAGTTGATCAAGGAATCGAGACACAAATACACGTTCGGCCACGTCAGGGCGAATGCGGATGAGGAAAGCGTGGCGTATTTTTTGAATTGCTACGGTAAGGATATCAAAAAATATTTTCCGAGCTATTCGCTCACGGTCCATGAGAATACCGAGATTCATCTGATATGGGTGGAGAGCGAGGTCGTCGGTATGCTGGTAGGCACGAGATCGGAGGATACCTTCCGAATCGAGTTGGATTACGCCATTCCGAAATACAGGGATCTTTCCGTCGGAAAATTTTTGTTCGCCTGCTTGAAGGAAGAGGGCATACAAATGCTTACGGCATCGGTCGGAACAAAGGAGCACAACCAATATTTGAGAGCGATCGGATTTGCGGATGAAGGCGGAATTATGATCAGAATGCTTTGAGAGCAGGGTACTTTGCTCCGATTTGATTTTAAAAAACTCAAAAGAACTTAAAAATACGTATGGAAGGAATGTGAAAATGGAACGTCTGATATTTCACATTGATGTCAATAGCGCATTTCTTTCATGGGAGGCGGCAAAGCGCGTGTCGGAGGGAAAGGACGACCTCCGTCTGATCCCATCCGCGATCGGCGGCGACAGAGAAGCGCGTCGCGGTGTCATTCTGGCAAAGTCCATTCCCGCCAAGCGGTACGGTGTCAAAACAGGGGAGCCGATCGCGATGGCGTTGCGAAAATGTCCGTCTCTCGTGCTTGCATCTCCCAATTTTTCGCTTTACGAAAAGAATTCCAAGGCGTTTATGAATATTTGCCGCAAATACGCGCCCGTGGTGGAAAAGTATTCGATTGACGAGTGCTTTTTGGATATGAGCGGGACGTCAAAGCTTTATCCCGACCCGATCCGAATCGCAAACACGATCAAGGATGAAATTCGGGATACGCTCGGCTTTACCGTCAACGTGGGCATCGGCCCGAATAAGCTTCTTGCAAAAATGGCGAGCGATTTTGAAAAGCCCGATAAGGTGCATACGCTGTTTCGGGACGAGATCGAGCGCAAGCTCTGGCCGCTTCCCGTAAGAGAGCTGTTTTCCGTCGGCGGATCCACCGCGCAGCGTCTGGAGCGTGCGTATGTCCGTACGGTCGGAGAGCTGGCAAACATGGAGCTTTCCGTTATCCAAGCATTGGTGGGGATCAAAATGGGCGAGCAGCTGCACCGATTTGCAAACGGAGAGGATGATAGCCCCGTGTTGGCAGAGCCCGAGGAGGCAAAGGGATACAGCAATTCCACAACGCTGGCGAAGGACGTGACCACCTTTGAGGATGCGCACCGCATTTTGCTTGCGCTTGCCGACAGCGTGACTTCAAGAATGCGTGCGGACGGCGTGAAGGCGTATTGCGTTTCCGTAACGATCAGAGGGAACGATTTCAGGGATCGGTCGCATCAGAAAAAGCTGACCGAGGCAACCGACATCACCTCAGAGGTGTTCGAAATCTCCAAGCTGCTGTTTTCCGAGCTTTGGGACAGGAAAACGCCGCTTCGGTTGCTGGGATTGGCTCTGACAAGCATTTCAAAGGACGAGGAGCAGCAGATCTCGCTCTTTCCCGATGAGGATAAGGAACGCGCACGCCGCGTGGATCGGGCGATCGACTCCATTCGCACGCGCTTCGGTTACGATACCATCAAGCGCGGATCGACCTGCTCCGCGGATGACGGAGTGGCGCGAAAATACAAGGCACATTTAGAAAATCAAAGAGAAGCAGGGGAAGATCATATCGAAACATCCTCGGATAGCTTCTGAACTCATCCAAATGGATATAATGAAGCGCCAAGAGCAAACGTATGAAGCTCTTGGCGGCTTTTTTGAGTAAGTGCAGAGTAAAAAATATGTCGTATCTTTTGAAGCATCCCTTTTAAAATGCAGCACTCTCTTCCTCTTTGAAAAATCGATTTTTGCAATATTTATTTCGATTTTTACAATGGTAATCCGATTGAAATTATGATATCATAATGTTGCAGACACCGTAAAAAACTTTCAGGAGGGACCAATATGAAACTGAAAAAACTGCTCGTGGCAGCATTGGCGCTGATCATGCTTCTGTCGACTTTTTCATTCTCGACCGTCGCCCAAGCAGAGGACGGATTGAGCTTTGATAGCAATACCGTTTATCGCATTGAGAAAAAATTCGAGACGGCACCCAAGACGTATGAGGCTTGGATCAAATTGCCCGAATCGGTCGCTTCGGACGGCGGCGGTATCATCGCCAACGAGGGACTTGACAATTATCATATTCAGTTCGGCATTGCAGGCAGCGGTACTCCGCGCCTGAAGTATTACGGAAGCGACAAGGCTACGAAGGATCTTATGTTTACGCAGGTGGACGTCAGAGGAAGTGAATGGAAGCATCTGGCGATCACGTTTGATGCGGCAAAGAAGCAGGCGACCTGCTACCTCAACGGTGAAGCAGTACAGACCCTGGCGGTCGCTGTTGATTTTCACCCGCTGGCGGCATCTCTTCCCATGGCGATCGGCGGCACGCAGATCCCCGCGAACAGAGATTATTTCAAGGGAAGCATCCGTTCCGTCACGGTGTATTCCGATATCAGAACCGCGGATGAGATCAAGGCGGATATGACGGCAATCGACACCTCGGCAGATCACCTCCTCGCGCATTACGATCTGAACGGTGCTGCGGAAAAAACGG
>JAZNXP010000012.1:0-4226 GCA_045593965.1 Eubacteriales bacterium | reverse complement strand
CTGTCTTTTTGGCTTGCTTTACCAATTTCTGCAAGGAATCCATGTTGCTCTTTGCCAAATACGCGGAGAAGATTTCCAAGGGTGAGGAACTTGAAATCGATCCCAAGAATGACCCCGCCAGCAAGCGGTGTCCCAAGTGTGGAATGCGGTATCCCGACAGCAACCGTCCAATCTGTCCGCACTGTATGGAGAAGGGGAAGCTCTTCCTTCGCTTTTCCTCGTTCTTTTTACGCTATCGCGGATTTTTGATCCTATTGGTATTGTCCTTGGCGCTTGTGACCGCGGCAGGAATCGTAGCACCCTATCTTTCAAGCGGATTTTTCTATGATGAAGTCATCTTCGGAACAGGAGAATTTGCGGGACAGCTTCTGCTTGCGATCTTCCTGATCGTCGGCGTAAAGCTGATCAATCTGGTTGCAAAGATCGTCAACAACATGGTAGCGGCGGTGATCGCTCCCAAAATGATCTTTGAGCTGAAAAAGACGATCTTTTCGTCGATCAAGAGGCTTTCCTTGCGTTTCTTTACGGGACGTCAGACGGGCGGACTGATGACACAGGTGAATGAGGACGCCAACACGATCTATTATTTCTTCTGCGACGGCTTGCCGTATTTGCTTGTCAGCGCGGTACAGGTCATCGTTCTGGTGGTGCTGATGTTTTGCATCTCACCTTTGCTTGCATTGCTCGTGCTCTTGACCGTTCCCGGATTTTTACTGCTTTTGGTGTGGATGTTCCGCCGCGAGCGGCATCTGCATTCCAAGCGTTACGCAAGCTCCAGGCAGCTCAACGCCTTTCTCTCGGATGTTTTCTCGGGTATGCGCGTTGTCAAAGCCTTTTCCAAGGAAGAAGTGGAGATCAAACGCTTTGCAGGCAGAAACAAGGATATGGGCGAGAGCGATAAGCGACTTGCGCTCTTCAACAACTCCGCATGGCCGATGGCGAACATGATCCTTTATCTTGGCAACATTATCGCTTGGGGCGTCGGCGGATGGATGGTCATTCAAGGAAACACAGATCTGACGTACGGTCTGCTTCTGACCTTCATCGCATATATGAACATGGTGTTTTCTCCGCTTGAATTCTTCGTTGATTTCATCAACTGGAGCGCAGACTGTACCAACGCCATTCAACGCCTTTTTGAGATCATGGATGCGGAGCCCGACGTCAGCGAAAAGGCAGATGCGATCTCTCCCGATACTCTTGGCGGTACGGTCGAATTTTCGCACGTTTCCTTCTCTTATCAGAAGGGAAAACGGATCATCGACGATATTTCCTTCGAGGTTCCCGACGGACATATTTTGGGAATCGTCGGACACACGGGAGCGGGAAAAAGCACGCTTGCAAATCTTTTGATGCGTCTTTACGATACGGACGAGGGTGAGATCCGCGTGGGTGGGTATCCGATCAAGGATCTTTCATTCAAGTCCTTGCACCAAAACGTCGCCATTGTTTCCCAGGAGACGTATCTGTTCATGGGAACGATATTGGAGAATATTCGTTATGCGCGCCCCGATGCGACCTTTGAAGAGGTTGTTGCTGCTTCCAAGGCAGCAGGCGCACATGATTTCATTATGAAAATGCCCGATGCGTACCACACGCGCGTTGGCTTTGGCTATCAGGATCTCTCGGGAGGAGAACGTCAAAGAGTGTCTATCGCCCGTGCAATTCTGAAGGATCCGAAGATCCTGATCCTTGATGAAGCAACTGCCGCAATGGATACCGAAACCGAGCGAAGGATCCAGGAGGCATTGTCGGAGCTGATCAAGGGAAAGACCACGATCATGATCGCTCACCGACTTTCCACCTTGCGCGATGCGGACGAGCTCGTTGTGATCGAGCACGGTAAGGTCGCCGAGCGAGGCACGCATGAATCCTTGCTGGAAAAAGAGGATGGTATTTATAAAAAGCTTTATACATTACAAGAAGAAGCGCTCAAGAGCGCGGGAATTCGCGACTGAGGGAAAGGAGAAAAACGATGGATCATGCAATGACGTCTCCGTACGGTAAGAGACCGAGGGGAAAAAAGCCGCTTGACGGTGAGAAAACGCTGGCTGAGATCTCAGTCACCGTTTGGTTACATAAAAGCAACGCATCCTTTTTCTTCAGAAACGGATTTTTATTCCTCAAGCAAGAGGACAGGGAGATTCGCGTCAAGCTTTGCCGCGCTTTCCCGTTTGAATTGCAATGGGAATTCATTTCGGTGCTCGATGAGGATGAGAATGAGGTCGGATTGATCCGAAGCATCGAGGATTTTGAAGAAGAAAGCAAAGAGTCCTTGGTCACCGAGCTGAAGCGTCGGTATTATGCGCCCGTAATCAAGCAGATACTGAAGGTGAAGGAACGCTACGGCTTCTCTTATTGGAAGGCAAAAACCGAAGAAGGGGAGATCAATTTCACCTTGCGGGATACCTACCGAAGCATTATGCGATCGGGAGAAAACAGCTTGATCATGATGGATGTGGACGGCAACCGCTTCGAGATCCCCGATATCGGCGCGCTTGATCGGAAGAGTTATAAGAAGATCGAGCTGTATCTCTGAAGGAGCTGACTATGGGAAAGATCAATCAAAGCTTACTCAATGCTTTGAAAAAAACAGATCCCGACGTAAAAGAATGTGATCTGGTCTCACTTGCCGCCGCAAATCTGGACGTAAACGATCCGCAAAAGCAGAACAAAACGTTGATCGCGATGTATCTGCATGAATTGCGTGTTTACGTGGACGAAACGCTCACGCTTTGCGAGCCGATCGAGAACATTGAAGCGATCAAAACCGTCGTAGGCGTTGGATGCGTGTTTGTCCACTACGTTCGAAAAAGTGACGGAGAGTCGGTTTGCTTTGCGCGTGCGGACAGTCGTTATCAGGTTTCTCTTGCGCATTTTACCAAATGTGTAACACATTATTTGCGTTATCATGATCTTGATTTTTCAAGGATCACGGGAAGCTCGGGCAAAATTTGCCCCAAGTGCGGACGTCCTTATCCAAGAGGATCCACGGTTTGTCCGCGCTGTACTTCCAAAAAGAAAGCACTCCGCCGTTTGCTTTCGCTTGCAAAAAAAGAATTGAAATATATCATCGCAACGGTCATCCTGTTTTTCGCAACGACCGCCATAGGACTTGCCGTTCCGTATATCAACCGTGTTCTGGTGGACGATTACATTCAGAATACAAGCGGAAACATTTATGTTTGGGGCTTCATCGGTGTGATCGCATCCTTGTTCCTGACGACGCTTTTGAGACGCGGAATCGGTATCCTACGCGGATACTTTCTCACGATCGGCGGAAACAATCTCGTTCTGCGTTTACGTGATATGGTGTTTCGGAAGATACAGGAGCTTTCGATCGCAAAGATCGCCAACCGCACATCGGGAGAGCTGATGAAGCGCGTCAACGGAGATACCAATCAGATCAAGAATTTTCTGATCAATCAGCTCCCCAATCTTTTGGAGCAGCTCTTGGTTTTAGGTGCGATCGGAATCGTGTTATTGGTCTATGACTGGCGTTTGGCACTTCTGGTCATTGTTCCCACACCGTTGGTCGCATTGGCGTTTAAGCTTTTCTGGAGCTTTATGCGCGCGATGTTCCACCGAAGCTGGGAGCTGAATTCCAAAGGAAGTGCCGTGCTTCACGATATTTTCTCGGGCATTCGCGTTGTGAAGGCGTACGGAAGAGAAGAACAGGAAGAGGAACGCTTCCTCGAGATCTCCGCGCAGGAGCGTGATGCGCAATTGAGGCAGGAACGCGCATGGGCATTGCTGATGCCGATGCTACAATTTTTGATGGGCGTGGGAGAATTCTTTCTTTTGTTCTATGTCGGTCAGAAAATGTTGGACGGAAAGATGACCCCCGGCGAAATGTCCCAGTTTTCCTCATATGCGGGAATGCTGCTTGCGCCGTTGTCGGCACTGATGAATTTTCCGCGTAATTTCATGCAGATGATGACGTCCCTCAACCGTGTATTTGAGATCATGGATGAAACAGTCGAGATCACAAATAAAAACGACCGGAACCTGACAGATCTGGAAGGTCGCATCGACATCAATCACGTTTCGTTCGGATATGACGATGCGGACGAGGTCCTTCACGACATCGATCTTCATATCAACCCCGGGGAATTCATCGGTTTGGTCGGAAAATCGGGAACGGGTAAGTCCACCATGATCAATTTGATCATGCGAATGTATGATGTGGACGAAGGAAATATCAGCATCGACGGCGTGGATATCCG
>JAZNXP010000011.1:0-2679 GCA_045593965.1 Eubacteriales bacterium | reverse complement strand
AAGCACCAAAAAACACGGAAAGTCGGATGACTTTCCGTGTTTTTGATTTACATTTTTCTTTGATCCTCGAGCGTGATTCTGGTCGCCTTGAGCTTATAGCGCGAACGGAACTCCGCATACTTGGTCATGAGTCCCTCATGTGTGTCATTGTAGCCGCACTTCATGCAACGGTAGATCCCGTCGGCATCGCGGTCGATGATCACGTCGTTGAGCGTACAGAAGCAAGCAGGACATTTATAGATTATATTTTCTTTAACTTCAGACATGTTACGACCTCCTTTTCCTCATTGGAAAGCGTGTAATTCACCTTCAATACGTAGAACGGTGTGAACAGATGTCCGTCCTCGATCGAAACGGACTCGGGCTTGCGACTCTTCGCGGCAAGCGCGATCTCGGTATGGATCGCGGGAACGGTCGCGCTGACCTCGTTTGCCTTGTCGCACGCAAAGGTCTTTGCGCTGTAATCATAGGAATGCACCTGTTTTCCGTCGATGAACAGACCGATGCCCTTCATATTCTCGGGATATTCGGTAAAGCCGTAGCAAGCCTTGACGTATTCCTGAAGCTCGATCTCGGCGCTTGCGTCGGATTTTTCAAGGATCTTACGCATAACCTCGATCTCACCGTCCTTGAGGAAGCGGTAGACCGTCTGCATCTTCACCGTCAAGCCATCCTTGAAGGTCAACGTCACGGGAGCCAGCGTCAGCGTTGTCAGCTCGCTTCCCTTCTTGACGTCCTCGACCTTGGAGGGATAGAAGCACATATCCAACGCCTCGCCTGCGTGCTTGACGTATACCGTCGTGCGCGAGCCGTCAAAGCAGTGGTTCTTCGTACCCGTACGGTACTGGGACTGGATCAGGTAGGGATAAGAGTTCATCGTCAGCGACGGAGACTCGGGACCCGTGAAGGATGCGTATTCACCGATGTAAGGACGCAGGTCGCCGATCGAGCCACCCTGGAAGGTATCGATCAGCACGCGGTAATCCGAATTGCAGATCCAGAAATAGTGCTTGCCGGAGCCGTAAAGGATATCCTTACCCACGGCAACGTCGGTCGAGCCGATCGGAACGTTCTTCATATAGTAATCCGCGAACTCGCTGATGTGCATATCCACAAGATTTCCTTCATCGCGGAGCTGAACCATGTATTCCAAGGTCTCGCGGTACAGCGCGCGGGTGACCTCATCGGGGTCGACCACGTTGATGCTGTTGTGGAGCCACCAAGGGCTGACGTTGATCTGATAATAGGAGAATCCGTCGTTAAAATCCTCCTGCATGCGGTACTGGTCGGTCAGGTTGAAGTCATATTCATGAATTCTGCCGTCGTTTGCCAGCGCGCGCTGAATGTTACCGGGGTGACTTGCGTAGAAGTCGTTTCTTCCCTCGTAGCTGAGCACGAGGTCTCGGCTCAAGTGAGGAAGCGCAACAACGCCCGCCCAATCGTCCTCGTTCTTTGCGGGGCGCATGGACTGCGTCTTGGAGGGATACCAAGGGTTCCAGGACATTCCCTCGGAGAAGAGATACCACGAGTTGTTGCAGCCGTGGAATACCTTAACACCTTCCTCAAAGCAGCCTGCGATGCAAGCGGTCACCTCGGGGCAATATTCCTTGATGATCGCGATCAGTTGGGAATCCATCAGATAGCTACAAACGACCTTCGGCGCGTGTCCGAACGCCTTCTTGAAGCCGTCGATCGAATACTGCACCACGCGTCTCTTATCCGCCTCGCTCAACAGCCATACCTGCGTTTCGGGCATATCCTTGAGCGGAACGAGCAGGACCGCGAGCTCGTCGCCGTAGTCCTCAAAGTCCTTTCTTGCCAGCTCCAGAACCGCCTCGTTCTCCATCGAGGTGCTCTGCACCAGCTGCGTGACCTTCAGTCCCAGCTCATGCGCGCACTTTCTCTGATATTCGTAAGGTTCTGCGATCATGGGCTTATGTACCAGATTGAAAAACATACGTTTTACTTCCTCCTGTTGTATAAGCGTCGGAAAAAATTTCCGCTACGCTATTTTTGTTATTTTATCATAAAGGAACGGGAAAGTCAATAGAAATCTTGACTTTCCCGTATTTTGCCAAATCTTGACTTTCCCGTATTTTGCCCTATTTTTTCGTTAATGCAACCACTTTTTCAGGTATTGTCCCGTGTAGGACGCTTCATGTTGCGCGACCTCCTCGGGAGTACCCGTCGCGACGACCGTACCGCCGCCGTCACCGCCCTCGGGACCGAGATCGATGATGTGATCGGCGCATTTGATCACGTCGAGGTTATGCTCGATGACGATCACGGAGTTTCCGCCGTCGCAAAGCCGCTGCAGGACCTCCAGAAGCTTTGCAACGTCCGCCGTATGCAAGCCCGTGGTCGGCTCGTCCAGAATATAGACCGTCCGCCCTGTTGCGCGCTTGGCAAGCTCGGTGGCAAGCTTGACGCGCTGTGCCTCTCCGCCCGAGAGTGTGGTCGAGGACTGCCCGATCTTGACGTATCCCAGACCGACGTCGTAAAGCGTTTGCAGCTTTCTCTGAATCGTGGGAAGCCCGTCGAAGAAGGAAACGCCTTCTTCAACCGTCATTTCCAGCACCTCATAGATATTTTTGCCCTTATAATGCACGTCCAAGGTATCTCTGTTATAGCGTTTGCCCTTACAAACGTCACACGTTACGTAGACATCCGGCAAAAAGT
>JAZNXP010000010.1:0-8176 GCA_045593965.1 Eubacteriales bacterium | reverse complement strand
CATGAGAATGGCATTCTTCATTTTATTCTTTGCGGACCCGGGATGAATGTTCACGCCCTTGATCGCGATATGCGCGGAGGCGGCGTTGAAGTTCTCGTATTCGATCTCACCAAGCTCACCGCCGTCCACCGTATAGGCAGTCGCCGCGCCAAAGCCCGCAACGTCAAAATGATCCGCTCCCCGTCCGATCTCCTCGTCGGGCGTAAAGCCGACGGCGATTCTGCCATGCGCGATCTCGGGATGCGAGGTCAGATACGCGCACGCCGAGACGATTTCGGCAAGCCCCGCCTTGTCATCCGCTCCCAAAAGCGTTGAACCGTCGGTGACGATCAGCTCCTCTCCCTCATATCGGGAAAGCGACGGAAAGACGGACGGAGACAGAAATGCCCCGTTTCCAAGTGCCAATTCGCCTCCCTCATACCGCACGGTGCGCGCGTTAACGTTTGCGCCGCTGACGTCGGGAGAGGTGTCCATGTGCGCGATCAGTCCGAGCGTGGGAAGCTTCTCACAGCCTGCCGTAGCATCCAGCCACGCATAGACGTAGCCGTATTCATCCATGTGCGCGTCACGCAGTCCGATCGACCGTAGCTCTTCAACGAGGTACGCGCCCAAAAGCTTCTGCTTTTCGGTGCTGGGTACGGTCGCGGATTCCTCATCCGACTTGGTATCAAAGCTGACGTATTTTAAAAATCGCTCAATAACATCCATTATTCTATCCTCGTCTTTGGAATCAGAACGCCCAGTTGCCGTTCTCAAAGATCGGAACGCGCTTGCCGTCACGTGTGATCGCGGTGATGGAAAGATCCTCCGTGCCGATCATGAAATCGACGTGGATCATCGAATCGTTGATGCCCTTTTCGTGGCATTCTTTGACCGAGTATTTGTCATAGTCCTTGAGCACGTTGGTAAAGCCTCTGCCGACTGCCAGATGACAAGCCGCGTTTTCGTCAAAGAGGGTATTGTAGAACAGCACGCCCGAATTGCGGATGGGAGAATCATACGGAACGAGCGCACATTCTCCGAGATATGCCGCACCTTCATCCATCGTGACCATCTCATTGAGCAGATCCGCATTCTTTTCCGCACCGCTCTCGACGACCTTACCGTGTTCAAAACGCATCCAGAAGTTCTCGATCAGCTCTCCTCTGTAGGAAAGGGGCTTGGACGCATAGACGATACCGTCAGCTACGCCCTTCATCGGGGAGGTGAATACTTCCTCGGAGGGGATGTTGGGATTGAATTCGATGCCGCTTCCCTGCGCGATCTCCGAGCCGCCCATGAAGAGTGCGTCCGAGATCATACCGACGCGGAAGTCGGTACCATTTGCGGATTTGTATTCCAGCGTCTCAATGCCCAGATCGTTCAGATACTTGCAGCGAGCCGCAAGATCCGCGTTGTGCGCGTCCCATGCGGCAACGGGATCCTCGTTGACGCGAGAGGTATAAAGGATCGCCTCCCAAAGCTTTTCGATCGCCTTTCCGCGCGGCAACCCCGGGAATACCTTCTTTGCCCAAGCCGCCCCGGGAACTGCGGCGATACACCATTGATACTTATTGTCCATCGCGTCGCGGTAGGGCTTGATGACCTTGTATCTTGCCTGCGACACCTTGGACATCTTCTTCTGATTGACGCCCTTCATGCCGTCGGGATCGTCGGAATCAAGGTAGATGCGAACGGGAAGATTTTCCACCTGATACTTCAGTCTTTCCTCCTCCCACGCCGTCACGGTGGAGAGTGCCTTGAGCGGTGCCTTCTTCTGCGTGACCTTGTCAAGCGGCTGATAGTCCCACTCCACTCGAACACGGGACGCGCCGAGGCGGTAGCATTCCTCCGCTACCATCGTCACGAACTCGGGCTGATCCAGACCCGCGATGATCCAGACCTCCTGTCCCTTTTTGACATTGCCGCCCTTCGCGGCAATCAGTCTTGCGTAATTGCGTAAAATACTCTTTTTCATGATATATACGGTCCTTTCGATATTTCTTGTTCTTTTATTATACACAACGGATTGGAATTTGTCAATCGCCGTCGAGCAAAACCTTCCCTATTTTCGCAAGAAAAAGTGGGTTTGTCCTTGCTATTTTTCAAAAGTTATGATATACTGAATACAGTGAAATCATCCGTCTTTTTTTCAAAAGGAGTGATACGTATGAAGCTGATCCATTGCGCCGACCTGCATCTGGATTCTCCGATGGAGTCCAATCTTTCAAGCGAGCAGGCGCGGGAGCGAAAAAACGAAATCCTTTCCACCTTTGCAAAGGTCGTCCGCCTCGCCGACGAGGGGGGCGTTTCTGCCATTCTGATCAGCGGAGATCTGTTCGACAGCGACCGCGTGACGCAAAAGGCACAGAAATACGTCCGCGACCTGATCGCCTCTCACCCCAAGCTCTGCTTTTTCTATCTTGCGGGAAACCATGACAGAGGCGGCTCTCTTGCCACCGAGGACGAGCCTCTTCCCAATCTTTATACCTTCGAAAACGGCTGGAGGTCCTATGAATTCGGCGACGTGGTGATCACGGGAAGCGAAAATCCGAACGAGGAGACGCTCTCCCTCAAAAAGGACGCGCTCAACATCGTCATGCTCCACGGACAGGAGCGTGCGGGAGCGGGAACGAAAAAAGAGGATACGATCCGATTGCGTCTGCTCAAGGGCAAGCACATCGATTATCTGGCTCTTGGACATCTCCACGAATATCGCACCGCCAAGATCGACGATCGCTGTCTCGCTTGTTATAGCGGATGCTTGGAAGGGCGAGGCTTTGACGAATGCGGAAAGAAGGGCTACGTCCTTCTGGAAACCGAAAACGGCAAGCTCAAGCATCAATTCGTTCCCGTTGCAAAGCGAACGCTGCATACCGTTTCCTGCGACGTCACGGGTATCACCTCGCAACTCCAGCTGGAAAATCAGCTTCTTGACGCGGTCAAGGAAATTCCGTCCTCGGATCTGGTCAAGGCAGTTCTTTGCGGCGCGTGTGAAAGCGCGCTCTCCAAGGATCTCGGCAAGCTGACCTCCCTGCTCTCGGAACGCTTCTATTTTGCCAAGATCGCCGATGAAAGCAAGCTCTCCATTCGCCCCGAGGATTACAAGCACGACGTTTCCCTCAAGGGTGAATTCGTGCGCCGCGTATTGGCTTCGGATCTGAACGAGAGTGAAAAGGAACGCGTCATCGCATGCGGCTTCCGCGTGCTGACGGGAGAGGAGTGCGGACTGTGAGGCTGATCAGATTACACGTTGATAATTTCGGACGTCTGCAGAACTTCGATCTGGAGCTTACGGACGGACTGAACGTCATACACGAGGAAAACGGCTGGGGAAAAAGCACGCTCGCGGTTTTTATCAAGGCAATGCTCTACGGACTTCCCGCCACCTCAAAACGCTCTCTTGACGAAAACGAGCGTAAGAAATATACCCCCTGGCAGGGTGGAAGCTACGGCGGAAGCCTGGAGTTTGCATGTCAAAAAGGATCGTTCCGCATTGAACGCACCTTCGCCGCCAAAGAAAGCGGCGACACCTTCTCGCTGTTCGATCTTTCCACGAATAAGCCATCCAACGCCTTCTCCAAGGAGCTTGGCATTGAGCTGTTCGGCATTGACGCGGACGGATTTGAGCGAAGCACGTATCTTTCCCAACGCGCGTGCGCCGAAAAATGCGACAGCGGTACCGTCTCCGCGCGATTGACGAGTCTGCTTTCCGACGTAGATGACATCGATACCTACGATCAGGCGCTTGCCCTTCTCGAAAAGCGCCGCAAATTCTATACGCTCACAGGCAACAGAGGTGCCATTCCCGACGCCGAGCAAGCACTCCGCGAGATCGAGCGAGAGATCGAGCGTTGTCTTGAGGTCGCAAAGGCGGCGGACGAAAAGGAAGCGGAGCTGAAGCGCATCCGTGACCGCATCGCCGCTTTGGAAAAGGTCGCGCAAAGCACGCGCGAGGAGCTGAAGCAGGCATCCCTGCAACGGGAGCGCACCGCTCACCTGGAGCACAAGCAAAAAGCACTCGATGAGCTTGCCGCGCTCGGCAAAAAGAAAAAGGACATTGAAGCGCACTTCACGGGAGAGCTTCCAACAGAGGAAGAATGCCGCGCGGCGCGTCAGCTCTATGACCGATTGAGCGACGCCCACGCAAAACGCCGTGCGATCCCCGCGCAAATTTCGGAGATCGGCGAGCTGGAACGGATCAAAAAGACCTTCACGGCAGGCTTCCCCACACAGCAGACCTTGGAACAGCTGGAAGAGAAAAACAAACGGCTGCGCGAGCTCCGCGCACGTCGGGATGCCCTTCGCGAACACCTGCAGGGAGACCCCTCGGACGTGCGATTTGCAAACGGCGTTCCCACCCCCGAGCAGATCAACTCCGCCTTTGACGGTCTCCGCTATGCGGAAAAGCTGGAAAAAGAGATCCGGGATCTGCAAAAGGAGCAAAATGAGCCGTCCGCTTCCCCACGCGCGCCTTGGCGTGTTCCCGCGATCCTGCTTTTGATCATCGGAATTGCGATCCCCTGTCTTGCCCTGATCCCCACGCTCGCGTTTGCGCTTCCTTATCTGCTCATTGCGGGCGGCGCAGCGATCCTGATGGGTATCATCCTGCTCGTGTCGGGCAGTCAAAAGAAAAAAGCAGGCTTGAAAAAAGCAATGGCTGCCGAGAAGCAGCTCGCCGAAAAAACAACGCTCCATTCCCGTCAGATCGCCGAGCTTCGCGCGTTCCTTGCGCGCTACGGAACGGAATACGTCCGTGACGTTGCGGCGGCACTTTCGGAGCTGAATATGCTTGCCACGCAGTACCGCGCATCCTCTCGTCAACGCCGTCGGTTTGAGGAAGAGCACGGACAGCTCCAACGTCAGCTTGGCGAGCTTTGCGCCGCACTGCAGATGGAGCTTTCGCAATACCTCGGCAGCATCACGCAAAAATCCGACTATCAGGTCGAGCTTGATCTGCTCCGCCGCGGAAAGGAGCAGCACACACGCCTGGAAGCGGAGGAACGAAAAAGAGCCATCGACTACGCCACGGCAGAAAGAGAATGCACCAAGCTGCAAAACGAGCTGCTTCCTTTCCTTCTTCGTTACGATCCCGAAAGCCGACTCCGCGCGGGAGAATGTCTCAACGCCATTGCGGACGCTTGCGCCGAGCATCGTCGCATCTCTCGGGACTACGCGCAAAAGGACGCCGATCTTCGCGCGTTCCTGAAGGAAAAGCAATTGGACAGCGCAAGCGAAGCCGTATCCGTCCGCGATCATGATACGCTCATGCGTCTGAGCACGCAGCAGCAGAACGATCTGAACGAGCTGAGAGAGCAGCAGGGACTTCTGAAAAAGGAGCTGGAGCGTTTGCGCTCTGAATCGGACAGACTTCCCGAGCTGGAAGCGGAAAAGCTTCGCCGCACGGATCGGCTTAAGGAGTACGAGGCGAACGGAAAAACGATCTCCAATACCGCCAAATTCCTTGAGGACGCAAAGGACGCGCTTTCCACAAGATATCTCAACGAGATGCAGGAAAGCTTCTCGCGGATGCTGGAGCTGGTCACCGAGGAAAACGGTCAGGAAGCCGCACTCGACACGTCCTTTGAGGTACGCCTGCGCCGAGGCGGAAAGACCCACCCCGTGGAAAGCTTCAGTCGAGGCTGGCAGGACATCCTGCGCTTCTGCCTACATCTGTCCCTTTCCGAAGCACTCTATCCCGAGGGAGAGAAGCCGCTTCTTCTGCTGGATGACCCGTTTGTCAATCTGGACGAACGCCGCCTGTCCGCCGCAAGACGACTTCTCGACCTGCTTGCCTCCGACCGCCAGATCGTCTATATGGTCTGCCATAAGGAGCGAACATAATAGCAAAGAACGACCTTGCCGCGGCAATTTTGCCAAAACAAGGTCGTTCTTTGTTTGTATGGGAACAGATTGATGATCAGAAATTCTCCCCGTTCCAGCCCCAATGCTCGGTGAAGGTATATTCCACGTAAACGTGGTCGGGAGAAACGTTCAATTCTTCCTTGAAGATCTTGCAGATGATCTTCGTCATCTCCTCGCAATGCGCGCGGTCGGGAGAGCCGAACAGCTTGACCTCGACCATGGCAATGGGATACTGACTGTATCCGCGAAACCACATACGGCAGTTGTCGGTAAAATTCAGCATTAACCAGTATTCGCTTTTACCGGGGAACGCCGCAATGGCCTCTCCCAGCTTTGCTTTCAGAATTGCTTCCTTTTCCTCGCTCAGACGAAAATTCAATTTTGTATCGATAAACGGCATTTTTGATCTCCTTTTCTCTTTTTTCTCTATCAGTATATCATTTTTGCTCCCCCCTGTCAATCAAATTTTGCAAACGGACAAAAATAAATCTCTTCCAATCGGAATTGAAGGAAGAAATTTTCCCGAATTCTATTGACAATGCAAGCGATGCGTGATATAATAATTCTGTTATAAAACTCGTTTTCTCTGTGGAAAGCGACAAAAACGGAGGTTTACCATGAGCAGAATTAAGACCATTGAAACCAAGGACATTGCAAAGACCGTTGCTAACGGCGGCTGCGGCGAGTGCCAGACTTCTTGCCAGTCCGCTTGCAAGACTTCCTGCGGTGTTGCAAATCAGCAGTGCGAAAATCAGAACAAAAATAACTGAGTTTTCCAAATCAGGGGGCTGTTGCAGTTGCTGCAGACAGCCCCTTTGCATTTTTTGAGGAGTAAATATGGTACATCAATATAAACTGAACGGCTATAACATCGTGCTCGACACCTGTTCAGGCTCGGTGCATACCGTGGACGACGTGGCGTATGACATCATCGCCATGTACAAATCACACACCCCCGAGCAGATCACAAAGGAGATCCTTGAGAAGTACGCTTCCCTGCCCGATGTGACCGAGGACGAGGTAGCGGAATGTCTTGACGATATCCGCGCGCTGGAGGAAAGAGGAAAGCTCTTTTCAAACGATCCCTATGAGAAGCTGGCGTACAGTCACAAGAACAACAGCAACGTCGTCAAGGCACTCTGCCTGCACGTGGCACACACCTGTAACCTCAACTGCTCCTATTGCTTTGCAAGTCAGGGCAAATATCAGGGCGACCGCGCTCTGATGAGCTTTGAGGTGGGCAAGCAGGCGTTCGATTTTCTCATTGCCAATTCGGGAACGCGCCGCAACCTGGAGGTCGACTTCTTCGGCGGTGAGCCTCTGATGAATTGGGACGTTGTCAAGCAGCTCGTGGCATACGCGAGAAGCATTGAAAAGCAATACAATAAGAATTTCCGCTTTACCCTGACCACCAACGGCATGCTCATTGATGACGACGTGATCGACTTTGCCAACCGTGAGATGAGCAACGTGGTGCTCAGTCTTGACGGCAGACGCGAGATCAACGACCACTTCCGCAAGGACTACGCGGGCAAGGGCAGCTATGACGTCATCGTTCCCAAGTTCAAAAAGCTGGTGGAGGCAAGAGGTGGCAAGAATTACTATATGAGAGGCACCTTCACGCACAACAACGTGGATTTCACCAACGACCTCTTCCACATGGCGGACATGGGCTTTACGGAGCTTAGCATGGAGCCCGTGGTCTGTCCCCCCGACGATCCGTATGCGCTGACGGAGGAGGATCTTCCCAAGCTCTTTGAGCAATACGAGATCCTTGCCAAGGAAATGATCAAGAGAAAGAAGGAGGGACGCCCCTTTACCTTCTATCACTATATGCTTGATTTGAAGAACGGTCCCTGCATCTATAAGCGTGTTACGGGCTGCGGCTCGGGAACGGAATACATGGCCGTTACCCCCTGGGGCGAGCTGTTCCCCTGCCACCAATTCGTGGGGGATCCGAAGTACAGCCTCGGCAACATCTGGGACGGCGTGAAGAACAAGGACGTTCAGGACGAATTCCGCTCCTGCAACGCCTACGCGCGCCCCAAATGCCGTGATTGCTGGGCAAAGCTTTATTGCTCGGGCGGCTGCGCCGCAAACGCATATCACGCAACGGGCAGCATCGGCGGCATCTACGAATACGGCTGCGAGCTCTTCAAGAAGAGGATCGAATGCGCCGTGATGATGCAGGTCGCCGAAAACGAAGACGCATGAACACCCCCATTTTTGATTTTGTAAGTCAATACGTCAAGAACGGCACGTCACGCTTTCATATGCCAGGGCATAAGGGACATCCCTATCTCGGCTGCGAGGAGCGCGACATCACCGAGAT
>JAZNXP010000009.1:0-11505 GCA_045593965.1 Eubacteriales bacterium | reverse complement strand
TTTATGCTTTTCGGAACGTCGACGTTCTCGCTGTGGCTCGGTCACACCACGGCTCTGACACCACCCCGTGGTGTCATTCACTACCGTGGTGCCGCTACGCTACGCCGTTCCCTACAAGATTGATGAAAGTTGAAGCCTTGGTGGACAGTTTTAAACCTTAACAAATTGTCGTTTCGCGGACGCGCAATGCGCGCCCCTACAATGAATTTTGCGGATGATTTTGGACTTTTCGCGAGAGTTCAAACCAACAAAAGGAACAAACGTAAGGCTCACCCCTTTGGGGGAGCTGTCACCGAAGGTGACTGAGAGGGCATGATGTGAAGTATAAAATCCGCCCTCTCCGTCGTCGCAAGCGCCGCCACCTCTCCCGGAGTGAGAGGCTTACGTTAGTACCGCGAACAGATTTAGGCTTGCGCAAAATTTCGAACCAACGCACTAAACAAACGAAAGGCTTCCCCTCGAGGGGAAGCTGTCACCGAAGGTGACTGATGAGGTGTAGGATGCGGAGCATCCGTCTTTTTCAGTGCAGTGCATAAAAGGGACGCCGCTTTGCGGCTACACCTCATCCGTCTCGCTACGCGATCCACCTTCTCCTCAAGGGGAAGGCTTTCTTTAGTTCCGATAACAGTTTCGGACTTTCCGCAAAATTTCAAACCAACGCACCGCATTGACGTAAGGCGATTGAGAGGGCATGGTGAGGTGTAAACAATTTGAAATTGTCAAAATGCTTCTTCTTGATTGTAAATTTGCAAAAGCGTATTGACAATTCGGTTTTTGAATGTAAAATAATACTTGAAAGCAAAGACCGTTTGCTTCAAAATCTTTGTTTTTTGAACTTTTATGTTGGCTTTGTGGATTGTATTTTCACCTCTCTTTTTGTTATAATGGTATCATCAAAACAACTTGATTACGGAGGATTTCACATGAACAAGCTCACAGCCTACGATGAAAACGGACGTGTCTACGATTTTGAGACGAGGGAAGAAAACGGACATATTTTTCTGACTTTGAAAAAAGAAGTTATTCAAAACGCAAAACGAATCTTTGCGCTCGGAGATTTTACGTCGGCTCGCGCGGGCGATGAGGGATACTATATCGTTCCCCGACACTTCAAGCAGGACGGCGATCTGCAGATCCGCTTTCGAGAGAGAGAGGACATCGAGCATCTGCAGGCAAATCCCATCATGTCCTTCTGCGGCGTCAAAAAAGCGGACGAGACGTATTTGATCCGCATTGAAAGAAATTATAATTTCGTGATCCGTGTCAACGTCCAAAACGGCGTTTACACCATGGAGATTCTGTTTGAATTTGAAAAGACCGACGGCGAGGAATTTTTGACCGATACGGTGTATGACGATATTCGCTTGGAGCTGGTTCCTCTTGGTAAGGGGGCAGACTACAACGATATGGCAAAGGCGGAGCGCGAGCTTCGCATTGCCCGTGAGGGAATCGAAACGCTTGCCGAGCGTTGCGCAAAGCGTCCCGCGGTGGACTACGCGCGCAAGCATCCCTTGGTGCGCATTCGTATGGGCTGGAAGCCCAGTCCCTCGCCCGTCCTGCACCAAACGCCCGATACCGAGCCCGATATGCACGTGGCTTGCACCTTCGAGCGTGTTTGCGAGATCGCGGACGAAATGAAGCGACAAGGGCTTGAGGGCGTGGAGCTACAGCTTGTTGGTTGGAATAAATCGGGACATGATGGCGCGTTTCCCGACCATTTCCCCTGTGACGAACGTCTTGGCGGCGACGAAGGGCTGAAAAAGACGATCGACCACGTCAAATCCTTGGGATACCGCATCTCCACGCACACCAACGCAGTGGATCAAACAGAAAATGCGGAGTGCTTTTCTTGGGACGATATCTGCGTTTTGCGAAACGGAGAAAAATATCAATACGGACATTACAGCGGCGGTCTTGCGTACCGTATGTGTCCGCTTTGTGAGAGAAAGCACATAGACCGTGAGCTTCCAAGGCTTGCTCGCTTTGGCGAAAACGGTTTGCATTATACCGATGAGGTGTCCATTATTCCGCCGTATCCGTGCTTTTCCAAGGAGCATCCGTCCACCACGGCATCATCCATTCGCGCGTTGCAGTCGGATATGGAGTACACCCGGGAGCTGTTTGGCGGATTTTCGTCCGAGGGATGCTTTGATTTTGCGATCAAATATATGGATTATGGGCTTTACGTGACCTTTGGCAACGGCATGGGAGAGCAGATCGTTCCCATTGCGGATGCGTTTCTTCCTGTTTGGGAATTGACCTATCACGGTGTGATCCTGTATAACTGCTCCAGCCCCACGGTCAACTACGTGATCAAAACACCCGCGGACCGTCTCAAGGCGATGCTTTGGGGAGGGAAGCCGTCGTTTTACATCTATTCCAAGTTCCGCACGGGAGGCGCGCCTAACTGGATGGGCAATGACGATCTGATCTGTACCACTGATGAGGATATGAAAAAAACGGTGGCCCTGATCTGTCAGGGCGCGAGAGAGTTCGAGCCCTTGGCGGATAAGCAGCTCATGTATTTCGCGCGTCATAACGTTTTGGAAAACGGCGTGGAATGCTTTACCTATGCGGACGGCACGCGCGTGGTGGGCAACTTCTCGGATGCGCCTGTCGAATTTGAGGGCAAGACGATCGAGGCGTACGGCTATCGGATT
This sequence comes from Eubacteriales bacterium, assembly GCA_045593965.1. Lineage (GTDB taxonomy): Bacteria > Bacillota > Clostridia > Oscillospirales > CAG-272 > UMGS1865. Next base: position 8,845 of record JAZNXP010000009.1, on the reverse strand, counting down.
TTAGAAGCTTGAAAAGAGGCGTAAACGTTTATGGGTTTTCTTGAGCAGATCGGGCAGATGTTCGATTTTGCAAGCATGACTCCGTGGCAGGCCGTCGGTCAGATCCTCGGATTTGTCGGCATGGCGACCGAGTTCTGCATCTATCAGCAAAACAAAAAGGAGCATATGGTCCTGACCAAGCTCGCAGCGGACGTGATCTGGGCGGCGCATTTCTTCCTCATCGGGGGATGGACGGGCGCGGCGACGACCACAGCGGCGATCTTCCGTGAGGTCGTTTGCTATTACAGTCACAGCAAGCAATGGGCAAAGCACAAGGCGTGGATGTACGTGTTCTGCGTGATCTTCTTCTGCTGCGGACTCTTGACCTGGAAGGGAATTTACAGTCTTTTCCCACCCATCTGCTCGGTCATCAGCACGGTTGCGTTCTGGGCACCGTCACCCAAGCGGACAAAGATCCTGCAGATCCCGTCAACGACGGTCATGCTGATCTACAATCTGATCGCGCGGTCGTATGCGGGCATGATCAGCTCGTTGTTGAACCTTGGCTCCATCGCCATTTCCTTTGTTCGCGCGTTTTTTGCAAAGAAAAAGAAAAATGGAACAAGGTAATTGATTAATCCGATTGGTTATGTTATAATAAAATCAGATCTTGAAGCGATCCTGATTTTTAACATCAAAGGAGAATGATCATGAAAAAACATCTTGCTTACATCGCGCTTTTTCTCTCGCTTTGCCTTTTGCTCGTGTCCTGCGACGGAACGAACGGCGATGCGCAAAGCCCGACGACCGAGGCATCCACAACGGTAACGACGGCACCTGCCGCACCGCAGGAGCCCGCGATTGAGGGCTATTCCATCAACGGACATTCGCTTGCCGAATTCGCGATCGTTTATTCCGATGAAGAATTGGACTATAATCAGCGTGCGGCGGAATACATCAAGGCGGAGATCCTTGCGCGCACGGGCTTGGAGCTGACGCTTGCCGAGGAGGATACAGCGCATACGTTGCCCTGTGAATTGGTGGTCGGCGAGACCTCGCGTGCCATTTCGCAAGCACTTGACGCAAACACGAGCGGCACTAAGTTCGCGATCCTTGCAAACGAGACTGCCATTGCCATGGAGGGCGAGGCGTTCGTGATCGCGGCGGCGGCATATTTCTTCGTGGAAACGTATATCGATAGCGAGCCGTTTGCGGCGACCGTACCGATGGAGGTATCGATCCACGATCCCATCGTCAAGGAAGCGGAAAACTATATTCTTCTCATTGGCGACGGCATGGGAATTTACCAGACGCTGTTGTTTGAGATGCTGGAGAATACCGCCGAGTATTCGGACGGAGAGGAACAGTTTTACGGCTATCTGCTCAATTACAGAGGTTATTCACGCACCAATTCGCTCACGGGCACGACCGACAGTGCCGCGGGCGGAACCGCGCTTTCGAGCGGCTATAAGACCGAGAACGGACGTCTTGGACAGGATGGCAACGGCAACACCGTACAGACGCTTGCCGAGCTTGCGCTGTCCCTTGGCAAAAGCGCGGGCGTGATGTCCACCGAGACCTATACGGGTGCGACGCCCTCGTCGTTCTACGCGCACACCGATTCAAGAGAAAATACGTCGGATATCGTTGTGGCGAGTGCCGCCTTCAAGGAGCTTGGAGGTCGGATCGACTGCGGCTTTGATTATTACAATGCCAAGGGCATGGAAAACATCGAGAAAAAGATCAATCAGATGCTTGCCAAGCTCGGTGAAAATCCCGAGGGCTTCTTCCTGATGTACGAGGAAGCGCACATTGACAAGCATTGTCACAAAAATGACTTTGAGAATACCGCACTGGCTCTTGCGCGGTTCAATCAAGCCATTGGCGTATTTATGGAATACGCCTTCTACCATCCCGCCACAGCGGTTCTGATCACCGCCGATCACGAGACGGGCAACATGCGCACCTCCGCAAGCGAGCGTGCGTACCGCTATGACAGCGAGGATCATTCCAGCCAGTACGTTCCCGTATTCGCTTACGGCTACGGCATGCAGGTCTTTGACGGCGAGGTCGTGGAGAACGTACAGATCGCAAAAACGATCGCCGCGCTCATGGGCGTGACGAATTTCGGAAACCAAGAGGAATATCCATATTTGAAATGAGCAGCCGCAGATCCGTGCGGCGCAACACTCGGCGATCGCCGAGGAGAAAGGAACAGGATGAAGCATACGGTTGAGGTGCGCCGTGACAGTCTTTACTTGGACGGCGAAAAATTCTTTCTTTTAAGCGGAGATTTCCATTATTTCCGCACGCTTCCCGAGGGCTGGAAGCGCCGCATGGAGCTCATGAAGGACTTCGGCATGACCGCGGTCACGACCTACGTCGCGTGGAATTTGCACGAGCCCAAGGAAGGCAAATTCTGCTTTGAGGGGCGCGCGGATCTTGCCCGTTTTGTCCGAACGGCGCAGGAGGTGGGACTCAAGATCATCCTTCGTCTCTCGCCCTATATGTGTGCCGAATGGGAAATGGGGGGACTGCCGAGCTGGCTGCTGAAGGACAGAAACCTTTGCGTGCGTTCCTCTGACGAGGCGTTCATGAAGCCTCTGCGCCGCTATTTTGAAGCGATGACCGCGCAGATCCGTCCGTATCTTTATACCAACGGCGGTCCGATCATTCTGGTAGGCTTGGAGAACGAATACGGCTCATTCGGAAATGACCGTGAATATCTGAAAAAGCTCGCGCAGCTTTATGCCGACTGCGGCTTGGACGTGCCGTACATTTCGGCAAACGGCTCGGATCCCTTCAAATACATCAACGGAACACTCCCCGAGCATTGGAACGGCGTGGATTGCGGAGCGGCGATCGGCGGCATTGACGAGCTGAAGCGATTGCTCGAATACCAGCCCGATAAGCCCCCGATGGCGGGCGAGGCGTGGGACGGTTATATCCAATTCTGGGGCAAGTCCTTCTCCAACAACCGAGAGATCGACCGCAATGTGGAATACATGAAGGCGGCTCTGGAAATGGGCGCGGTGGTCAACCTCTATATGTTCTGCGGCGGAACGAACTTCGGCTTTACGTCGGGTGCGCTCAAGCCCTACGGCGCGTATATTCCGCTTCAGACGTCCTATGACTACGATGCTCCCATCAGCGAGGACGGTGTTCCGAGAGAAAAATATTTCGCGATGCGTGACGTTGTGGACGCGTATCTCGGCAAAGCACCGAGAGCGCATATCGCCCCCGTACACGAGGTGCAGAGCATCCCGAGCGTCGTCTTAACCGAGCACGCGTCCTTCCTGGATCAGACCGACGCCTTGGCGGAAAAGACGGTCAAGTGCGGAAAAACGGTCTGCATGGAGGACTTGGATCAGGATTTTGGCTTCATCCGTTATTCCTGCTTTATCAATTATACCGATCCGCGTCCGAGATATCTTTTGATCGACGGACTTGCCGACCGCGCGACAGTCTATTTTGACGGCAAGTATGTCGGCACCGTGATGCGTGACGCGGAGGACAATGAGCCGATCAAATTCACCGTTCCCGAGGGCGGCGCGGATCTGACGATCCTCGTGGAGAACTGCGGACGCATCAATTACGGCCGCGATCTTTACGACCGCAAGGGAATTCTGAATTTTGTACACGTCAGGATCGAAAATCCCGACGGATCGTTCCTTTATAACTACGCAAACAATATGGGTTACACCATTCAGACCCTGCCGCTATCTACGCTGGAGCCGTTGCAGTACGGAAGCGCGCGCATAGCGGACGGCTTGCCGAGCTTCCATAAGGGCTCGTTCCGAGCAAAAGCGGGCGTGGATACCTTCATCGATTTGCGCGGCTGGAGCAAGGGCTTGGTGTGGATCAACGGATTTTGCCTTGGACGCTATTGGAGCGTAATGGGACCGCAACAGACCTTGTACGTTCCCGGGGAGCTGCTCAAGGAAACGAACACGGTCGAGGTTCTGGAGCTACATCAACCCAACGAAGCCTGCGCGGTGTCCTTCATTGATCACGCGATCCTTGACGAGATCCCGAACGCGGACGAAACGCTTGCGGACTTTGAATTGAAATAACAAAAGAACCATCGGTTTTAGAAAACCGATGGTTCTTTATTTTTGACGTATTCTTTTGTAAGAATTATTGCGGCTTTTGAATTTCCGATACAAGGTGCTTTCCGATCTCGTACATATACCGTGCGGCGGCGGGAAGGAGCGCGTCGGGGAGTCGTTTGAAGAAGGAATTCGCTTCGAACGTCAGATCTCCCTCGTAGCCGATCTCGCGCAGGGCGGCGGTCATTTCCGAAAAATTAACGTTGAGCAGATAGGGGAGTGTGTGTGAATCGTGCGTGAAGTCGTTGTCATGCACGTGGAGTGCCTGCAGACGTTCCTTGCCCATGGTGCGGATGAATTCGGGGAGGGTTGCGCCTGTCAGATAGACGTGTCCGATGTCGAGACAACCGACCAGATAGGGGCTGTTCACCATGTCGATGTATTCGCAAAACTCGGGCGCACGGGAGCAGGTGCTGTCGATCGGGTGCTTCGTGTGCGGATTCCGTTGCCACATATTCTCGGTGGCGATCTTGATGCCGAACCTCTCGCAATAGGGCATCAGGCGGTTGTAAAATTCCAGATTCATCTGCTTGAGCTCCTCAGCGTGCTCGGCATGGAGCAGATGCTGCTTGGGATGCACCACGATGACCTTTGCGCCAAGGATCGCCGCGCCCTCGATCGAGCGCACGATCTGCCAAAAGATCTCTTCGTCCTTTTCCGCATCCCCAACAGAGGAAGGGAAGGGCGCGTGAGACTGGTTGCAAACGATGCCCACGCGATCCGCGACCGCCTTCAAACGAAGAATTTCCTCTCTCCAGCCCTCACGGTTCATAAAATGCTCGGGCTCGTTCATTTTCCAGAACGTGATATCATAGGCATCAAAGCCTGCGTCGGCGAGCAGCTCGATCGCCCGATTGATGCCGCCAAGGCGCGCATCCAAAAATTCGGTGGGGCAGGAGATCAACATAGCGGTTTCCTCGTTTCATTTGTTTTTGTGTATTGACATTATAGCACAATTTTTGTTTGGTGTCAATTGAGAAAGGAAAATAAAGGTGATAACAAAGGGCGACCCGCAATCAAGCGGGTCGCCCCATCAAAAGGTTGATTTTGGATCAGTGCAGACGATAGTAGACGCGATTCAGGGTCTGATCGACGCAGCTATAAAGCTCGGGAAGCTCGTAGTAGCTCTCGTAACCGATCTGACCAAAGTCGGTGTAATCTGCCAATTTGATCGACAGGAGCTTCACGCCCTGATCGTTGTAGATATCATACTTGACGTCCTCGGGTGCTTCCGTGTTGAGCAGAACGTAAAAGTTATCCTGAACGTCAGCCAGCATCAGCTTTGCGGTCTTGGAGATGATGGTCGTTGCGGCTTCTCCGCCCGTGTAGAGCAGATACTCGCTGTCCGCATTCTGAAGGATCAGCGCGTTGTCCATTGCGGAATAAAGCGTCAGCCCTGCGTTTGCATAGTCGAACACGACCGCGAGATCGTAGTTATAGACCTTGCCGTCGGCATAGAGATAATTGCCAAAGCTGCGCGCGTTGGTAACGTCACCGAGCACCTCGCCCTTCTCATTGATGAGGTAGGAGCGATCATCGCATTCGATTTCCCAACGGTTGTTGGCAACGTAGCTGAAACTGATGACCTTGGAGCCGTTGATGTCGGCGATCTCGGTCGGAACACCGTCCTTTTTGAGGATGAGCAGACGCTCACTCGACAGGCGTTTGTTCTCGATCAGCTGACCGTATGCGATGACGGGCATCTTTTTGGTGTTGAGCGCGAGACGGGCAGCATAAGCCTCGGACATATCCGCCGCGTTGAGGGTGTAATCGATCAGATAATTGCACTCCAGCGTCTTGGCACTTCCGTCCTTCGCGTTTACGAGAACGGTGACAAGATTATATTTGACGAGTGCTTCGAGCGTACCGTTGCTTCCGCCAAAGCTGAACTCGATTTCATCCTCGGTTATGAAGGTGTACTCCGCGGAATCGTCGGCGGACTGATAAACGTACTGCAAAAAGACGTTTCCGTCCTCCAGAACGCCACCGGACAAAACATCGGCGTATTCGGGCAGGTAGTAAGCCGAGACGAATTGGAGGGTTGCGTCATAGACCTTGACGTATTCATCCTCGAACTCATAGTAGTAATCGCCGTGCTTTTCGGATACGTCGGGGATCTCCGCCAACGGGGAATAATCAAACGCGTGCGTGAAGATGTCGTCCTCGCCGAGGCGGTAGCACTTGCCGTCGAAATACAGCAGATCCACAAGCGCAATCGCGTCGGTGCTGCGGTTTGCGGAAGCGAACGAGGTTCCATTGGAATTGTAAAGAGTAACGGCAACACTGTCACGTCCGATCTTCACCTCTGCTTCATTCAACTTCCAGGAGGTGGTCGTCACTTCGATGTAGGATGACATTCCTTTGTCGTCGCCGTAATGCAGATACAGCGTATGAAGGGAAAGTTTGATGTTCGTGGTCGCACTCTCGGTCAGAGTCAGCACGACGGTGTTGGTCTTGACGTTATATACGATGTGCTTTTCGTAAACGTTGATGCCACTTGCGGCGGTGGTGGTGAAGTAATAAAGCTCGTTGCTTTGGGTTACGTAGGTCGTGCCCTTCAGATCGGCGATCGTGGTGATCTCGGTCAGGGAAGGATCGTTATCCGTGTACGCCTGATCGGGAATGAGCAGGTTCTTGACGGGCGTTCCCGCAGATCCGCATGCCGAAAACAGCAGAAGCGCGGACAAAGCCAGAGCAAGAATTGCCGTCAGTTTCGTTTTCTTCATAAAAAGTCCTCCTTTGATGTTATCGCGAAGCGATGCTCCGCTATCTATATTATAGCATTTTTTTTGGAAAAGTCAATATGATTTCCAAAAGCAAACGCCGAGCGTAAAAATACCGTGGTGACATAAAAAAATCCCGTTGGGTGTGTTTTGATCACTCCGAACGGGATTTATTTGCGGATATGGACTTATAATTTCAATTGGTTGAACAGCTCCGCCGTTGTTTTGGCTCTGCCGCGATCCATGGCCTGCGAGGTTTTTAACTCTGCGACCGAATGACCCAGACGTCCTCCGAAGAGCGCGCGGAACCAGCGTCTGATCTGATAGACGGGTGTCAGCCACCGCTTGCCCTCAAGAGACGGATACTGCGCCTTCAGCTGTTCATAGGGCATGAAGATGCGGTAGAGAAGATACTTGAATTTTCCGCCCTTCTTTTCCTGCGTCGCGGCGATGATATTTTCCTGTGTTCCGTAAACGCCGCCGCGGAGAAGATAATCCTCCATGTCCTGCGTCAGCGCGGTGTGCTCCGCCGTTCCGAACCAGACCTCCGAGAGTGCCAATGCGGCGTCAAGAAAAGCGTCAATTCCGCATTGGGCGCACAGTGCTTTTGCATCCTCGGCGCGATACGTCGGGGCGTTTTTCAGCAGATAGAGATCGATGAAGGAACGCACACCGCAGCCGCCGAACACGAAATGGTAGGACATATGCGCGGCGGTATGGAAGATCTGATAGGCATCCGACAGTCGATGCGCATACGCGCCCTCGTTTACGGGAGAGCTATACTCCCAAACGCGCGAGAGCAGGGTGTCGATGTTGTCCATCTTCTCCAGAATGCTGAAATGCAGCTCCAGATGAATGCCGTTGGGAGAAAACAGGGAAATATCGTGGTAGCCCTTCTCACCGTCCGCCTTGAATTTTAAGCTGTTCTGCAATGCGTCGATCGCGCGGTCCAGATCCTCCTCGTGAACGAGGATGTCGATGTCGCAGCTGGTCCGCATCCACGGCTCGGGGTAGAGCGCGCGGATGACCGAGCCCTTGAGCGGAAGATAGGCGATTTTGGCTTCCTCCAGCACGGCGCAAATGCGCGTGTAGGTATATTGCAGCTGCTGATAGCGATAGACGGCGGTAAAGGTTTGCTTGCGGAATTTTCCCGAGATGGGACTTTCCGAGAGCAGTCCGTTCTTCTCCAGCGCGTTTCCGACCACGTGTGCCAGATCATGCGCCTTGGAAAGGCGGTAAAGCGCCTCCAAAAAATCGTCGGAGAGAACGTCACGCGACACGTCTTTCATCGGCACGCTGCAAATTTCACTTTTGATCAACTGCATCATTACCTTTGATAGCTGCATCATGACGTTCCCTCCGTTCGAATGTTTTGTTGTAAATCAGAATTTTCTCCAGACCATCTTGTTTACAACACCGGTATAGCTCTGGATAATTTTTATAACCTTTGTAGAAACGTTTTCCTCGGTATAATCGGGAACGGGAATGCCAACGTCAGCATTTTCGTTCATCATAACCGCGGTATCAACTGCTTGAAGCAGCGATTTCTCGTCAATTCCCGCGAGAATAAAGCAAGCCTTGTCCAGTGCCTCAGGGCGCTCGGTTGAGGTTCTTATGCAAACTGCGGGGAATGGATTTCCGATGCTCGTGAAGAAGCTTGACTCTTCGGGAAGCGTTCCGCTATCGGAAACAACGGCAAACGCATTCATCTGAAGCTTGTTGTAATCATGGAAGCCCATCGGCTCATGGCGTATTACTCGTTTATCAAGCTTAAAGCCCGAAGAATCAAGTCTATTACGGCTTCTGGGATGGCAGGAGTAAAGTATCGGCATATCGTATTTTTCCGCCATTTTATTTATCGCTGTGAAAAGAGAATTAAAGTTCTTTTCCGTATCAATGTTCTCTTCCCTGTGTGCAGAGAGGAGAATATATTTTTTCTTTTCAAGCCCGAGTCTTTCAAGCACATCGCTTGCCTTAATCTCTTCAATATTGTTATTAAGAACCTCTGCCATCGGAGAGCCTGTTACGTAGGTG
>JAZNXP010000008.1:0-7051 GCA_045593965.1 Eubacteriales bacterium | reverse complement strand
TATTTGCGAGGTGTTGCACTTCGTATTATAACATGCCGAGCTCCCTTTACACAAGGGAGCCTTACGTTTGTGCAGTACGTTGGTTTAAAATTTTGTGGAAGTTTAAACCTGTTTGCCGCACTTCACCAAGCCTTCCCCTTGAGGGGAAGGTGGATCGCGCAGCGAGACGGATGAGGTGTAGCCGCAAAGCGGCGTTATTTCTATTCATTGCGTTGAAAAAGACGGCAGCTTCGCATCCTACACCTCATCAGTCACCTTCGGCGACAGCTTCTCCTCGAGGAGAAGCCTTCCGTTTGTGCAATGCGTTGTTTCGGAATTTTGCGAAAGTTTATAACCGTTCGCCGCACTATATAGAGCCTCCCCCTCGAGGGGAAGCCTTTCGTTTATGCGGTGCGGTGATTCAAGCTTTTGCAAAAAGTTCAAAACTATCCGCAAAATTCATTGTAGGGGCGCGCATTGCGCGTCCGAGGTCGGAATATGATCCCAAATAAAACCGCGGACGCCCCATGGTCGCCCCTACGGGGTTGTATGTTATTCCAAAAATTTGCGAAAGTTTAAATCTGTCGGCAGTACTAACGTAAGCCTTCCCCAGCGGGGAAGGTGGCACCGCAGGTGACGGATGAGGAGAGGCGGCTACATAATATGTTCCGCTTTCTTCATTCGGTATGTCGACTCACCCGTGTCATCCTAAGCGGAGCAAAACCGCATAGCGGTTGCGGAGTCGAACTGCGAAGCAGTGCGAGGCGCAGCCGAGCAGGATCTCGGGCGGACATTGCGCCTCTTCCCCTCGTAGATCCCGATGCTTCGCATCGCCCTTCGGGTTCGGCTTCGGGCTTCGCCCGTCGCTCAGGATGACACGAGGGGCAAGCCTTCGGCAGCAGGTAACGAGGGGAACCTTCCGTGAAAGTTCCCCTCTGATAAAATTCGCTATTATTTCAGTGCGATCGCCTTTTTCGCGGATGCCGCGATGTTGGCGGGAGTCAGTCCGTAAGCCTCCAGAAGCGCGGGGACGGTACCCGAATGTCCGTAGGTATCGTTCACGCCCACGCGGATGACGGGAACGGGGCAGCTCTCTGCCACAGACTCCGCAACCGCAGAGCCGAGTCCGCCGATGATGTTATGCTCCTCCGCGGTCACGATCGCGCCCGTTTCCTTTGCCGCAAGCGCGAGAATGTCGTTATCAATGGGCTTGATGGTGTGAATGTTGATCACACGCGCAGAAATTCCCTCTGCCGCAAGAAGCTCACGCGCTTCCAGAGCAAGACCGACCATCAGTCCCGTTGCGACGATGGTAACATCCTTGCCGTCGGCGAGCTGAACGCCCTTGCCGATCTCGAATTTATAATCGGGGGTATCGTTGATAACAGGCACTGCGTATCTTCCAAAACGCAAATAGAACGGACCGTCGGTATTGATCGCCGCTTCCACGGCTGCTTTTGCTTCCACCGCATCCGAGGGATTGATGATCGTCATGCCCGGAATGGTGCGCATCAGTCCGATGTCCTCGTTGCACTGATGCGTCGCGCCGTCCTCGCCGACGGTAATGCCCGCGTGTGTTGCGCCGATCTTGACGTTGAGGTGAGGATAGCCGATCGAGTTTCTGACCTGCTCGAACGCTCTGCCTGCCGCAAACATTGCAAAGGTGGACGCAAAAACAGTCTTGCCCGTGGTTGCAATGCCTGCCGCAACGCTCATCATGTTGCCCTCGGCAATGCCGCAGTCAAAGAAGCGTTCGGGGTGTGCTTTCTTGAATTTTACCGTTTTGGTTGCTTCCGCCAGATCGGCGTCCAGCACCACAAAATCGTATTTTTCCGCCAGCTCGCAAAGAGCCGCGCCGTAGCTTTCACGTGTTGCGATTTTATCTGCCATAATCCTATTCCTCCTTACGCAAGTTCTGCCATTGCCTGCTCGTACTGCTCATCATTCGGAGCGGCGCCGTGCCAATTGACCTTGTTTTCCATGAACGAAACGCCCTTGCCCTTGACGGTCTTCGCGATGATCGCGGTGGGCTTGCCCTTGACCGTTTTTGCTTCGGCAAACGCAGCGGCGATCTGATCAAAATCGTGACCGTCGATCGAAATGACGTGGAAGCCGAACGCCTCCAGCTTCTGATCGTGCGGAGTGGGGTTCATGACCTCTGCCACGGGACCGTCGATCTGGAGTCCGTTCCAGTCGATGATCACGCAGAGGTTGTCCAGCTTGTAATGAGAAGCGAACATACACGCCTCCCAGACCTGTCCCTCCTCGCTTTCTCCGTCACCCACAGCGGTGTAAACGCGGTAACCCTTGTTCGCGAGCTTTCCCGCAAGTGCCATACCTACCGCAGAGCTGATTCCAAGTCCCAGCGAGCCTGTGGACATATCCACACCGGGAGTGAGTGTCATGTCGGGATGTCCCTGCAAGCGCGAACCGATCTTACGAAGCGTGGTCAACTCCTCTACTGGGAAATACCCTCTATTTGCCAAGGTCGAATACAGCGCGGGAGCGCAATGTCCCTTGGAAAGGACAAAGCGGTCTCTGTCCTCCCAATGCGGGTTTGCGGGATCAACATTCATTTCCTCAAAATAGAGATACGTGAGAATGTCCGTAATGGAGAGCGATCCACCCGGATGTCCCGATTTTGCGGCATGCGTGCCTTCGATCACTCCGCGACGGATCTTCTTTGCCGCGTCACAGAGCCGTTGTTTTTTTGTCAGTTCCATAATTTCCTCCGAAATTAACAGTATTTTTTGTACTTCCCCTTTATTATACAATACCTTTGTCTGCTTGTCAAGAAACAAATGGAATTTCGCCTTGACTTTTCCATTCTCCTATGATAAACTAATATTATAACTGTAATTCACCCCACGGAGGACATTCATGGAGCAAAAACGCTTTACAAAAAATGACAGCGGCTTCATCTGCGCGCACTGTCAAAAAGAGGTGCATCCGCTCGGCTTTACCTCGCGCAACCATTGCCCGTTCTGTCTCTGGTCGCTCCACGTAGACGTCAACCCGGGCGACCGCGCCAATGAATGCAAGGGACAAATGGAGCCCATCCGCGTCGAGCCCGATGCCAAAAAAGGCTACGTCATCATCCACCGATGCACCAAATGCGGAGAAATCCACCGCAATCGCGCCGCGCATGAGGCCAAGGACCAGCCCGACAGCATCCGCCTGCTCATCAAGCTCACCGCGGGAATGCTCTGATCGGCGTATTCTTTCGGGGCAAAGCCCTGCCACACAAAAGCACAAAGGAGGATCATGAAATGATCTATATGTTTTTAGCAAACGGATTTGAAGAAGTCGAGGCACTGTGTCCGCTGGATCTGTTGCGCCGCGCGGGACTCTCCGTCACCACGGTCGGCGTGGGTGGGGACACGATCGTGGGCGCACACGGCATTGCTGTACAAGCGGACATGCCCGACACGATGTACCGTGACAGCCGTCCCGACATGATCATTCTCCCCGGCGGTATGCCCGGGACGAAAAATTTAGATGCCTGCAAGACGGTGGATGCCGCACTGCGCGCCGCGAACGCAAACGGCGCATATCTTGCGGCGATCTGTGCCGCTCCGATGGTGCTCGGAAAAAGAGGCTATCTGAAGGGCAAAAAGGCGATCTGCTTCCCCGGCTTTGAGGAATATCTGGACGGTGCGACGGTTGCCGACACACGCGTCGTACGTGACGGCAAAATCATCACCGCGGCAGGCATGGGCGTTGCCTTGGAATTCGGGCTTGCGCTGGTGGAAGCCCTGAAGGACAAGAACACCGCCGACGCATTGCGAAAGGCGGTTCTGGCGGACTGATATGACGGACAAAAAAGAGCTTCGCGCCCTTCTCAAGGAGCGGCGCGACGCGATCCCGACCGAAAAAAGAAAGGAGCTGGATCGCGAGATCATCAACAGGATCATACACTCCCCCGCATTCGAGCGCGCAACAGCCGTCTTTCTTTACGCGCCCATCAAGGGAGAGATCAACCTGCTCCCGTTGGCGCACGCCGCCCAAAGGAGCGGAAAGCGGATCGCGTTTCCCCGCTGTGACACGAACACGGAGCAGATGCAATTCTTCGAGCTGGTCACGGGGAAGAAGCTGATCACGGGAGCGTACGGCATTCCCGAGCCCCCCGCAGACGCTCCGCTCTGCGAATCCGACGAGCGAACGCTTTGCATCCTTCCCGCGCTGTCCTGTGACGCGCGCGGCTACCGCCTCGGCTACGGCAAGGGCTACTACGACAAATACCTTCCCCACTTCCGCGGAGCGACCGTATGCGCGGTCTACCACGGTCTGCTCGCTCCCGAGCTACCCGTCGAAGCGCATGACGTCCCCGCGCAGTTCGTCTGTACCGAAAAGGGATTTTACAGCTCTCAAAAAAGCTCTCAACCATCCTCGGGTGGTGAAAAAACAACAAAAAACAATCTGTTTTCGGGTGAAAGTGGTGGAGTAAAAAGCAAAAGCGGTCAAAAAGAGCCGTCGAGTGGTGATAAGGAGAAACCTTCGCCATCCGACTCCGAACGATCCAAACGTGGCGTTGGTTCTCTTTTTTCAAGGCTTCGTCTCTCCCTTCGCGCACGAAAAGCGCAAACGGCAGAAGCGTCCGCCGCCCACAGCGGTTCGGTCGATCATACGCCCCTCATTCTCGTGCTGACCGTATTCGTTTTGTTGCTCCTCTCACGGCTTGCCGAGCCTCTGTTCACAAGAGGAAACGAGCATGCGGGGATCGTGATCCTGCAGACCCTGATATTCATTCTTCCCGCGATCCTTTATTGCAAGCTGCGCGGAGAATCCTTTGCGAAGCACATCCGCTTCCGTCTCCCCTCGCTCGGCAAGATCCCGTTCCTGATCTGCGCCTTGATCGTGATGATCAGCGGCGGCTTGCTCATGAGCATTCTCACGGGCGGCATTGCCTCTCTTGACGGAGACTTTACGCTTTATACCATCTTCGTCGCAAAGCTCGGAAACAACGTGGGCAGTCACATCGCCGTTCTGCTCGCGTACGCCATCCTTCCCGCCTTTGCGGAGGAGCTGATCTTCCGCTCGATCCTGTGCGCCGAATACGAAAAATACGGTGTCGGCGTCGCAATCTCCGTCAGCGCGCTCTTTTTCGCGATGCTGCATTTCTCCTTCCCTCATTTTCTGACCTACCTTTTGCTCGGCGCCATTCTCGCGCTCGTGCTCTACGCCACAAGATCCTTCTTTGCGGTGTTTCTGTTGCATTTGCTTTATAACGTATTTTGCCTCTACGGTCAGCCGTATCTTTCCGCGTTCTACGTCACGGCGGGAAGCAACGATATTTTCATTTTCTGCCTGACCGTCATCCTTCTGCTCTTTGCCGCCTTCGGCGCGGGACAGGCACGGAACATTTATCATTCCTACGCAAAAAACAACCTCGATTCGTCCTACACCGCCCCTCTCCCCTTGCGCGCGTTGCCAATGACGCTGCTCCGCGCGATCCTGTCGCCCGTAACGGCGATCTGCCTGATCCTCTGGCTGGTGTTCGCGATCGTCAATCTGTTTTGATATTTCATTTTTTCATACCCCGAAAGGACAACCCCATGAGCAATATCCGAGAAGATTCTCTCAAAAAACACTATGAATGGAACGGAAAGATCGAAGTCGTCTCCCGTGTCGCGATCAATGACAGAAACGATCTCTCCCTCGCCTATACCCCCGGCGTTGCCGAGCCTTGTCTGGAGATCCAACGCCGCCCCGAGGCATCCTTTGAGCTGACGCGCAGATCCAATCTCGTCGCCGTCATCACCGACGGAAGTGCCGTCCTTGGACTCGGTGACATCGGTCCCGAAGCGGGCATGCCCGTGATGGAAGGCAAATGCGCGCTTTTTAAAGAGTTTGCCGACGTGGACGCCTTCCCGATCTGCATCCGCACGCAGGACGTGGACGAGCTTGTGCGTACGATCTACCTCATCAGCGGAAGCTTTGGCGGCATCAATCTTGAGGACATCGCCGCACCCCGTTGCTTCGAGGTCGAGCGCAGACTCAAGGAGATCTGTGACATCCCCGTCTTTCACGATGACCAGCACGGCACCGCGATCGTTGTTGCCGCCGCGCTGATCAACGCGCTTAAGGTTGTGAAAAAGGAGCTCGGAACCGTCAAGGTCGTCATCAACGGCGCAGGCTCCGCCGGCTGTGCCATCGGCTTGCATCTGCTCAACATCGGCGTCAAGGACCTCGTCATGGTCGATCGCGAGGGCATTCTTGCAAAAAATGCGGATTACAAAAACCCCGCGCATCTGGAAATGGCACGCCTGACCAATCCCCGAGGACTGACAGGAACGCTTGCCGACGCCATGAAGGACGCCGACGTATTCATCGGTGTCTCCGCTCCCAACGTCGTCAGCGAGGACATGGTGCGTTCAATGGCGACCGATGCCATCGTATTCCCCATGGCAAATCCCACTCCCGAGATCGCTCCCGATGCCGCCAAGCGCGCAGGCGCACGGATCGTCGGCACAGGTCGCTCGGATTACCCCAACCAGATCAATAACGTCCTCGCCTTCCCCGGGATCTTCCGCGGTGCTTTGGACTGTCACGCCCCCGCCATCACCGAGCGGATGAAGGTCGCCGCGTCCTTCGCCCTCGCTTCCCTCATTCCCGAGCATGCGCTCAACGAAGAAAACATCATCGTCTCCGCGCTCAATAAGCAAGTCGCCCCCGTTGTTGCCCAAGCAGTCAAGGACGCGTTTTCGGAAGAACAGCTTTAAAAGCGCGGTTTTTCGGCGCGCGGTTTTTTAGGGGCGCGTTTTTAGGGGAAACTTTTTGAAAAAAGTTTCCCCTATAACCCCTTCAAAAACTTTCACGGCATGGGTTTGGGCTACATTTGGAAAGATCGTGTAAACACACCGCTTTCGTCGGTGGATAGCAAGTGAAAGTTTTTACGAAAGTTGATAGTAACAGTCCCTATCGTCAGTTGGTTGACTGCATGGGAATGTCTTTATCATAGTCTTTTAGATTAGCTCCCGCAAGCATTTTGGTACCGCCACCCAAAATGCTCCATAATATAAGTTTTGCCAAGGCAAAAAACTGTTCGCGGCATTCCGTGAAAGGCTCCACC
>JAZNXP010000007.1:0-2694 GCA_045593965.1 Eubacteriales bacterium | reverse complement strand
GCACTGGAGCAGAAGATGCGCCAGCAGACCTTCACGCTGGACGATTATCTGGAGCAGCTTGCGCAGCTGAAAAAAATGGGCAATCTCGAACAGCTTATGGGCATGATGCCCGGAGTCAAGCCCGGGGCGCTGAAGGATGCCAAGCTCGATGAAAAGATGCTGGCGCACACCGAGGCGATCATTCACGCGATGACGAAGAAGGAAAGAATGAAGCCCGAAATCATCAACGCGTCCCGCAAGAAGCGCATCGCGCTCGGTTCGGGAACCTCTGTGGAAGAGGTCAACAAGGTGCTTCGCCAATTTGAACAGATGCTGAAGATGATGAAGCAGTTCAGCGACATGGGCAAATCGAAGCAAGGTAAGAAAATGCTCGGCAGAATGAAGATGCCTTTCTGATTTCACCGTTCATTATAAAAAAATAAATCATATATTTTTGGAGGAAACAAACCATGGCAGTAAAAATGAGATTGAGAAGACTGGGCGCAAAGAAGGCTCCCTTCTATCGCGTTGTCGTAGCAGACAGCCGCTACCCCCGTGACGGTCGTTTCATCGAGGAGATCGGATACTACAATCCTATGACCACTCCCGCTGATATCAAGATCGACGCAGAGAAGGCAAAGAAGTGGATCGCGAATGGCGCACAGCCCACCGAGACCGTAAAATCCCTGCTGAAGAAGAGCGGCATCGTTGACTGATCCCCGTCAAGGAGATAGCACATGATGAACTTGCAAGAAACTTTGATTGACATTGCCAAAGCGATCGTAGATACGCCCGACGAGGTAAAAGTGACGCAGGAAGAGGATGAAAAGACCATCACTCTGACCCTGACGGTTGCTCCTGACGATATGGGCATGGTCATTGGCAGACACGGAAAGATCGCAAAGGCGATCCGTACCGTGATCAAGGCAGCATCCGCGAACTGCGGCAAAAAAGTCAATGTGGAGATCCGTTGAGGATCACCCAAAAACGCCTCAATTACGAACAACCGTAATTGAGGCGTTTTTTTATTGACATTGGTGGAGAGCTATACTGCTGTTAAAAAAATCAGACAAATGCTTACAAAAAGCAAAGAGAAACAAACCGTTATATACATCACCCAACGCAACAGCACTTGAATAATATTGGATCTCAAAAACGAGAGAACAAGAAAAATCAAAGGAACCGCAAGCAGAGCAAGGGAAAAGATGGAAAAAGAAGAGGTCATCAGATAGTCCACGAAAAAAGCAATGCAAGAAATAAGAAAAAGAGAGAGTGCGATCCAATCAAATCTTTTGTTGTCGCTTTTGGAAAGAAGGCTCAAAGAAGCAAAGAAAAGCGAAAGCAATAAAGTGATTGCATAAATAACGAATACAGCGAGAGGGGCGTTCAGAGAATATTGCGGATATAAATATATCGCTGATATGATTTGAATGATCTTTGAAAAAATGAATGTAACAAAAAGAAGATTGATACCCATTAAAGCTACAAGATTCATTTTTTCCTTAATAGAGGCGGGAATCTTTTGAAAAATATTCGGTTTGTTTGTAAAATCACCTATTTCGCCTGTTTTTTGGAAATCAAATTCGCTCATATGAATACTCCTTTCAATTTTATTTCAATTCCATTTTAGCATGGAAATTAAATTTTGTCAAGTGCTGAATAATCAATAACCGCATCTCCGATCGGTCAGATCGGGGATGCGGTGAAGATTACTTTCTGAAATAAAGTCCGTTTTCCTTCAGATAGGGAATGAGCATACCGGGCCAGTCGGTCTGGATGAAGTCGTATCCACGGCGCGCGAGCCAGCCCCAACCGCTATCGGGATCGCCGCAGATGGCGGTATCGTCCGAATGTCCTGCGGTGAGCTGTGTTTTATAGTTGAAGATGATGGAGTTTGCCCAGACGAGGATGTTATCCTTGTGCATCCGCTCAATGAATTCGGGGGACGCGACCTCGGCACGCTCATCGGTGAAGAGAACCTCGGTTCCGATGTAGTTGATGTTGCGGCGCATCAGCTCCTCATGCGCGTCGTTCGTATCGCGGACGATGGACATGAACTGCAATTCGGGTGCCAATTCCTCAAGCACGTCAAAAACCTTGGGGGAGGGATCGGATTTTACGATGATCTGATCGAGCATATTGTGATGCTTCAGCGTTTCGTATATCTCCTTCGGATGATCCCAGAATTTGTCCACGTTGATGTAGCATTTGCCCTTGAAATGCTCCAGAAGCTCATCAAGAGTATGCAATCCGAATTGCGTATAGACGGTGTCATAGTTGATGTAGCGGAGTGCGCGGACTTGTTCGTCGGTCATGGTGGGAATGTATTCCTTGCTATTCAGATGGTAGGGCTCCATGCCGGGATGAAAGATGAAAAGCGTTCCGTCGCCGCTCATGGTGACGTCGATCTCAATGACGTCAGCACCTTGGCGAAGCGCGGTTTCGTATGCGGGAATGGTATTGCAGGGAATATTGCCTGCCGCAACACCGCGATGCGCAACGATCAGGATATGATCCTTCGCGGATTCTCTGAAATCAAATTTCATGGCATTTTTTCCTTTCAAGGTGTCAGCTTTTACGTTATTATACACCGATTTTCTACCCTTGTCAAGTGAAAGATTTGAAAAAGAGTGTTGGAGGGGGCTTTTATATTTTGCAAGGTAATTCAAAAGCTTTTCGCATCCTCGCATCCCAGTCACGCCGAAGGCGTGTATA
>JAZNXP010000006.1:0-14875 GCA_045593965.1 Eubacteriales bacterium | reverse complement strand
ACCTTCCCCGAGATCAAGGATGAGGAGGGTAACACCGTCACTCTGACGCACGGCAACTTCGGCGTGTTCCGCGAGAGCGGAGATCAGCGCGTTCGCCGCGAGTCGTTCGAGCAGTATTTCGGCGAATTCAAGAAGTATATCAACACCTTGGCGGCAATGTACACGGGCAACGTCAAGATGGGCAATTTCTACACGCGTGTACGCGGATACGCATCCTCCTGTGAGCGTGCGCTGTCGGGCAACAACGTTCCCGTTGAAGTCTACGATAAGCTTGCCGAGGCGGTTCACGGCGGACTTCCCACCATGCGCCGTTACCTCGACCTGCGCCGTTGCGTGCTGGGACTTGACGAATTGAATATGTACGATCTTTATTGCCCCATGGTCAAGAGCGTGGATATGAAGGTGACCTACGAGGAAGCGCAGGAGCTTGTGAAGAAAGCGACCGCACCCCTGGGCGAGACCTATGGAAAGCTGCTTGACCGCGCCTTCTCCGAGCGTTGGATCGACGTTTACGAGAACAAGGGCAAGACGACAGGCGCGTATTCCTGCGGCGTTTACGGCGTACACCCCTACGTATTGCTCAATTATACCGACACTCTGGACGATGCGTTCACCCTCGCGCACGAGCTTGGACACGCAATGCACTCCTACTTCTCATCCGAAGCGCAGGATTTTGCAAATCACGATTACCGCATCATGGTCGCCGAGGTTGCGTCCACCGTCAACGAGGTGCTTCTGACCAGATACCTGCTCTCCACCGAGACCGATCCCGAGAAGCGCGCGTATATTCTCAACCATTATCTGGAGGGCTTCCGCACGACCGTATTCCGCCAGACCCTGTTCGCGGAGTTTGAGCGTCAGGCACACGATCTGGATATGAACGGGACGCCTCTGACCGCGGAAACACTCAACGGCATCTACCGCAAGCTCAACGAGCTTTATTACGACGGTGCCGTCGTCAACGAGCTGCAGGACATCGAGTGGGCGCGCATTCCGCACTTCTACAATGCGTTCTACGTTTACCAGTACGCGACGGGCTTCTGCTCCGCCGTCTCCATTGCGAAGCGCATTCTGAAGGAGAACGGTGCCGAGGATTATCTGGAGTTCCTGTCCACCGGCGGCTCGGATTATCCGCTTGAGGAGCTGAAGATCGCGGGCATCGACCTGACCAAGCCCGATGCCGTTGCGGCGGCAATGCAGGAGTTCGACAAGGCTCTTTGCGAGCTGGAGGAGCTGCTCAAATAATCGCATACGTCTCCCCAAAATCACAGCGTTCCGTTTCTTTTTCAGGAAAGAGATGGGACGCTTTTTTGCGTACGTGTGTGCCTTTTTTTGGAAAAAGCCGTTTCGATCCTTGCAAAAGGTTGAAAAAAGACGAAAAAGGCGCGTGAAAAAAGCAAAAAGCATATTGACATTATTTTTTTATTATGATATAATAAAGTAGCATGTAACTTTTATAAAGGGATACCTTTGAAGTTTTACGGCAATAATGCGAATTTTGATACGGAAGGGTTGATGTGTAAATGAAAAATCAACGCACAAAAACAAGACGGAGTTTCCACGTATCGGTATTGCTGACCGTGATGACCATGGTCGCGTTGCTGATCGGATGCTTTGCCGTTACCGCCTCTGCCGAGACCGTGGCGATCACGGTGGATCCCGGTGTCAATCTGGATCTTTCGGCCTCTAACGTCTCCAATGTCGGCGGCGTATACACCAAGGAATACGACGGCACCTCAAAGGCGTCGGGCATCCTGGTCAAGAGAGATTCGGTGCTCAGCGGCGTTGCGGAAGGCGACAACGTATATCTCTTGGTCGACAAAGCATACTTTACCGATGCCGCAGGCAATAAGGTCGTGAACGCGGGCGAAGCAACGACGCTTTGCATTGAGTTCTATCTCAGAGGTATTCACGCATCGAAATATTCGGTCGAAAAGATCGAGCTTCCCGCTGCGATCGCAAAGCAGACGCTTTATTGGGACGGCGCGGGAACCGCTACCGCTCCCTATCAGCCCGAGAGCAATCTTTACAATGACCTGCCCGTGACCGCTCCCGCGATCGTGGACGCAAACGGCAGAGTCGTTACGGCTGTGAAGCTTGTCGGTGCGGACGGTCTGAAGGTCAGCGTGCAGTCGATCGACGCGGCTGACGTCACCACGCAGATCCCCGTTTCGATCGAGGCGGCGGACGCAAGCGTGCTTCTTTCCAACTATACCATTCTCCCCATGCCCGTTGAGGTCGACATCGTTCCTCTGGGCATTACCGAGGTTACTTTGAGCGCGAACACCTTCGTTTACGATCCCACGAAGCTGCCCGACATCAAGGCAACGGCGTTTGTGAACGGATACGAGTGCGAGCTGATCGTTGTATTCCCCGAGGGCTTCAAGGGAGAAGTCGGCGTACATACCGTTACCGTAAAGTCTCTCAATCCCGGCTATGCGTTCTCGGTTCAGAACGAGCTGCAGATCGAGATCACTCCGAAGAACTATCAGGTCGGTATGGATTCGCAGACCGTCGTTGATAAGACCACGGGTCCTTACTACCTCAACGTCAAGGGACTTTCCGAGGAGCTTCCGAAGGAGATCCTGACGCAGATCGTTTATACCTATACCAAGGATAACGTAGAATCCAAGAAGGCAATGGAGTGCGGCGTTTATACGGTCGTTGCAGACCTTTCCGCAATTCCCAACTATACCTTTACCGATGCGAACGGCGCGAAGATCGATAAGCTGACCGCCACGCTGAAGGTCAACCCCGTACATCTGCAGGTCGGCACGAAGGAGCTTCCCGCTCTGGTCGTGATCACGGGCGCAAACGGCGCGGACGTCTCCATGGCGGCTACCGTAAAGATCCCCGAATCGCTCTCGCGCAAGGGAATTCGCGGCTTCCATGCTTACAAGGCGTATGAGATCGTCATGACGGGCGGCTCGGGAAGCGCGCACACGCTGCTCATTGGCATTGATGAGTCCCTTTACGGACAAAATCTGTTCCCCATGACCGCCGCTGATCTTTATCTTTACAATCCCGAAACGGGACTGTCCTCCAAGGTTACCGACACCACAGGCTTTAAGGTAACGGTGATGGACGGTTACGTTCAGATCGAGGGCGTTACCGAGGGTACTTACACCTTCATCCTCGCTCCCGTATATGATGTTCCCTTCTGGCTCAGCGCACCCGGTATCGCGCTGATCGTTCTGATGATCCTTGCCCTGATCGTTCTGATGTTCTTCATTGGCATCTATCTCCACCGCGTACAGTCCGAGGCAAATCAGGTTCTCGTGGTTGACACGGTCGGAAGCGTACCGAGAGTTGCGATTCGTCCCGTCCCCGAGAAGGTGAACGTGGATAAGAAGCTTGAGGAAAACGTCGAGGAGCTGGAAAAGGCACTGGATAAGGCAGTGAAGAAGGAAGAAGAGAGCAAGACCGTGGACGTTTCCGCAGAGACGGCAGAGGCGGTTGCTCAAACCAAGGAAGAGCTTGCAGAGGAGGCTTCGCAGATCGAGGCTGACGAAAAGAGCGAGCCCGAAGAAGCTACGAATGAGGATGAAATGGCAATTAGTGCAGAAGAATTGACCGAAGCGGTAGCCGAAGAGGTTGCCGAGGAGCTGAGGGAGACCACTCCCAAGGCAGAAGAGCCGATGCCCGAGCCCGATGAAGAGCGCGTACGCCTTGCGGTTGCCGAGGCAATGGCAGAGAATTTCAAGGATAACGAAGAAGCTGTCGAGAGCGACGAGCTGAACGCAGAAACGCTTCGCCGTGTTGTGGATGTGATCGTGGACGATGCAATGCACGCAACGATGCTGCTTCCCAACGTGGAAGAGACCGAGAAAACAGACACGGCAGAGACCGACGCGGCAGAGGAGCCCGAGGTTTGCGCGATCATTGCAGACAGTGTGGCGGTCGCGTTTGAGAAATTTACCGTTGACGGTGTTGCTCCCACCGTTCTGGATGGAACGACTGCCGATATCATCAGCGCGGCTGTGATCGTTGCTGCGAAGAACCACATTCCGAAGAGCTGGAGCGAGGAGCTGTCCGACACGATCATTTCCGCAGTCACCGAGGAATTGATCGCTCGCATGATCAAGGATGAGCCCGAGGTTGATCAGACCGCTGAGGCTGTTGCAGAGGAAACTGCCGAGGTTGCGGATGAGCCTGCAAAGGAAGCAGAGGAAACCGTGGCTGTACAGGCTGCCGAGGAAGCTGTCGAGAAGAATGAGGAGGCTGTTGAGGAAACGGCCGCCGAGGACGATGCGGCGGTTGCAACGATGGCGTCTGCATCCGAAGCGTCCGAAGACGACGAGGATGATGACAACGATACCGACAACGACGATGATGAGGAAGAGACCGAGTCTGATGATTCCTTCCTTGGATTTGGCGCAATGCCGCAGAGCTTTGTGGATGCGGTTGCCGATGCAGAGGCGTATAACGATCTGCTGGCGCAGGAAAAGCGCGGCGAGATCCGCATCGTGACCCGTTACCGCAGAAGCTTTATGTCCCGTCTGGTCCAGTCGCAGGGCAACGTTCAGAATTATTATTCCATTCTGAAGAACGCGCTCATGACGCACAAGGGTGTCAAGAGCCGCTTGAGCTGGAACTACGAGGCATTCAACAAGGGCAGAGCACATCTGGTGAAGATGAATGCAAAGACCAAGACCTTGTATCTCTACCTGGCACTCGATCCCGAGGAGCTGAAGGATACGAAGTACGGCATTATCGACGTTTCTTCCAAGAAGAAGTACGCAACGGTTCCCGTGCTGATGAAGATCAAGGGCGACCGCAAGTTCAAGTATGCGCTTGAGCTGATCAACAAGCTTTGCGAGGAAAAGATGGGACTTCCCAAGCTGGACGTTCCCGAGGTCGATTACCGTGTGGACTATAAGACCACCGAGGAGCTGGTTGAGGCAGGCTACATCAAGAAGCTGGTTGCGGGCATTCCCACGGTCGAAGAGCCTGACGTTACCATGGTAGCTCCCACGGAGGAGGCACTTCCCGCGGATGCGGAAGCAGCACCTGCCGAGGAAAGCACCGAGGCTTAATTTTCATACGTAGCGGCGAATGTCGCAAAGGGGCAGAGGAATCAGAACCGTTTCCTCTGCCCGAATTTTTATCTTTTGGGAAACAATTTCGCGAAAGCTATTTACAAAAGAAGGGGAATTGTGTATAATATTCAGTAGAGACCTTTTTTTACAAAAGGAGACACAGCCTATGAAGAAATTTTCAATTCGCGGGATCAAGGAGGGCATACAAAGAGCCCAGTATGATCTGGCACATACGCTTGTCAGCGCGAAGCGGGAGATCAAGGAGACCGTGCAAGCGGTAAAGGAGAGAGACCCTGCGGCGCGCGGTACGGCGGAGATCCTGTTGCTGTATTCGGGTGTGCACGCGATCATGGCGCACAGAGTGGCGCATCATTTATATAAAAAGGAACATTATTTCTCGGCGAGAGCGATCAGTCAGATGGCACGGCATTGGACGGGGATCGAGATCCACCCTGCGGCAACGATCGGAAAGAACTTCTTTATCGACCACGGATCGGGCGTTGTGATCGGAGAGACCACGGAGATCGGCGATAACTGTACCGTTTACCAAGGGGTGACCTTGGGAGG
Organism: Eubacteriales bacterium; assembly: GCA_045593965.1. Classification (GTDB taxonomy): domain Bacteria; phylum Bacillota; class Clostridia; order Oscillospirales; family CAG-272; genus UMGS1865. Next base: position 9,269 of record JAZNXP010000006.1, on the reverse strand, counting down.
AACGGGAAAGGATGTGGGAAAGCGACATCCCACGCTCTGCGACAACGTCATGGTTGGCGCGGGCGCAAAGGTGCTGGGACCCGTGCGCATCGGCTCTAATTCCAAGATCGCGGCAAACGCGGTGGTGCTGCATGAGGTTCCCGAAAACAGTACGGCAGTCGGCATTCCCGCAAAGGTCGTTCGGCGTGACGGTGTCAGGGTCAAAAACGATCTGGACCAGGTTCACATTCCCGACCCTGTTGCGCTGGAGCTGAAGCGGATCAACACGGAGCTGGAGCAGCTGCGAACGATTGCGGAGGAATGGAAGCTGGCGATGAGCGCGGACGCGTCAAACGCCATCGTGCTTTCGGAGCAGGATTCTCTTGAAGGCGGCGAGGACACCGAATAAAATCATCATTAAAATATTAGGAAGCGAAGGATATTGACATGGCAGAACAGAAACGCGGCAGACTGATCGTATTTGAAGGCATTGACGGAGCGGGAAAGACAACCCAGATCGAGCTTTTGGAGGCACATCTGAAGCAAGCGGGACGTACGGTCTATCGCACCGCCGAGCCCACCGAATCGGTTACGGGCGGATTGTTGCGCGATGCGCTCTCGGGCGTCAGTCAGCGCACTGCTTGTGAGATGGCGGCGTTGTTTGTGATCGACCGCATTTTCCACAACGTCAATCCCGTATGGGGAATTGAAAAGCTGCTTTCGGACGGCGTGGACGTTTTGTGCGACCGTTATTACTATTCCTCCATGGCATATCAGGGAAGCGAGACCGATCCCGATTGGGTCAGAGATATGAATCTGTTGTGCCCCGAGATCCGTCGCCCCGACGTTTGCTTTTTCATGGATCTGACGCCTGAACAGAGCATGGAGCGCATCCGCAAGGGCCGCGTGACCTTTGATATTTACGAAAATCTGGATCGCTTGACGCAGGTGCGCAACCGTTTTTACCGCGTCTTTGAAGAGCTGAAGGACACGGATCGGATTTGCATCGTGGATGCGGCGCGCCCGATCGAGGTCATTCACAAGGAGATCGCGGATACGCTGGCAACGGTCGAGGTCTGACTGTTTTTGATGGGGAGCTTCCTTTGGAGTTCCCCATTTTTGTCGAATGGAGGCGGGAAGTTGACATTCGGTTCATAAAAACATAGTAAAATGAGATGGAAAGAAACAGAAAGGATGTGAAAGAATGTATCATATCATGGTCGTGGAGGATGATCAGAACGCGCGCCGACTGATGGGAACGGTGCTGACGCGTTACGGCTACGAGCCGATCTTGGCGAAGGACGGCGTGGAAGCGTTGGAGCTGATGGATCAGAAGCACGTGGATCTGATCGTTCTGGACGTGATGATGCCGCGTATGGACGGATACGCGTTTACCCATACCCTGCGCACGGCGGGATGCACCATACCGATCCTGATGGTGACTGCGCGGGAAACACAGGATGACAAAAAGAGAGGCTTTATCATCGGCGCGGATGATTATATGGTCAAGCCCGTGGACGAGGAGGAAATGATCCTGCGCATTGCGGCATTGCTGCGCCGCTCGCAGATCGCGGGCGACCGCAAGCTGACGGTGGGGCAGACAACCTTCTTTTACGATTCCTTGTCCGTCAAGACACCGAGCGGAATGCTGGAGCTTCCGCAAAAGGAGTTCATGCTGATCTTCAAGCTCCTTTCCTACCCGAACAAGATCTATACGCGCCGTCAGCTGATGGACGAGATCTGGGATATGGACAGCGAAAGCGACGAGCGGACGGTGGACGTTCACGTCAGCCGCGTCAGAGAGCGGTTTCGTGACAATCCCGATTTCGAGATCCTGACCGTTCGAGGACTTGGTTATAAGGCAATCGTGAAAAAATGAAGCATCAAAACAATAAGGACAATGGAGAAAAAATGAGTCAGAGATGGGTCAAGGAGGATGACGGAAGGATCCGCTATCAACCGATGTCGGAAAAAGAAAAAAAACAAAAGCGCGCGGAATTTCGAAGGATCAGCTCCCTTCGTTGGAGGTTGACACTGTTCGTGTTCTCCATGCTGATGCTTTCCGGATTTTTGACGTTCGTGATCGCGTGCGTGGCGATCCTTGCGTTCCGCGGCAATCCCGTGGTGGTCGCGCTGATCGTCAATCCGATCTCCCTTTGTCTGATCCTGCTTTGCACCTGCGCGATCTTCGGTACGCTTCTGGCGGCGGTTTTCGGGCGATATTATCTGCATCCGCTCAAGCAGCTGATCAGTGCCACGAAAGAGGTGCGGGACGGAAACTATAAGGTGCAGATCAAGTGCGAAGAAGAAGCGCGTACGGAAATGGACGTGCTCGTAAAGAACTTTAACGAAATGGTGCGCGAGCTTGACGGCGTGGAGATGTTCCGCAATGATTTTATCAATAATTTCTCCCATGAATTCAAAACCCCCATCGTGTCCATTCGCGGCTTTGCCAAGGAATTGCAGCTGGGCAATCTGAAGGAAGAGCAAAAGCAGGAATACATCAAGATCATTCTGGAGGAGTCCGACCGCTTGGCACGGCTTTCCACGGGCGTTTTGGAGCTTTCCAAGCTGGAAAATCAGCAGATCGTTTCGGAAAAGCATGAATTCGACCTTGCCGAGCAGATCAGACAGTGTATTCTTCTTCAGGAGCCCTCTTGGGCGGCAAAGGACATCGAGATCGTTCCCGAGCTGGACGAGGTGAAGATCTTTTCCAATGAGGAGATGCTGGGACGCGTATGGTCCAATCTGATCTCCAACGCCATCAAGTTCACCCCCGAAAAGGGAAGCATATTTATCACGCTCAAGGCAAGCGAGAGCGACGTTGCCGTGCAGGTGCGCGATACGGGTATTGGAATGAGCGAGAAAGTGCAAAAGCACATTTTTGAGAAGTTTTACCAAGGAGATACCGCGCACGCCGTTAAGGGCTATGGCATCGGTCTTGCGCTGGTCCACCGCGTTATCACGCTTTGTCAGGGACAGATCGAGGTCGAAAGCGAGCCCGAAAAGGGCAGCACCTTCACGGTCATCTTACCGATCAAATGAAAGTAAACGGCGTGCCGCTTTGGCAAGCCTTATGGCTTTGAACCGAAAAAAGAGAAAGAGAGAACGATTCGGATATAACCGATTCATTCTCTCTTTTTGGTTTTTGCTTTATCAGCGTTTGTAACAATCAGCGAAATTCGGTGACACCGTCCGCGAGATAGACGTGCGTGCGGAGGATGGAATACTGCTCCTTGGAGGGATCGCCCGTGAGGATGAGTCCCTTGTCCTTGGCAGCCTTGATGAGCAGCTCGGGATTGAGGTGATTGCTCATGCCTGCGGAGAGGACGGTGCTGATGCGAAGCTCGTTCGGACGCTCCTGCGGACGGATGACGCGGATCGAGCGGATCAGAGGTACGATATCCGTCTCCTTTTCTCCCGACTTTGTTTTTTTGATGACGTTTAAGGGAGCGGTGGTGAAGAGTGCTTGCAGGGTATCGGCAAGCGCGGCACTTGCGTTTTCCAAGGAGAGGCGGATCTCGTATTTTGCCCACGCGATGTCCGCAAACGCACTCTTGGGCTCGTAAGCATCCACCACGCAAAGCTCGTGTGTCAGCTCGCGGTTGAGCTGCTCCTTGACGGCAGAGGGGGGAATGTCACGGTCGAGACGGAGGTCGATGAATTCGCACTCACTTTCGCTTCCAACCGAGAGTGGAAGCCCGAAGATGACCTTGGCGTGGGGGTTGAAGCCCTGCGTATACCACATCGGGATCTTTGCGCGTACCAATACGCGCGCGATCGTTCGCTGCAGATCCAAGTGGGAGATGTATTGCAGATTGCCGACCTTGCGGAAGCAGATGCGGATTGTCTTGGGCGTTTCCAGCTTTGCCCAAGTGCTTTTTTCGGGCTGGAGAGAGGGGGCAACGGGAGCGGGAATCAGACACTCGGTGTCATTCTCGCCGCCACCACACCCGGGACATACCGCGCGGACGCCGCCGAGCTTGTTCGCTCCGCACGCGCTGCATTGCTCACGGCAGTTGGGAGTTGTGTTGCCTGCGTATGCTTTCGCTCTCTCACGCAGGAAGAATTCCTTCGTCACGCCGCAGTCGATGATGTCCCACGGAAGGACCTCGTCAAGACCCCAGACGCGGTTGGCGTAAAAGGCAGGATCAATGCCCGTACGGGTAAGAACGTCGATCCATTTGTCATAGTCGAAATATTCATCCCACGCGTCAAAGCGGAAGCCCTCCTTGCAGGCAAGCTCAAGCGCGTCCGCGAGACGGCGGTCACCGCGCGCGAGCACTGCTTCGATGTGAGACACGCGCGCGTCGTGGTGCTGATAGCGCACGTGGCGGTTGGTGATCTTGGAGTCCAGATACTTTTGCTTTTCCTCAAGCATCTTCATGGTATCCTGTGCTTCCCATTGGAAGGGGGTGAAGGGCTTGGGAATGAAGCAAGCGACGCTGATGGTCACCTGTACCTGACGGGATCTGTTGCGGTTGGGATTTTGATAGTATGCCTCGGCGACCTTGTCCGCAAGCGCGGCAATGCCGTCAAGATCCTCGAGCGTTTCGGTGGGGAGTCCGTTCATGAAATAAAGCTTCACGGCGTTCTTCTTGGCGTCGAACGCCACGTTCACGGCGCGGAGAACGTCTTCCTCGCGTACGTTTTTGTTAATGACATCGCGCAGTCTCTGCGTTCCCGCCTCGGGAGCGAAGGTCAGGGAGGAGGAGCGCACCGACTCGATTCTCTCCATCAGCTCCTTGCGGAAGCTATCCACGCGCAGGGAGGGGAGGGACAGGCTGACCATGTTTTCGTCCGTCCATGAGAGCAAACGGTCGCACAGCGGTTCAAGCTCGGTGTAATCACTGATCGAAAGCGAGGAAAGAGAGATCTCCTCGTATCCCGTGCTGTCAAAGAGTGCCTTTGCCTGACGGTTGAGTACGTCGGCGGATTTTTCGCGCACGGGGCGGTAGATCATGCCCGCTTGACAGAAGCGGCAACCGCGGATACAGCCGCGATAGACCTCCAGCATGATGCGATCGTGGACGGTCTCGATATAAGGCATGACGACCTTGCTCGGGAAATTGACCTTGTCCAGATCCTTGATGATCTGCTTTTGCACCTTGGTAGGAATATCGTCATAGATCGGCGTATATGCGTCGATCGTGCCGTCGGCGCGGTAGGTGACTTTGTAGAGTGAAGGAACGTAAACACCCGGGATCGTTTTTGCCGCCTCGTGCAGAAACGCGGCGCGCGTATAGGTGCCGTTTTCTTTCATTTTGATGTAGAGACGGACGATCGAGGGAAGCATGTCCTCACCCTCTCCGATGTTGAACAGATCGAAGAAATCCGCCACGGGCTCGGGGTTATAGGCGCAGGGGCCACCGCCGATGACAAGGGGCATTTCGTTGGTCCTGTCCGCGGAGCGAAGCGGAAGATGCGCAAGATCGAGCATATTGAGCACGTTGGTATAGCTCATTTCGTATTGGAGCGTGAAGGCGACAAAATCAAACTCCGAGAGCGGATCTCCGCTTTCCAATGCGCAAAGGGGAAGATCGTGCGCCTTCATTTGCTCCTGCATATCGACCCAAGGATCGTAAACGCGCTCGCACCAGATGTCGGGATGCTCGTTGAGCGAGTTATAGAGCAGACGCACGCCGAGATTGGACATGCCGATCTCATAGGTGTCGGGGAAGCAGAAGGCAAATCTTGCCTTGATCGTGGATTTATCCTTGAGGATCTGTCCGTATTCCCCGCCCGCATAACGCCCGGGCTTGGATACGGATTTGAGGATGGTACTGTTCGGACGGTTGGAATTCATAAAAAGAGTCCTTTCTGGCGACCGATCAATTCAGTCGCAGGGCAGAGCGATTGAGCTCGGAATGTGTTGCAATGAAGGAAATGAGGACCCAGAAGAGCTGGTACGCGGCAATGGGAAGAATACCCAGAAGCGCATCCTGCTTCCAGATCATGAGCAGGGTTGCCAAAACGCATCCGATCAGGGAAGCGATCAGCTGGATCCGCAAGCCGAAGCGACGGGAGGTTCCGATGCCCGTTGCGGTATAAAGAATGGATGTGATATTCTCGGGAGAGCCGATGGAGACGGCACCTGTATCCAGAACCTCCATGTGCGGATCCTCCTCGTAACGTCCCGGGCGGATCACGCGTACGGGCTCATCCTCCTCACGGCGCATGGCGGCGAGGAATTCTTCGGTCAGATTGGGATCGTATGTATGGATGCCGACGGTGGTGTCGTAGTAGGAAAGCTCGGAGATCTTTTCCTCAAATTCGGGTCTCGTCGTATATTCGATCTCATAGCTCAACTTCAGTGCGCCATCGATCGCGACGTACATCAGGCTGACATTGGGGGCGCGACGAAGCTCGCTGTCGCTGCTCTCCTTGGGGATCTTGATTCCGTTGCGGCGCAGGAACTTTTCTTTTCCCGCAAGAATATGGTATTTGCTCTCGATCATGGCTTCCACGCCGCCGTCCGTCACACGAAGGATCGAAACGGGGGTGTCCTGATGGAGCTTGGATGCGTTCGGAACAATCTGTCCGAGCGTGCCGCCGAGCTTTTGGAAGAGACATTCGGCAAGACGTCTGTTACGGCTCAGGTCATAGTCCTCGCGCAGGACCTTTTCGGTGTGCTTCTTGGCGATGAGGAAATCAACGTCGTCAAAGATAACGGTCTTTTCGCGGTCATAGTCCTCGACACCTTCCTCTCCCACGATCGTGCAGTTGCGGTGAGAAAGCAGTCTGTTTGCGCGGAACAGAGGATAGAAATAGCTGAAGATCGCGGACACGGGCGCACAGACTGCCAAAACGGTCATGAACGCGCGAACTGCCTCGGTAAAGGACAGCGTGATCACCGCGATGACAAATGCGGATGCAATGGATGCTCCGAGCATGGTCAGAAGCAGAACGGTGAAGGGCTTTGCTGCCGAGTCCATGGAATTGAAGCGGCGGAAGAAGCCGACAGTCTGCTCTGCGGTACGTACGCGGTAGGCACTTTCTCCGACGTCATCGCTGATGATCTTGACGATCTTTTCGCCCTGACGCAGCTTTTTCTTGCGCGGAGCTGCCGATTCCAGAACCGTTTTTTTACCCTCTGCGGAGACGATGTGGAACGCGCGGAGCTCACAGCTCATGCGAAGCACGTCGCAAAGAACGGTCATCAACAGAGAAAGAGCGAATACGAAGCCGAGGGACGGCAACGAAAAGAAAAACGCAAGAATGTCGTAAGCGATCGCAAACGGCAGAACGACGGCGCAGACCGAATAGGGGGTGGGCGCAAATTTATAGAACTGTCGGATGCCCGCATTGATCTGACGGGTCGAGATGAGCGCGCAGACAAGGAGCAAGCCAAGGGAAAGAGCGGGGGAAAGCAGCTTGTGAGAGGAGAGCAATGCCGTGAAGCTGCTTCCGATGATCTCGGGCATATCCACGAAGAACAGAAGAAGCGTCAGAAGCGCGGTGGCAACCGTGCGAAGGATCAGATAGATGCGATCCTTGTGATATGCGGCAAGTACCTTCTCGCGATCCTGCGTGCCGCCGTATTCCACACCGCGATAGCCAAAAGCGGTGCGGTAGTGCTTGCGGTGTGTTTTACTGATCAGACGAAGATGCTCGTATTTCAGTTTTTTGAGGTTGCTATATCCAACCACGCGACCAAGCTCGTTTTCGTAGCCCAATTCGAACATCATGATGATGTCATCCTCGGTCAGACCGCTTTTTTCGTACACTTCTTTGTAAAGCGCGCGCGCTTCCTCACTGTGAGCGGAAAGATCCTGCTCCTCGTGCGCGTCTTGCGCGGTGGTATCGGGCTCGGCGTGATCTTGAGAGATGATCGTGGCACTGTTCTCGGAAAATCCCTGCTGCGGAACCTCGTCAAGCACCTCCTCCAATGCTTCGTCCTCGGGAGAAAGCTTCGGCAGAGGGGCGGGCGGATCCTTCTTTTTGGTCGGATGGAGTACTTTGCCTGTTGTTCTTGCCGAGAGGGGAGACGTGGAGATCAACGTCTTGTGTGGAGTCGCGGGTGCTTTTTTCGCAGGTGTCTTTGCGCTCGGTGCGCTCTTTTGCGGCGCGGACGGCGCGGATGCCTGCGTTGACGGCTTCTCCGCCTGTCCCTTGACTGCAAATCGGTCGTCCTGCGGAACGATGGTCACGTCGGGAGCCTTTTTCGGGGAAGCCTTCGGCGTACTGCTTGCCGCAAATCGCGTATCATGAGGGATCATGGTAACGGTCGGCTCACGTGTGGCTTCTGTCGGCTTTGGGGACACTTCGTGATTTTGTTTTGGTGTTTGAGTGTTATTGTTCATATTTTCATCAACCTTTTTTCCAATTCGGATTGGTTCTTTTGAGGGTTGTTCGGGTTCAATGGGAGTGGGGGAGGGCGTTTGGTCGGCTACGCGGGGACGGATCACCGTGGCTTCCTGCTTGCCGTGTGCGCTTGCGGTGGGACGGATCACGATCGCATCCGTTTTTTGCCGTGTGGGTGCTTCCGAACCGTATTCTCTCGGTCGGATCACGATCGGCTCGGATGCCGTTTTTGCGGATGCCTGCTCGTCAGGCTCGACGGGAGACGTGACGGTCGATCTCGGTACGATCCTGATCGGTTCTGTTCGTTCGATCCGCTTTTCCCTGCGTGTTTCCTGTGTCGGTGCGGGGGAGATCGGCGTTTCCGCGCTGTTGAAACGCGCTGATGTTACCGCTTCTTCGTCCTCGGTCGGCTTACTTGAAGAAATTTCTTCTGCATCTTCTGCTTTTTCTGCCTCGTCTGCTTCTTTTGCCATGTCTGCCGCTTCCGCTTCTTCCTCGGTTTTTGCGAGTGGAGCGTCTGAAGGCGCATCTTCCGACGGTGTTTTTTTCTTGGCAGATGACTGCTCCTTGGGAGCTACGTCGGTGATCAAAGGGGAAGTGACAGCGTTTGTGGACTCGACGGGTGACTCAACAGCTTCCTCCGTGCTTGGCTCGACTGCTTGCTCGACCGTCGGTTCCATGGACGGCTCTGCCTGCTCGACGGCATCGATCGGCAACGGTGCTTCCTCAATCGGCGCGATCGGCTCTTCTTGAGGTAGCAGATCCTCGGGTTCGCTCGGCTCGACGGCGAGAACAGGGGAAATCTGCTCCTCGTTTTTTACCTCGGTGGAGCGAGAATATTGTTTTTTGCGCTCTTTTTTAACAGAAGTGGTGGATGCGCCCTCGGTTTTTTCTTCTTTTTTGGAAGAAGTCTTGCTTTTTCTTTGTTTGAGAGGAGAGATTGGCTCGACAGACTCCTCTTTTGGGGCTTCCTCGGTGGGAATAAC
>JAZNXP010000005.1:0-3867 GCA_045593965.1 Eubacteriales bacterium | reverse complement strand
GCGCCACCTACTTGTAGGGGGAGCTGTCGCGAAGCGACTGAGGGGGAAAAACGCGCCCTTTCCCCTCGCAGATCCCGATGCTTCGCATCGCCCTTCGGGTTCGGCTTCGGGCTTCGCCCTACGCTCAGGATGACACGAGGGGTGAGCCTTGCGTTTGTTCGGTATTTCTTTATGACATCAAAAAAAGACTTCCGAAGAAGTCTTTTTTGGGGTGGGATATTCTGTTATTTGTTGGAAATATTGACGTCGAGCGTCTGGAAAGGAATGTTGATGCCCTCTGCCTCAAAGCGCGCGTTGATGCTCTCCAGCAGATCGAAATTGACCGTCCAATAGTCCCCTGCCTTCGTCCATACGCGGAGCGCGAAATCGAGGGAGCTATCCCCTTGCGCCGTCATGCGGCAAAACGGCTCGGGATCCTGCAGTACCAGCGCGTGCTTCTTCGCCTCGTCCAGCAGAACCGCCTTGACCTTCTCCACGTCGCTTCCGTACGCCACGCCGAACGAAAGATCCAGGCGGCGCGTGTCATAAACCGATACGTTCGTGACCGAATCGCCCATGACCTTGCCGTTGGGGATCATGATCTGACGGTTGTCGGGCGTTTTGAGCACGGTATAGAAAATGCCAATGTCGACAACGGTTCCCGATTCGTCCCCTGCGGTAATGTAATCGTCGATCTTGAAGGGCTTGAAGATCAGGATCATGATTCCGCCCGCGAGATTGCTCAAAGAGCCTTGCATCGCCAAGCCGATCGCCACGCCCGCCGACGCGATCGCCGCCACGATGGATGCCATGGGAATTCCCATGATCGCGATCACCGTGACCGCAAGGATCGCATAAAGCCCGATCTTGATGAAATTGATCAGAAAATGCGCTACGGTCGGTTCCGCCTTCTTCATCAGGCGACTCTTCTTCACAAGCTTCAAAATCAGCTTGACCAACAGCTTTCCTATGATGAGTACCAGGATCGATGCCAGCAGCTTGCCCGCTACGTCCACCGCCATGGTGATCAGACTGTCCAAAAACGTTTGTAACGTCGTTTCATTCATTTGCTTATTCTCCTTTTTTCCTGAATGCATCTATTATACTACAACCCCACGGTTGATGTCAAGATAAAGCGAGCTGTTTTGGCAAAATGCCGAGAAACGGGGCTGCGTTTTTTGCGGTTTTATGAAAGTTTTTTATTGACAAATCCGAAAACGGCGAGTATAATTTTTATATCCTATGTAATTGAGGGGGTAATCCTTGTGAAATCCGCAACCATCAAAAAGATCGTCACCTACGCGCTCGCTTGCGCCATCGTGTTCGCCGCGACTCTGATCGCCGTTCCCGCTCCCATGGTCGGAAACGTCAATCTCGGCGATTGCGCGATCCTGATCTGCGTCTTTCTGATCGACGCCTTTCCGTTGTCCGTCGCTTGCGCGCTCGGCGCGGCGTTGGCGGATCTCGTCAGCGGATACGCGATCTATATCCCCGCGACCTTCCTCATCAAGCTCCTCATGGGACTTTGCGCGCTCGGTGTTTGCAAGCTCCTTTTGCGCGTTCGCTTGCCCAAGCTCCCGTCCCGTATCATCGGCGCGATCCTTGCCGAATGTGTCATGATCGCGGGCTATTGGATCTACGAGGCGACGGTGCTTTCCTACGGCTTCCTCGCCGCCGCGGCAAACATTCCCTTCAACGCCATTCAAGGAGCAATGGCGATCGTGCTTTCTCAACTTTCTCTCCCCGTTTTGCAAAAGGCAAAGCTGTTTCGGGACAAAAAATAAGATTTTCAGACAAGGAGAACGCGTTATGCTCTTGGCGCTCGATTTGGGAAACACACATCTGCACGTTGGTTGGTTTGAAGAAACCGAGCTCCGCGCGACCGCAGCCCTGCGGACTGACCTTCCCCGCACCGATGATGAATACGCCCTCGCCCTGCGACAGATGTCCGAATGGAAGGGGGTTGCACAATCGCCGCTTGACGGCGTGATCCTTGCGTCGGTCGTCCCCTCTGCCACCCCCACGCTTCAAAGCGCGATCCGCAAGCTGACCGACGCGCCGCTTCTGACGGTCGGCCCCGGCATCAAAACAGGCTTCCCCATCCGCCTGGATGATCCTTCCGAGCTTGGCGCGGATCTTGCCGCCAACGCCGCGGGGGTACTCTCCATGCTCTCTTCTCCCGCGATCATCGCCGACGTCAGCTGCGCAACGACCGTCTCCGTGATCGACCAAAGCGGTGCTTACGTGGGATGCTGTATCCTTCCCGGGGTGCAGATGAGCCTTGACGCCCTGCACGGCGCGGAGCTTCTGCCCGAGCTTGCCGCAAGCGGAACCGTCCCCGCGCTTGGAAAAAACACGGTCGACAGTATGCGCGCGGGCGTTTTGCGCGGACAGGCAATGTCGATCCAAGGATTTTTTGATCTGCACAGACAAACGCTGTCCCTGCCCGAGCAAACGGCGTTGATCGTGACGGGAACGCACGCCCAACAGCTGCTTCCCTATTTGCCAAAATGCGCAAAGCACGTCCCACACCTGACCCTGCACGGACTTTGTGCCATTTATCGGATGAACAAAAAGAAAACTTAAGCTTCGGTATTCCCGCGGCAAGGTGAGGGTACGCTTTTTCGTTGAAGCGACTCTACGCCGTTGCGCCGCGTGCTTACAATACACCATTTTCGCCGTATCCGCGAAAGGCGGAACGACAGTTAAAGGAGGCTTGTATGAATACAAGTAAGAAAAAACAATCCATCATTTACATGGTTGGTCTTGCTCTGCTAACAGCGATCGTACTTCTTCTGCAATTGGCAGGAATCACACTTCGACTTCCCTTTTTAGCGACTCCCGTTAGTCTTGTTGGAATTCCGATTGCATTGGGTGCAATGTTATTAGGTCCTACAGCAGGCGCATTTCTCGGATTTGTGTTTGGTGCGGAAGTTGTCATTGTCCTCGGCATCATGGGCGGTGATCCCTTCACCGCAACTCTCTTTCAGGACCACCCCTTGCTCACTACCTTGCTTTGCATTGTGAAAGGTGCGGTTGCGGGTTGGGGAGCCGGAATGATCTATAAGCATTTGAAAAAGATTCCTGATTTGCTTCGTGTCATTCTTGCATCCGTTGCAGTCCCCATCCTCAATACCGGAATTTTCATTGCGGGAAGCTATACGATGATGGATACCTTCAAAAGCAATTTTCTGGGCGACGGTACTTCAATGTTTTATTTTTTGGTAATTGTTTGTGCAGGCATCAACTTCATCTTTGAGTTTGCTGTCAATATTGTTTTCTCTCCTGCTTTGCACCGCATTGTTACTATCGTTTCCAAGCAATTCAAATTGAATCCACCTGCTATAAAGCAATCAACCACGTTCCAAAAATACAACATGAAGTGGTATAAATTTATAGTATATTTTGCATTGTTTTTCAGTGCGGCCGTCAATTTAATTTCGGCAATTATGTGTTTTTCGGGTTTTTCGCAAACAAATATGCTATATCATGAATATCCTGCTTTTATAGCTATGGATATGATTTATGGACTTTTATTGATTGGCATATCAGTTTTCGCATTGGTCACAAGAAATGATCTTTATTTCATGAAAAAAAGAGGACCAAAACTGCTCTGCGTTTTTTACGCAATAAATGCAGTAATGAACCTATTATACATTGTCATTGCCTCAATCATTCTCAAAAACACAGAATTATTGTCCAAAAGCATCTGGCTAATAATTTCTATATTAGGAAGTGCTTTAATGATTGTGCTGAATTGGATTTATTTTAACAAAAGAAAAGATATATTTGTGGAGTAAGAGAAAAACGTGCAATAGCTTATCTGCAGTGCTTACCTCACCAACATCATCTTAAGCCCCGCGATCCTCAGAATTCTCAACATCAAGG
>JAZNXP010000004.1:0-8552 GCA_045593965.1 Eubacteriales bacterium | reverse complement strand
CAAAAAAACGAAAAAAAGATGTTGACAAATCAAATCGACTGTGCTATAATTTAGGAAAGCGATGACGAAGACGGTCGAGCATTTCTTTTTTCAGAGAGTCGGTGGACGGTGTGAACCGACAAAAGGACGCTCAAGACCTATCCCTTCCGAGCAGGAAGTCCGAACGCCGAGAGATCGGTCAGTAGACGCTTCCCGTATTGCCGCGTCAAGGCATAGGAATTGTTGGATTCCGATAAGGCGGTAGCTTCGGCTGCAATTTGAGTGGTACCGCGGATGTGTTGTATATTCACACCCGTCTCAAAGGAAAAACCTTGAGACGGGTGTTTTTATTTTTTAAAAATGAGAAAAAAGGAGTGATTAGAATGTCAACGGTTGCATCAAATAAGCTTTTGGAGGTGGCTGCGCGAATTTGCGAAATGCGCGAGATCTTCGGGCTGACGCAAGCGGAGATGGCAGAGAAGACCGAGGTCAGCCTCGATGAATATCTGCGATACGAAAGCGGAAAGCAGGATTTCCCATTTACCTTTATTCATAAATGTTCTTTGGCTTTCGGCATTGGCATTACCGATCTGTTGGAAGGACAGAGCGCACACCTTTCGTCTTATACGGTCACCAGAAAGGGACAGGGACAGGAGACTGCGAAGGAGGACGGCATTCAGATCCAGAATCTTGCGCCTCTCTTCCGCAAGAAGATCGCCGAGCCTTACTGGGTACGGTATGAGTATAGTGAAGAGCTGCAAAATCGCCCCATCCATCTTACCCGCCATTCGGGACAGGAGTTCGACTTCATCATGAAGGGTAAGCTCAAGATCCAGGTCGGTGAGAATGTCGAATATCTGAGCGAGGGAGACAGCATCTATTACAACAGCTCCACCCCTCACGGCATGATCGCCGTTGACGGAGAGGAGTGCCTGTTCGTTGCGGTCGTGCTTCCTGGCGAGGACGAAGCGGAAACCGAGGTGCGCAATACCTTGCTTCCGTCCCATGAAGCACCGAAGGAAAAGCTGGTCTGCGAAGACTTTGTGGATACGCTGGAGGATGAAAACGGCTATCCTGTAAAAATGGATTTCCATAATGAGGATCGCTTCAACTTTGCCTTCGACGTTGTGGATGCGGTCGCAAAGAAGTCCCCCGATAAGCTGGCAATGATCCATATCTCCAAGGATCACACCGAGCGTCGCTTCACCTTCAACGATATGAAGCGCCGTTCCGCGCAATGCGCAAACTACTTCAAGTCGCTCGGCATCAAAAAGGGTGACAGAGTCATGCTGGTCCTCAAGAGACATTATCAGTTCTGGTTCTCGATCTTAGGCTTGCACAAGCTGGGTGCGATCGTCATTCCCGCAACGCATCAGCTGCAGGAGCATGATTTTGAATACCGCTTTAACAGCGCGGGTGTCAGCGCGATCATCTGTACCGCAGACGGCGACGTTGCGCACCAGGTCGAGCTCGCGGAAGTAAACTGTCCCACGCTCAAGACCAAGATCATGGTTGGCGGTGAGCGCGAGGGCTGGAAGAATTTCGACGAGGAATTCTCACTCTTCAGCGCGCACTTCTACCGCACCGAGGATACCCCTTGCGGCAAGGATCTGATGCTGATGTTCTTCACGTCGGGTACCACGGGATACCCGAAGATCGCGGCGCACACTTACGAATATCCGCTGGGACATTACGTCACGGCAAAATATTGGCACGGAGTTTCCTCAAACGGCCTGCATTTCACCATTTCCGATACGGGCTGGGGCAAAGCACTTTGGGGTAAGCTTTACGGACAGTGGCTCTGCGAGGGTGCCGTATTTACATATGATTTTGATCGCTTTGACGCGTCGGATATTCTTCCGATGTTCGCAAAATATCAGATCACGACCTTCTGCGCGCCTCCCACGATGCTGCGCATGATGATCAAGGAGGACATCTCCAAATACGATCTTTCGTCCATTCGTCATATGACGACTGCGGGAGAAGCACTCAACCCCGAGGTTTACCGTCAGTTTGAAAAGGCGACGGGACTGCAGATCATGGAAGGCTTCGGACAAACCGAGCTGACACTGACCATTGCCAATCTGATGGGTGCGACCATGCATAAGCTTGGATCAATGGGACGCCCCGTTCCGATCTATGACGTTGATATCGTCGATCCCGACGGCAATCCCGTTCCCGACGGTGAGGTCGGTGAGATCGTGGTCCATACAGACAAGAAGGTTCCTTGCGGTCTGTTTGCGGGATACTATAACAACGATGAAAAGACGCGTGAGGTATGGCATGACGGTATGTATCATACAGGTGATACCGCATGGCGTGATGAGGACGGCTTTTATTGGTACGTCGGACGCGTGGATGACGTCATCAAGTCCTCGGGCTACCGCATCGGTCCGTTTGAGATCGAGAGCGTGATCATGGAGCTCCCGTACGTTTTGGAATGCGGCGTTTCCGCAGTTCCCGATGAGGTCAGAGGACAGATTGTCAAGGCAAGCATCGTGCTGGTGAAGGGAACAGAGCCCACGGAGGCACTGAAGAAAGAGATCCAGCAATATGTCAAGGAGCATACCGCGCCGTATAAGTATCCTCGTCTTGTGGTATTCCGTGACGAGCTTCCCAAAACGATCAGCGGAAAGATCCAAAGAAATAAGCTTTGATCCTTCGTAATGACGGACTTTCTCTAAAAAAATCGAAAAAGGTATTGACAAAACCGCAAAGTTGTGTTACAATGACTACATTCTATAAAAGACATTGACGAAGAGGACGGAGAAGAATGACCTGCGCAGAGAAATGGCGGACGGTGCGAGCCATGGGGTAGCTTCTTAGGTCGGTAGCTTCTGAGTCGGGAGGAAGAAAACCGAGTTTCGGTTAGTAGAACCTCTCCGTGATTGCTGCGTAAAAGCATAAGGATTGTTGGATCCTGAGGGACGGTAAGACCGTAATTTGAGTGGTACCGCGGGTGTATGATTTCGCACTCGTCTCAAAGAAACAGAGCTTTGGGACGGGTGCGTTCTGTATTTTTCCGAGGCTCTGCAACTTCCAACGAAGATGCGAAAGGAGTATCAGAATCATGGAACAAATGAAGGGCTTGGATTATAAGATCCGAGAAATGGCGGGGCGTATTCGCGAGCTTCGCGAGATCGAAGGCTGGTCGCAGCAAGAAATGGCGCAAAAAACAGGCGTGACACTTGAGGAATACCGTCTTTGCGAGGCGGGTGAGAGTGACCTGAACTTTGCGTTTATCTACCGTTGCGCAATGACGCTGAACGTCAACGTCACCGATATTATCGAGGGACACAGCCCAACGCTGAAATCCTATACCGTCACACGTGCGGGAGCGGGGCAGCAGATCGCGAACGCGCACGGTATGACATATTATAATCTGGCGTACGCGTTCCAGAACCGTATTGCCGAGCCTTTGTTCGTACGCAGTACGTTTGATCCCGATGCACAACAAAGAGACATCGAGCTGACGACGCATGCGGGTCAGGAATGTGACCTTGTCATCGAGGGACAGCTGATGGTGCAGGTCGGCGAGCATCGCGAGGTGCTGGGACCGGGTGACAGCATTTATTTTGACAGTGACACGCCTCACGGTATGATCGCGGTCAACGGCAGGGATTGCGTGTTCTATGCGATCGTTCTCAATCCCACGGGCGAGCCGATCCCCGAGCTGACGCCCACGCGCCCGATCACCGAGACCAAGACAACACCGATCAAGGATACCAAGGAAAGAATATACAGCAAATTCATCGACATTGAGGAGAATGAAAACGGCACTCCGACGTCGATCAAATTCAAAAATACGGAACGCTTCAATTTTGCGTTTGACCTGGTGGACGCGCTTGCCCAAAAGGATCCCGAGAAGCTGGCAATGCTTCATATTTCCAAGGATCACACCGAGCGACGCTTTACCTTCAAGGACATGAAGAAGCTTTCCAATCAATGCGCGAACTATTTCAAGTCTCTCGGCATCAAGCGTGGGGACAGAGTCATGCTCGTTCTGAAGAGACATTATCAATTCTGGTTTGCGATGCTGGGACTGAACAAGCTGGGTGCCGTCGGTATTCCCGCGACCAATCAGCTCCAGGAGCATGATTTCGAGTACCGCTTCCAATCGGCGGGGATCAGCGCGATCATTTGTACCGCGGACGGAGACACCGCGCATCACGTTGAGCTTGCGGCAGAGAAGTGCCCGATGCTGAAATGCAAAATGCTGGTCGGCGGAGAGCGTGAGGGCTGGAGAAGCTTTGACGAGGAGTACCCGCTTTACAGCACGCATTATAAACGCACGGAGGATGCTCCGGGCGGAGACGATCTGATGCTAATATTCTTCACGTCGGGAACGTCGGGATATCCGAAGATCGCGGCACACAATTACAAATACGCGCTCGGACATTTCCATACCGCGAAGTATTGGCACAACGTCGACCCCGACGGCTTACATCTGACCATTTCGGATACGGGCTGGGCAAAGTCCATGTGGGGCAAATTCTACGGACAGTGGCTTTGCGAGGCGGCAACCTTCGTCTATGACTTTGACCGCTTCGACGCGGCGGATATTTTGCCGATGTTTGCCAAATATCACATCACGACCTTCTGCGCACCGCCCACCATGCTGCGCATGATGATCAAGCAGGATATTTCCAAGTATGATTTTTCGTCTGTCCGTCATATGACAACGGCGGGCGAGGCACTCAATCCCGAGGTTTACCGTCAATTTGAAAAAGCAACGGGCTTGCAGATCCTTGAAGGCTTCGGACAGTCCGAGAGCACGATGATGATCGGAAACATGACGGGAGCTGCGCATAAGATCGGATCGATGGGTAAGCCCGCGCCGATCTATGACATCGAGCTGGTGGATGCCGACGGCAATCCCGTCTCTGCAGGTGAAACGGGCGAGATCGTTGTCAACGTCAAAAACGGTGCACCGTGCGGACTCTTCACGGGATATTACAACGATCCCGAAAAGACTGCGGAGGTATGGCACGACGGCTATTACCACACGGGAGATACCGCTTGGAAGGATGAGGACGGATTTTATTGGTACGTCGGACGAGTGGACGACGTCATCAAGTCCTCGGGCTACCGTATCGGCCCGTTCGAGATCGAGAGCGTGATCATGGAGCTTCCGTACGTTCTGGAATGCGGCGTATCCGCAGCGCCCGATGAGGTCAGAGGACAGATCGTCAAGGCGAGCATCGTTCTGACCGCAGGCACCGATCCCACGGACGAGCTGAAGAAGGAAATTCAAAACTACGTCAAGGAGCACACGGCTCCGTATAAATATCCCCGTCTGGTCGTATTCCGCGATGAACTGCCGAAGACGACGAGCGGAAAAATCCAAAGAAACAAGCTGTAAGATTATGAAAAGAGTTACTTTATTTTCGGGGCATTACGGAAGCGGTAAGACCAATATCGCCGTATCGTATGCGATGGAGCTGAAAAGAGAGGGGAAGAAGGTCATGATCGCGGATCTTGACATTGTCAATCCTTATTTTCGCACCAAGGATAGCGGTGAGGATCTGAAGACTGCCGACATCCGTCTGATCTGCTCCGAATACGCGAACACCAATCTGGATATTCCCGCGCTTCCGCAGGAGCTTTACGCGCTGACCGATGACCGCTCCTATCACGCAGTCATTGACGTCGGCGGTGATGACAGAGGTGCTCTGGCACTCGGGCGCATCGCTCCCGCCTTGCGTGAGGAAGGGAACTATGAAATGCTCATGGTCATCAACTGCTACCGTCCTCTGACGCGTGACGCGGATTCGCTCATGGAGGTTTTGCATGAGATCGAGCTCGCGAGTAAGCTTCCGTTCACGGGATTGGTCAACAACTCCAATCTCGGAGAATTGACGACTGCCGAGGACGTGCTTGCATCGGTTGCCTTTGCGGAGGCGGTCTCCAAGGCATCGGGACTTCCGATTGTGATGACGACGGTCAAGCGAGAGCTTTACAAGGAGCTGGAAGGAAAGCTCCCCGACCTGTTCCCGCTGGATCTGCAAAAGAAAATTTGTTAAACGCTACGGCACGGTGTGCCAATTCAAAAAGGAGAGATACATATGGCAAAATTAACGTTCAAGACCGACAGCTGTAAGGGCTGCGGACTCTGTGTGGACGCTTGCCCGAAGAAGGTTCTTCGTCTCGCGCCCGACAAGATCAACCAAAAGGGACATCATCCGGTTGAGGCGGTCAACGAAACCGCTTGCATCGGCTGCGCATTTTGTGCAACGATGTGTCCCGACTGCATCATTGAAGTGGAAAGGTGAGTGAAAACATGTCTGATAAGGTTTTGATGAAAGGCAATGAAGCGATCGCCGAGGCGGCGATCATTGCGGGATGCCGTCACTATTTCGGATATCCCATCACCCCCCAGACCGAGATCACGGAATATATGGCAAAGAAGATGCCGAAGATCGGCGGTACGTTTTTGCAGGCAGAAAGCGAAGTCGCGGCGATCAATATGGTCTATGGCGTCGCTTCCGCGGGTCTGCGCGTCATGACGTCCTCATCCAGCCCGGGAATTTCGCTCAAGAGTGAGGGACTTTCCTATCTTGCGGGCGCGGATCTTCCGTCTCTTGTGATCAACGTTCAGCGCGGCGGTCCCGGACTTGGCGGTATCCAGCCCAGCCAGTCGGATTATTTCCAGGCAACGCGCGGCGGCGGTCACGGTGATTTCCACATGATCGTTTTAGCTCCCAATTCCGTGCAGGAAATGGCGGAGCTGACCGTAAAGGGCTTTGAGCTGGCAGACAAATACAGAATGACCTCCATGATTTTGGCGGACGGTACGATGGGACAGATGATGGAGCCTGTTGACCTTGCGAATTTGAAGGTGACTCCTATGCCCGAAAAGCCGTGGGCAACGACGGGCACGAAGATGGCTCGTCCGCACAACATCGTCAACTCGCTCTTCCTTTCTCCCGATGAGCTGGAAAAGACCAATTTCGAACGCTATGAAAGATACGCGGTGATCGAAGAAAACGAGACGATGTACGAGGAATATCTGATGGACGATGCCGAGATCTGCATCGCCGCATTCGGCATCGCGGCGCGCGTATCCAAGAACGCCATTGACGAAGCGAGAAAGCAGGGCATCAAGGTCGGCATGATCCGTCCCATCACGCTCTGGCCCTTCCCGAAGGCACCCTTCAAGGCGGCGGCTGAAAAGGTCAAGCACATCATTTCGGTCGAGCTTTCCATGGGACAGATGATCGAGGACGTTCGTCTCGCATCCGAGTGTCGCGTTCCCGTAACACTGTGCAACCGTGTTGGCGGAATGATCCCGTCTCCCGAGCAGGTGTTGGCTTCCATTCTTGAAATCGCAAATAACGGAGGTAAGAAGGCATGACAGTATTTAAGAAACCCCACGCACTGACCGACGTGCCCATGCATTATTGCCCCGGCTGCACGCACGGAATCGTACATCGATTAGTGGCTGAAGTCATTGACGAGCTGGGCATTGAGGGAACAACGATCGGCGTAGCTCCCGTCGGATGCTCGGTTATGGCATATAACTATTTTAACTGCGATATGATCGAGGCGGCGCACGGACGCGCTCCCGCAGTCGCAACGGGCGTCAAGCGCGCCAATCCCGCGAACATTGTCTTTACATATCAGGGTGACGGAGACTTGGCTTCCATCGGTATGGCAGAGACCGTACACGCTGCGGCAAGAAACGAAAACATCACCGTGATCTTTATCAACAACGCGATCTACGGCATGACGGGCGGACAAATGGCTCCCACCTCCTTGCCCGGACAGGTCACGCAGACCTCTCCTTACGGACGTGACGTCACACAATGCGGCTTCCCGATCAAGGTTTGCGAGTTGCTCTCCGAATTGGACGGCCCCGAGTATCTGGCGCGTGTAACCGTGAATAACGTCAAGAACGTCAACAATGCAAAGAAGGCGATCAAGAAGGCTTTCCAAAATCAGGTGGAGGGCAAGGGCTTTTCTCTGGTTGAGGTGCTTTCCTCCTGTCCCACCAACTGGGGACTGACACCGCAGAAGGCTTTGCAGTGGATCGACGAGAAGATGATCCCGTATTATCCGTTGGGTGTCTATAAGGACAGAACGGCAAGTCAGGAGGCAGAGAAATGAGTGCTACGAAGTTTTTGTTCTCGGGCTTTGGAGGACAGGGAATTCTGTTCACGGGTAAACTGATGGCGTATAAGGGACTGACCGAGGATAAGCAAGTCAGCTGGCTTCCTTCCTACGGCCCCGAAATGCGCGGCGGCACGGCAAGCTGCAGCGTCATCATCAGCGACACTCCCGTTGGCTCTCCCATTGTATCCAACCCCGACGTATTGGTCGCAATGAATCTGCCGTCCTTGGATAAGTTTGAATCCGCCGTTGTGTCGGGCGGCGTGATCTTCGCGGACTCCACGCTGATCGAAAGAGACGTGAAGAGAACCGACGTCAAGGTGTTCAAGATCCCCGCAACACAGCTCGCAAGCGACAACGGCATCCCCACGCTCGCGAACATGATCCTGCTCGGCAAGATCCTCAAGGAGCTGGGACAGTTTGATACCGAGCTTGTGACCGCGGCACTCAAAAAGGTTATTTCC
>JAZNXP010000003.1:0-10667 GCA_045593965.1 Eubacteriales bacterium | reverse complement strand
CTCGTAGGGGCGACCATTGCTCGTCCGATAGCGAACATGGTTCTCCTATATCGTGTTTGGGGGTAATCTGCAAAAACTACACAGTTGTACGTTTGTCAATGATGTGAGACCAAAAGCAAAAACTACACAGTTCTATTGACTTTGGGAGAATATTATGGTATCATACAATTGTTAGATCGATTTGAATTTTGGGGGACAAAATGAAAAAGTTGTTTGTTTGTAGTCTGATATGTCATAATGGAATTATTGGTGGCGGACTTTATATTGATGATCGATCCATTACCTACAAGACAAATAAGCTGACCGTGGATAAAAAATACAAGAATTTGGTGTTGCCCTTGGATGAGATCAGCAAACTGACTTGGAAACGGATTGTTTTTCCTGTCGCGGCTCTACAGATGATGAGCGGTGAACGGTATGAGTTTCTCATCTTCAACAAAAAACGCTTCAATCAATATTATGCCGAAGTCAAGCAGCTTTGATGATGCTTTTTTGAATGAATTTTTCGGATCAACTTGAAATTGCCGCAAACGGTGATTTTCAGAAAGCGTGGGTGTTATGGAATTTAGTGAAAAATTACAGGAATTGAGAAAACAAAAGGGACTGACGCAAGAGGAGCTTGCGGAACATCTTTACGTCTCACGCACCGCGATCTCCAAGTGGGAGTCGGGAAGAGGATATCCCAATATCGATTCCCTCAAGGCAACCGCTCGATTTTTCGGAGTTACGGTCGATGCGCTACTGTCGGGGGATGAGCTGCTGACGCTTGCGGAAGAAGATACCAAGCAAAAGAGGAGCCATTTTCGCGATCTGGTGTACGGATTACTGGATCTGAGCATGGCGATGCTTCTTTTTTTACCGTTTTTTGCTTGTCAAACGGCAGACGGTATCCAAAGCGTCTCGCTCATCGCTTCGGGCAATATGCAGATCTATTTGAGGATCGCTTACCTTATCGCAGTGATCGGAACGGCAGCGGCGGGAATCTTGACGTTGGCATTGCAAAGCCTTTCGGCAACGCTTTGGGCGAAAAGCAAGGTGACGCTCTCTCTGATCCTTGGAACGGTTTCCGTTTTGCTTTTTATGATCAGCTCGCAGCCGTACGCGGCGGTATTTTCGTTTGTGTTATTGCTCATCAAGATTTTTATGCTCATCAAATCACGATGACACGAAGCGTATCACGGATGTGACGCACCGTTTCTTGTCTTTTTTCTGCCTTTGATTACAATGTAGATAGGCGAAAGCCAAATACATGGATGAAAGGTTGAAAAAACTATGAAAAAAAGAAGTTGGGTAAGCGTATCCACTGCAATCGCATTTCTGATCGCGTTTGTGCTGTGGACCGTGGCGGTTCGGACGGTTGATGTCCGTCCCATCGGTCCGCAGGGATCAAGCGTTGGGTTTGCCGCCTTGAACCGATACGTTTACGAGCTGTCGGGAACGCATACGTTCTTATACGTGCTTACGGATTGGCTCGGATTTGTGCCGATCGGGATCGCATTGGGCTTTGCCGTTCTCGGTCTTGTGCAATGGATCAAAAGAAAAAGCATTTTAAACGTGGATCGGAGCATTCTGGCACTTGGCGGATTTTACGCGGCGGTCATGGCTGTGTATATCCTTTTTGAAATTGTTAAGATCAATTACAGACCCGTATTGATCGACGGACTTTTGGAGCCGTCTTATCCTTCGTCAACGACCATGCTTGCGATGTGTGTGATGCCGACTGCCATGATGCAATGTTACGAGCGAGTAAAGAACCGTATCACGAAACATATTCTGACCGTTGCAATGGGAGCGTTCCTTGCGCTGATGGTGATTGGCAGATTGCTCTCGGGCGTGCATTGGTTGACCGACATCATCGGCGGTGCATTGGTCAGCACGGGGCTTGTGTTACTGTATCGCGCATTCAAATGATAAAGAATATTATCGGCACGCCGCCCAAAATATAAAGTAAGAACCTCCATCCAAGACACAGATCTTGAATGGAGGCTTTTATGATGCTGTAGTAAATTATACGCGATCGTCGGTTTGCTTTCTTGCCCAACCTGCCTCTGCGTAGTCTCCCTTTGCAAACCATACCTTTCGCAGCAACGTCGCGGTTTGCGTACCCATGCGCGTATGGAGCAGGTGGGAATCCTGCGGCAGGTGCGCGACGGACGAATAAAGAATGACGTGCATGGCGGAGGAAAGGAAATGCCAGGTGGTTTCCAGCATCCCCAAGGTGTTGCATTGTTGGATCGTTTGCGCGGCGGAGAGGATGTTGTCGTATTTATACCACGGACAGGACAGCACCTCAAAGCCGAGGGAGGAAAGATACTTTGTGGAACGCCAGGGCGTTTCGTTGATGTCATAATGCCAATCGACAATGATCGCCTGCTTGGGAAGCGCGTCGAGAAGTAATTTTGCGGTCGCCTCGCTATAGGCGTTGCATTCATACGGCTGACCGCTCGGCGGATCGATCGTTGCGCGGCAGAGAAGCATATCCCCCCAAAGGATCGGTCTGCGTCCTTCCGCAATGACCTCTTCGCAAAGCTCGGAAAGATACTTTGCAAGGAGAGGAGCATGTTCCTCGGATGCGCAGTAGGTATAGCTTTCGTCACAACCGATATGGAAATATGAGCCGCTTCCGCAAAGCTCGTAAAGCTCCGCGCGGATCTGCTTCAAAAGCGTACGCGCGTGTGGATTTTCGATATTCCAGGACCAGCCGTCATCCCCGAAAAGGGGTGCAAGGCGCGGATTCTGATCCAGCACCACGTGCTTTCCGCTGCGGACGCGCGAGCCTGCTGCATGACCGAGGTGATTGAACATGGGAATTACCTCCATGCCCAGCGCGTGTGCCTCGGCAACGAGGGGCGCGATCTCGTCCTTGGTGAAGCTATGATCCTTCCATGCCAATTCCTTCAGGCATGAGAATTGATACGTTCCCCAAAATTCCAGCATTACGTGCGTGTAACGCAGAACTCCCGCAAGGCGGATCGTTTTTTGCAGGAACGAAAGCGTTGTTTCGGGAAATACGCAAAGGTGAAGCATCTGCAGCTTTTCACGCTCCGCAATGGGGGTATCTCCCACGGGAATGCGAAGCTGCTCTGCCACTGCCTGTTCGGGTGCGCATTCGATCTTTTGCAGCAGCTCCAGATATCCCAACGTCAGGATCCGCTCGTCGGAAGCGCGGAGAAAGACTCCGTTTTGCGTTACGTGAAGCGTGTTTTCCTCGGCTTCGGTGTCCGCGTTCCCGATGCAAAGCGTCAAGCCTTCCGCTTCAACGATCGAAGCGTCGGAAGCACCGAAGCAAAAGCCGTGCCAAAGCTCCGAGAGCAGCGGATGGACGGTATTGAGCCCCAAACCAACGGTTACGTGGGATGAAAACGAAAAATAAGTATTCATAAAGCCTCGTTTATTTATTTCTTCTTATAAAGACGGAACATATCCAGATGCGTGTCTCTTTGCGCGGGGAGCAGGGAAAGGAAGAGGATCTCGCAAAGCAGAACGAGCGGGATCATCAGCCAAAGCTCCGAGGGGCCGATGGAAAAGACCTTCATGTCCATGAAGAGATAGGTCTTGTACGCCCCCGACAAAAGATAGGGGAGGATCGCGGGGAATATGGGGAGCAGATTGCAGATCACAAAGCAGACGCGGTTGGGGCAGATCAGGTGCAGCACCCGCTTTGCGACGTTGGCTTCCTTCGACGTGGGCGCATTCGAAAACGCGCGCAGGGAGGTGATCGCCGCAAGGAGCGAGACCACCGCATGGATCACAAGGGAAGCCCACGCAACAATGACCGCCGCAGTCATCAGATAAGAGAACAGGGTTGCTTCATACGCCTCTGCGTCAGCTCCGCCCGAAAGGATGCCTCTGCACTGTGTCCACGCATTGGACATCAGCCTTGTCAGACTCATCGTTTCATACGCTTCTCCCTGATAGGTGAAAAAGAGATGTGGAATGAAGATATGCACCCAGAGAATGACGGACGTGATCAGGGGGAGAAGATAGGTCAATCGGATGAAGATCCGCTTGACGCCTTTGGTATCCTTCATGATTTGTTTTCTCCCGCAAGCTTTCCTTCCATGAGGAATGCCGCCTCCATGTCCGCGCAGCAGACTGCGTATGCCAGAGGGAACATTTCAAGCGCTTTGCTGACGTTGTTGGGCTCCTCCGTTCCCGAAAAGCCCATGTGATAACGAATGGCGAATGCCTCGTCACGTGTCAGACGCATAAAGCCCGAGAGGATGTAGACCGACTTTTCGCCGTGTCCGTAGGGAAGATTGTCCTCGATGGTGTAGTAAGGAACGCTGACCCATTTTCCGTTTTCGTCCTTGGCGTTGCGGAAGCTGGTCTTATAGAAATTGACCTTGCAGATGTCATGGAACAGTCCCGCAATGGCAATGCTTTCATCGCTGTATTGCACGCCGTAAAGCTCCTTCATGCGGGGGCGGTTGAGAATGTCCACGAGACAGTCGTAAACGTTGAGGCTATGTGCCAGAAGTCCTCCCTCGTGCGCGCCGTGATAGCGTGTGCTTGCGGGAGCGGTGAAAAAGTCGCTTCTCTGCAAATAATCGAGCAGCTTATCCGCGCCTTCTCGCTTGATCTTGGTGTTGAAGATCTCCATGAAACGTTCTTGATTGGTCATAAACGGTATCCTTTCTTGCCAAACGGCAATCTCAATATTCTCTTCTTATTTTATCATGGGAGCGTGGAAAAGTAAAGCGTTTTTTCGCTTTTTTTCAAAAAAATCACGATCAAAAAAGCCGATGGCTTGACAAAGCTCTTTTTCCGTGTTAGAATGAACAAAAAAGAGAAGGGGGAGAAAACGGTGGTACGGATCTTATATGCGCATTGGAAGCAGATGCCGACGGCGGACGTGCTGATGTCGTCTCTTCCCGAACATTGGAAAACGGCGGCGTTTGCGCGATACGGAAATCGTGCGCCCGATGCCGCGCGAGCGGGCTTGACGGGACTTCTCCTGCTATACGCCGCAGGTGTGTCGGGAGACTTGCGCTATGCGGAGAGCGGACGGCCGTATCTTGCGGATGCAGCGGTGGATTTTAACTTTACGCACACGGAAAAGCTGACCGTTTGCGCGATCAGTACCTCGCAGACCGCATCCTCCAAAGAAGATCTTTTGGTGGGCATTGATGCGGAATCGGGGGAGCGGATCGATCACGAGCGCATCGTGCAGATCGCAAAGCGATGGTTTTCCGCGGAAGAGCTGCGCATTCTTTTGGGGATGCGTGATCCAAGCACCTTTTTGCAGATCTGGACGAGAAAGGAAGCCTTGGTCAAGCGGAGCGGAGAGGGACTGAAGGGACTGCGCGAAGCCAACACCGCATCGTTGGCAGAGAGTTTACAGCTGCATTCTTTTTGGATCGGGGATACCGTCTCCGCGGTATGCGCACATCGGGATGCGGATATTGAAGAGCCCGTTTGCATGGATCAGGAGCTGCTTGCTCTTTTCGCTTCAAAATAAAATCAAAAAAGACGGTTGCACCAACGGTGCAACCGTCTTTTTGATTAGTACGGCGGTGTGCCTCTTTCGTCTTTCATACGTTCCTCCTTTTCGTCGGGGAAGGTGGGTCAGTTTTTCTCGGGTATCATCAGACCGTATCCACCGTCGCGACGCGTATAAACTACGCAGGTCGCCTCGGTCTGGTCATCAATAAACACGAAGAATTGGTGTCCCAGAAGATTCATTTGCAAAATGGCTTCCTCGGGGGACATGGGCTTGATGGGGAAGGTCTTTGTGCGGATGATCGGGATCTCGTCCGCCTCCAGATCGTCGTAGTCCTCGTCTGCGGGAATGGAGAAATCGGTGCTGCGCAAGCGTTTTGCAAGCCGCGTTTTGTTTTTGCGGATCTGCCGCTCGATGTTGGAGCAGGCACCGTCAAGTGCGTCGCGGAAGCTCTCCGCCCGAACCTCGCTGCGGAACAGCGTTCCCGCAGCGGAAATCGTGATCTCGATGTTTTTCTCACTATGCTTACAGCTTAAGGTGACGGTCGCGTCTCCTTCGGCTGAAAAGAATTTGTCAAATTTCGAAAGCTTTTTCTCGATCAGAGCCTTCATGTCATCATACACGTTCATCTGACGTCCGACAATGTTCAACTTCATACGGGGTACCTCACTTTTCTTTACGTTTCGCCCCCAAAGGCCGCTCCTTCGGGAGCAATTACAGTATAGCACATTTTTTGCGTCATGTAAAGATAGAACAAAGAATTTTTACATTTTGTTGCAAAATTTAGCAAAATTCACAAAAGGATGTCGAAAAAATCCAAAAGAGGGGATTGACAGATCCTAAAAAAGTTGGTATAATAAAAGAAGAGCGTGCCGCGGTAAGAAAAGGATGTGTAACGTCGTTTTTTATCGGCGGTCGATATTTTTACTCATGGGAAGGAAACGGCAATGGGTGAGATCAAGCAAAGAATAGAAAAGCTGCGTGCGCAGATCTCTTATCACGCAAAAAAATACTATGTGGACGACGATCCCGAGCTTTCGGATTACGAATATGACAGGATGTACGCGGAGCTGCTTTCCCTGGAAGCGGAGCATCCCGAATTCTTTGATCCCGCGTCTCCCACGCAGCGTGTGGGCGGAAAGGCGCTTGATAAGTTTGAGAAGGTGACGCATACGGTGCAGATGAATTCACTTTCCGACGTCTTTTCCTTTGAGGAGCTGGAGGACTTTCTTGGCAAGGTGGATCAGCAGATCGAGTTGCCAACGTACTCTGTTGAGCCAAAAATCGACGGTCTTTCGGTCTCTTTGCGCTATGAAAACGGTGTTTTTGTGCAGGGAGCAACGCGCGGAGACGGTTTTGTCGGTGAGGATGTGACGCAAAATCTGCGCACAGTACAGTCGATCCCGTTGCAGCTGAACGAGCCGCTTTCCTTGACGGTGCGCGGAGAGGTCTTTATGCCCAGACGCGTGTTTGAACGTCTCAATCTTGCGCGCGAGGAGTCGGGACAGGCATTGCTTGCCAACCCGAGAAACGCCGCCGCAGGCTCGTTGCGTCAGCTGGATCCCAAGATCGCGGCAGAGCGTTCTTTAGATATTTTCGTATTCAACTTCCAGGAAGGAGACCTCTATGCGGACGGACACGCGCCCGTATCGCACACCGAGACCTTGGATCGCCTTGCGGCATTGGGCTTCCGCGTTCTGGAAAATCGCGTGACCGTGAGAAGCGACGGAGTGGTCTCTCATATTCAAGCATTGGGCGAATTGCGCGATTCTTTGTCTTATGATATTGACGGAGTTGTTGTCAAAATTGACAAACTTTCCGACAGAGTGACCCTCGGAGAGGGAACGAATACTCCGAAATGGGCGGTTGCGTATAAATTTCCGCCCGAGCAGAAGCAGACCAAGCTTGAGGACGTGACGGTCGCCGTGGGCAGAACGGGCGTTCTGACACCCACCGCGGTGCTGTCTCCCGTCCGTCTTGCCGGAACGACCGTCTCCCGTGCGACGCTTCACAATCTGGAGTTCATCCGAGAAAGAGACATTCGCATCGGTGATATTGTCACGGTGCAGAAGGCGGGGGACATTATCCCCGAGGTCGTTAAGTCGCACACGGAGCTGAGAAGCGAGGAGCTGAAGATCTTTGAAATGCCCATGCATTGTCCTTCCTGCGGAGAGCCTGTATTCTACGATGCGGATGAGGGGGCGGCTACGCGATGCACGAACAGTGCGTGTCCCGCACAGCTTTCACGCGGAATTGAGCATTTTGCTTCCAAGGATGCGATGAATATTGAGGGGCTCGGACCGCAGATCGTGGAAGCGTTGTTAAAAGAAAAATTGATCGCGAATGCGGCAGATCTCTATACACTTCGCGTCGAGGACGTCAAGGAAATGGAGAGAATGGGAGAAAAATCCGCGCAAAATCTGATCGATTCCATCGAGCGTTCCAAAAAGGCTGGCTTGGAGAGATTGATCTACGCGCTTGGTATCCGCAACGTCGGCGAGGTTGCGGCGGCGGCTCTGGCGGCTCGCTTCGGTACGCTTGACGCGTGTCGGCAGGCGAGTGTGGAGGAGCTTTGTAACATTCCCGATTTCGGGCAGATCACGGCAGAATGCGTGGTGAATTTCTTCACGCATCCGCAAAACGTAGCGCTTTGTGAGCGTTTGACAGCTCTTGGACTTCTGACCGCGTCCACCGCAACGCCTGCGGATGATCTGTTCCAAGGCTTGACGTTCGTCCTGACGGGTACGCTTCCCACCATGTCACGCGATGAAGCGAGTGCGCACATCAAGGCGGCGGGCGGCAAGGTTTCGGGCTCGGTGTCTGCCAAGACTTCGTTCGTGGTCGCGGGAGAAGCGGCGGGCTCAAAGCTGACAAAGGCACAGCAGCTCGGTATTCCCGTGATCGACGAGGATACTTTGATGCGTATGATCACCGAAAGATCACGCGAACCGATCTGAAGATGATGAAGGAACACGTGATGCGTTTGAAGGACGCCCCGTTTTCGATGATCGAATGCGGACAAAAGACGATCGAGCTACGCCTTTGGGACGAAAAGCGGCAACAGATCCGTATAGGAGATCGCATTCGCTTTCTTCATGCAAATGAAGAAACACGGATGCTGACCTGCACGGTCGTGGCATTGCATCGCTTTTCCACGTTTGCGGAATTATATAACGCACTTCCGTTGCGCGCCTGCGGATACACCGAGGAAGAGCTTCCCACGGCGCGTCCCGAGGACATGGAGCTGTATTACTCCATGGAGGAGCAAGCACGCTGCGGCGTAGTTGGAATCGAACTCTCTTTGATCAACTGAATCAACAAAAATACTCCGAACGTCTCTTTTTGATGCGTTCGGAGTATTCTTTTTCAGAGTAATTTCTTTCTCAAATCCGCGGGATCCTCGGGGGAGAGGAGTGCGGGGGGAATGTCAAATACGGTATGGCAACCGCTGACACCTTTTTTGGAAAGTCTTGCCGCCGCGCGTGCGTAAGCAACGATCACGGAGGCGGTGAATTCAGGGTTGGAGTCAAGCTTCAGGCTGTATTCAATCACGTGATCGTGCTCTTTGTTGATGCCTGTTTTTCCCGTGCGGATCACAAATCCACCGTGGGGAATGCCGCTGTGATCGCGGTTCAATTCCTCTTGCGTGATGAAATGTACGGTCGTGTCGTAGTCGGCAAAATAGTTGGGCATGGTTTTGATCTCTTGCTCGATCCGTGCTTGATCCGCGCCATCCTCGGCAACCACAAAGCACTCGCGAAGGTGCTTCTGCCGTGCGGTCAGCTCGGGACAGCTTCCGCTTCTGACCGCTGAAAGAGCTTCGTCCACGGGAATGGTGTATTGCTTGGCATCCTTGACGCCTTCAATACGGCGAATGGCATCTGAATGTCCTTGACTGACACCCTTGCCCCAGAAGGTGTAATCCTTCCCCTCGGGCAAAATGGCATTGGCGTAAAGACGGTTGAGAGAAAACATTCCGGGATCCCAGCCGACCGAAATGATCGCGACTTTGCCGCTTTTTTTGGTTGCCGCATCTACGTTTTCAAAATGCAGGGGGATGTTGGCGTGTGTATCGAAGCTATCCACAACGTTGAACAGCTCCGCCATGGCGGGAGTCTGGGTGGGAAGATCGGTGGCACTTCCGCCGCAAAGGATCATCACGTCGATCTCATCCGTGTGCTTGGATACGTCCGCGACCGAATAGACGGGAACGTCCTCGGTTTTGATCTTTAAGGTTTCCGGTGCGCGTCTGGTAAATACCGCCGACAGAGTCATGTCGGGGTTCTGGCGGATGGCAGCTTCCACGCCGCGTCCGAGATTTCCATAGCCGCAAAGTCCGATTCGAATGCTCATAAATGGTTCCTCTCAATTTTCAGGATAAAACAGAATGATTATAGCACAAAATAATTTGTAATGCAAGTGGTAAAACGAAATGGTTAGGAGTTTTTTTAGAGATTGTTATTTTTTTTATACACCATGGCAATATCCATGCGGTTTGTTAAAACGGTGTCAATACCCAAATGAAAGAAACGGTCGTAGCCTTCAAAGTCATCCGCATAAAAGACGTTGCAGAAGATATCCATGCTGTGAAGCTTGTTAATTAATTCTTGATTGACCAATTCATACCAAAGTTGTACGCCGGTGCAATGATATGTTCGGGCCATTTCCGAAATTTCCATTTCATCCCAAGGCAACTGGATGGCAACGCGCGGAATTTGCGGTGCAAGCTTTTCCGTCCACACCAAAACGTCTGCACTGCTTGCAAAGTAGACACTGTTGAAGGCATCGTGCTTTTTTACCAGTTTCAAGAGTTCTTTGATCAAGTAGCCATCCGTTCCGTGCTCCTTGAGGTGGATATTAAAGGTGAGCTTATTTGCAAGTTGCATAAAAACCTCATCTACGGTGCAGAAGGGAACGTTCCAGCCGCGTTTGATTCCAAGATTCAACTGTTTTAGTTCTTGTAACGTAAAGTTCTGTAACAGACCTTGACCGTCAGAAATGTGCTCCAGCTCTTCATCATGAGAAACGATCAATTGCCCGTCCTTAGTCAAGCGAACGTCAAATTCGATTTCGTCTGCACCAAGAACTGCGGCTGAAACGAACGCGGGGAGTGTGTTCTCGGGGATCAATCCCGATAAGCCTTTATGTGCGCAAAATTTTTTCATGGGAACCTCCGTTAATGTACGTTTGGGTAAGAGAGGAAGCCGTTACAGCTCCAAGCTCA
>JAZNXP010000002.1:0-8695 GCA_045593965.1 Eubacteriales bacterium | reverse complement strand
GGCGACGTTCTGCTTCTGACCGATCCGCTCAAGGGCTTGACCGAGCGAGAGGCGGCGGAGGTCGCGGACGTATTGGCGGAGCTGAAAAAGAACCGCACGCTGTTCGTCTGCTCGGACGCGATGGAAGGACTGCCCGAGAATATTGACACGGTGCTGCTGTTGCGCGGTGGGGAGCTGATCGAGTCCCCCGATGCGGAGCTGCTGGAGCCGTTGCGGAAGAGAAGAGCCGATGCGCCGTCCGATCAGAGGGCGTCGCGCAAGCCTCGGACCGACGGAGAATACGAAGTGATCGGGGAGGACGAGTGATGCTGACGGTATATCGTTTGGAGCTGAAGCGGAGCTTTACGACCGTATTCGGCGCGTTGCTCCTCGGAGCTTTGTTGCTTTGCAACGGCGTTGCGCTGACGGTTTACAATCTGGCGTACGGCACGGCGTCGCTGACGCAAACGCAGGATCTTTTGACGATCCTTTATCTGGTGTTGATCCCGATCCTTGCGTGCAGAGCATTGCCGCAGGAAAGACGGGACGGCACGGATCTGTTTTTGTATTCGTTGCCGATCTCTTCGCTGTCGATCGCGGTGGGAAAATATCTGGCGATCGCGACGGTGCTTGGACTGTCCTTCGTGCCGCTTCTGATCTCGCCGATCATCTTCTCCGCGTACGGTGCGGCGTCAGTGGGGGCATTGCTGATCCATTGGATCACGTTTTTCGCGCTGTGCTTGCTGTTGCTGGCAATCTGCTATTGCATTTCGGTGTTTGTCAAGCGTCCGATCTATGCGGCTCTGCTTGGTGTGGGCGCGTTGGTTTTGATCTATCTGTTCCCGCTGCTGACGTCCGTCACGAGCAACCGCTTGCTTGCCGCAGAGCCGTTCCATCATCTGTTGGGCGCGTCTTACGGACGGCTGGACCTTGTCGCGCTTGCGCTTTATATAGGCGGAATCGCTCTGTGCGTTCTGATCGTTGCTTGCGTGATCGAGCATCGACGCATGGGCTTGAGGAACGGTGAAAAAACAGGCGCTGTGACCAAAAAAACGGTCGCTTGCGCCGTGCTGGCGATCTGTCTTGTCACGTTGAGCATTGCCGCTCCGCTGTTGCCGCAAACTGGCTTGCGTCCTGCGGTCGCGACTGACGGCGCGTTCGCTCTTTCGGGAGAAACGGGGGACGTTTTGGCGGATCTGGACAAAGATATTACGTTGCTTTATTTGTGCGACGGCGGTGCTTACATGGCACAGGGTGCGTTGTATTCGTTCTTGTGCGACTATGCGGAGCGTTCTCCGCGCGTGACGCTGCGCGTGATCGATGCCGCGCAGGAAACGGACACGCTTGCGGAATATGAGGGCGTGGACGCCTTGGAAAACATGAGCGTGATCGTCAAGGGCGAGAGCAGATACCGTGTCATCAACAATACGGAGCTTTATTATTACTATAATCCCACGGTCGGAAACTATCGGATCACGCCCGAGGAGTACGCGTATTTTTGCAACTATCTGGCGCAGGTCAGCGCGACCGAGCTTTATTCGTTCGTTGCGGGTACGGTGTCGTATTTTGACGGCGAGGCGGTGTTGACGAATGCGATCCGATACTGTCTGCAGCCGACTGTCTCCACGGTCTATACCTTCGGTTCTGCGGGTGCGCTGACACCCGACGTGCTGTTGCTTTCCGCGTTGAAGCTGGAGGGATATGACTGCCGCGCGTTGCGGGATGCCGCGCAGATCCCGAGCGACTGTGCGCTTCTGATGATCAATACGCCCACGAAGGATCTGACGGATGCGGAGGCGGAAGCCCTCGGCGCGTATCTTTCCCGCGGCGGCAAGGTGTTCCTGACGACGGAATCCTCGTCGATCATAGGACTTCCCGTGCTGCGCGGATTGCTGGCAAGGTACGGCATGACCGTTTCGGATACGGCGAACATCGTATGCGAGGGAAGGGCGGAATATTGCTATTCCACGTCGTCCTCGTCGTCGGGATCTCCGAATTTGTTCTTGGCGCACGTCAACGGAGCGACCGAGCTGACGGGAGCTTTTGACGGAGCGGCGATCGTTCCGAACGCGCACGCGATCTATTTGACCGAGATGGAAGGAATTGCGCACACGCGTTGGCTTTACACGTCCGATAGCGCGTACGCAGCAGAGCCAAAGACGGGCAAGAATCTTGACGAGACCGACGCGCGAGCAAGCTTCACGGTCGGCGCGCTTGCGCAGGGAGCGGACGGAGGAAGCATTCTTTGGATCTCGTCTCCGAGCGTGGCTTCGTCGGTGGCGGATGCTTACGTTTACGGCGGAAACTTCAAGCTGTTGTTCGAGGCGATCCGCGCGTTGACGTCGCATCAGAGCCGCGCGATCTCCATCTCTGCGGAGAAGCTGGAATTGTCCATGATCTCGGTCGGAAACGGCGCGCTTGCGGTCTGGTCTGTGCTCCTTTGCGCGATCCTGCCCCTTGCGGTGCTGATCAGCGGTTGCGTGACGGTGTACGTAAGAAGGAGAAGATAAAAAAGCGAAAAGCTTACATAAACATAAAATAAAAAAGAAAAAGGTGGCAACATGGTAAAATTATCTTTGGTAATTCCCTGTTATAATGAGGGAGAAAACATCGATCGTATGTATCAGGCGATCGAAGAGACTTTTTTAAATCAAGAGCTGGAACTGGAGCTTGTATATGTGAATGACGGGAGCAAGGATCAGACGTTACAAAAACTGAAAGCACTGCTTTCCAAAAAAGATTTTGAAATTAAAATCGTTGATTTTTCAAGGAACTTCGGAAAGGAGTCGGCAATCTACGCAGGATTGAAGAACGCCACGGGAGATTACACAGCTCTGATCGACGGAGATCTTCAGCAACCCCCGGCTTTGGTTTTGGATATGGTTCATTTTTTGGAAGAAAACGAAGATTACGATTGCGTCGCTGCGTTTCAGGAAAAACGAAGTGAGGGGGCGATTTTAAAGGGCTTCAAAAAAATGTTTTATAAAATCATCAACAGCATTACAGATGTGGAGTTCGTTAACGGAGCAAGTGATTTCCGTACGTTTCGCCGCGGCGTTGTGGATGCGATTTTGAGTATGTCAGAGACCAATCGATTTACCAAGGGGATTTTTTCATGGGTAGGATTTCGCACCCATTTTGTGCCGTATGTTGCGGCTGAAAGAGTGGCGGGAAGCAGCAAATGGTCATTCAAGAAGCTGTTCAATTATGCCATTGATGGAATTATATCCTTTTCTTCAGCCCCTTTGCGATTTGTAAAATATGCAGGAGTAGCATCTATTTTGGCATCGCTTGTATATTTGGTGACAGTGTTGATCCGAAAATGGTGCTTTCACATTCCCATGTCTGCATTTGCGCCCGTAATGATGCTGATTCTCTTGATCGGAGGCGTCAATTTGCTGGCTATGGAAATTTTGGGAGAATATATCGGCAGAATTTTCACCGAGGTCAAAAAACGTCCGATTTTTGTAGCCAGAGCAGTGCTAACAAATCGTGAGGATGATTGAATGTGGAAAGAGTAGAGGATATTTTATGAAAGAAACAATCAAGCGACTGACAAAAAACAAATATAGCTATCTTTTTCTCATGCTGACGGGAATTTTGGTTTTTGCCTGTAGTACCGTAAGGCTTGATATGCTGTCCGACGACGGTTGCTACCTGCAAATGATGGAGGATAATCCGGGCTTCTTTAGGTATATTTCCTATACGTATCAATATCTCAACGGTAGATTGGTCGCAAATACGTTGATGTTTGTGATGCTGAAGCTGAATTCTTTGGTCCTTTGGATCGTGATTACGACGGCGGCTGTTCTGTCTATTGCGTACAATGTCAGCCGTATGTTTGGGAAGCGCGCGAGTATAAAGGGGATGACATTGGTATTGGGACTGATTTTTTGTCTCAATTTTCGTGTGCTTTCCTCGTCTATGCTTTGGTTCACGGGTGCAATCTTTTATGTATGGCCAATTTCCTTAGCGATTTATCTTCTGGCAAGACTGTCACAGCGTTTTTATGCTGACGAGCCCTTGCGTTTTGATTGGCGTTTTGTATGTGATCTTGTTATCGGTGTGCTGGTGATGCTTTGGGCAGAACAACCGGCGTTGGTTCTGATTGGATTTTATCTGTTATATTTTCTTTATCAGCTTGTTTTAAAAAAGAAGAAGCTTGATTATTTGAATTTAATCGCGACTGTACTTTGGATTGTATTCTTTTGCGTCATGTTTTTTGCCCCTTCACAACGCATAAAGATGAACAACGTTTATGGATATGCGGCATTGGAAGGCGGAGTCGGATATTTACTGCAAAACGGAATCTATTGGTTATACCGTTCGGTTTTTGTGGAACAGCGTGTTTTGATGCTTCTAATTGGCGCGGTGGCACTGATTGGCGCGGACAGAAAGCAACATCCGATTTTAACACACACATTCGAAGTGATATTCTCTGTTGCGTTTTTATTGACTTTCATCTACGGCATTTCCTTTGATGGATTTATTAATGCAAGTAGCTATATTTTCGGAATTTCGTATCTTCCCGACAGTGGATATTCCGTACAGACATTGCTTCCGTATGCCTATTGGACACTTTACTCCGCACTTCTGATCACAATCTTTTTGGTGAGTACAAAAAATAAAATTTTGACATCGCTTACAATGCTCGCATCGCTTGCCACGTTGATCATCATGTGGTTTTCCACGACGATGTATGCATCGGGAAATCGCACCTGCGCACTGTTTTGTATGGGCGTGATTGCGCTGACCGTTAAAATGATTGAGGAGCGTGAAAAAGATTGTACCGCGCTCATTGTGGGAGTAGGCGCGGTTAACATGACTCTCTTTGCGACATTCCTTATGAATTCCTTTGTGATATACTATTAAAAGACGTTTTGTTCTGATATGGAATATAAGGAATATCAGCGAATGCAAAAAAGAAAGATTACTTTCGCAGTACCCGTAGCAGAATCTGAACTGAAACGCGCGGTTTTGTGCGGCGGCTTTCGTTCGTTCACCAAATCGCGCGTTCCGGACAGAAAATCCCAACGGGATTTTCGTCACAGTTCGATTTATTAACCGAATGATCAACAAAAAAACAGACCTCGCTAAAGCGAAGTCTGTTTTTTCGTTGGTGACCCGTAGCAGAATCGAACTGCTGTTACCGCCGTGAAAGGGCGGTGTCTTAACCGCTTGACCAACGGGCCTTTGGTAGCGGGAATTGGACTTGAACCCATGACCTACCGGGTATGAACCGGTTGCTCTAGCCAACTGAGCTATCCCGCCAAACGCACCAACGCTATAGTATTATAGCACAAGCCTTTCCTTTTGTCAATACTTTTTTTAAATATTTTTTTCGCTTTTTTCTCACTTTTTCCAACAACCTCTTGACAAATTCTTTCCTTTTTGCTATAATCGTTCTGTACAATACTATTTTTTAAAAAACAGTTTGATCCCGATCCTTCAAAGAAAGGAGAAACCGATGAAAAAAGAAGAGAAAAACGTCTCCAAAACAGGAGAAAAGGACGGTAACGATTTCTTCTGGGCGTTCAACGAGATGGTGGACGTGAGCAAATTCTTCCGCGCCTACTGCTACCGTTCGGTCGTTGAGCAGGGCTTTTCGCTCAACGAGATCGACGTTCTCGTGTCCTTGAAGCAGCATCCCGAAAAGAACACCGTCAAGGGCATCAGCGAGACCATGCACCTCTCCAAGGGCATGATCAGCCAGGCTGTTGAGAGCCTTCGCAAGAAGAAAATGGTAACGGTCAACCAAAGCAAGCAGGATCGCCGCTCCGTGCTCATTCACCTGAGTCAGATCGCGCATCCCGTTCTGGATAAGCTCAAGGAGTCCTCGGCAAATTTCGTTGACCGCATCGTCAGCGGAATATCGTTCGAGCAGCTTCAGGCACTGTCCAACGCCGTCTCGCAGATCAGCAAAAACAAAGCCGACATGAAAAAAGCGGACGTCAAGGACGAGGACTGACCGCGCTTTTTTGCGCGATCGGATCTCATTATTTTATCAAATCCATGAAATTGAAACCGGAAAGGAATACATACTATGAGCCGTAAAAAATCAGAACGTTTATTCACACCCGTGGAAAGCTTTGCAACCTTCCCCTCAAAGCTGGAAGCGTTCGGCGATCGCATCGCCTACCGTTATTTTGACGCAAAGCGCGAGCTTTTATCCATGACCTACCGTGAGCTTGGCATCAAGATCCGCACGCAGGCGGCAGGCTTTGCAAAGCTCGGACTTGCGGGCAAGCGCATCGCCGTCATCGGCGAGACCTCTGTGGAATGGGTCTGCTCCTACGTTTCCATCATTGCCGCAGGCGGCGTTGCGATCCCCATGGACCGCGAGCTTGATGCCGCGCAGATCGAGGGCTTCTTCGAATTTGCCGAGACCGACGCCGTGATCTATTCCAAGTCCTTCAACGAAAAATTCGACGGGCTTGTCTCCCGTCACGCAACCGTGAAGGTACAGATCCCGATCTCGCCCGCAGAGGGAACCGAGGCGAGCGATGCGATCATTCCTTACAGCGCGTTGATAGAAGCGGGTGCTTCTTGCGTGGACACCTACGAATTTCCCGCAACGCTCGATCCCAACCGAATGGTCGAGATGCTCTTCACCTCGGGAACGACGGGAAGCAGCAAGTGCGTCATGCTCAGCGAGAAGAACGTGATTTCTGTTGTCAACTCCGCGTGCGCGACGGTCGACTTCAATCCCGACGACGCGATCGTGTCGGTGCTTCCGATCCACCATACCTACGAGCTTGCCATCATGATCGCGGGACTCAACTACGGTATGAACATTGCCATCAACGACAGCCTGAAGCACGTGCTGAAGAATTTCGCGCTCTTCCAGCCGACGGGACTTGTTCTCGTTCCGCTGTTCGTTTCCACCATGAACAAGCGCATCTGGGACACCGCGCGCAAGACGGGCAAGGAAAAAGCGCTCAAGATGCTCATGAAGATCTCCAAGCGTCTGCGCAAGATCGGCATCGACAAGCGCCGTCGCTTCTTCAAGCAGATCACCTCGTCCTTTGGCGGCAGGTTGGAGAAGATCATCTGCGGCGGAGCTGCGCTCAATCCCGAGCTGGCGGCAACCTTTGAGGAATTCGGCATGGAGATCTTCGAGGGCTACGGCATCACCGAATGCGCGCCTCTGATCGCGGTCAATCCCTATTTTGCGCCCAAGAGAGGCTCGGTAGGTCCCGCTGTTCCTTGCTGTCAGGTACGCATTGACGGTGACCACAAGAACGACAAGGGCTACGACGAGGGCGAGATCCAGGTCAAGGGTGACAACGTCATGCTCGGCTACTACAAAAACGAGGAAGAGACCTCCAAGGTGTTCACCGAGGACGGCTGGTTCTGCACGGGTGACGTCGGTTACATGGACAAGGACGGCTATATTTTCATCACGGGACGCAAGAAATATGTCATCGTTCTGGAGAACGGCAAGAACGTATTCCCCGAGGAGATTGAGGAATATCTGGAGCGTCTGGACTGCGTTGCCGAGAGTCTGGTGCTGGCGCGCAAGGGCGAGAAGGACGATATCGTACTGACTGCCATTGTTGTTCCGCAGAAGGAAGCGTTTGAGAATTTCGAGGACAAGGCGACGGTTGAAGCGACCGTTCGTGAGCAGATCGACAAAATGAACCGTAAGCTTGTGACGTACAAGCAGGTTCGCAACGTCGAATTCCGTTACGAGCCCTTCGAGCGCACCACCTCGCGCAAGATCAAGAGACACACCGTTCAATAAGAAATTTTATCACCAAAAAGGAACCGTTTTTTAAGCGGTTCCTTTTTGATTGTGGTGGGCTTGTTGGAAGCGGCTTCTCGCAAGAGTTTGAAAGAACACGCCGCACGAAACATACACCCCCGTAGGGGCGACCTGTGGTCGCCCGTTTTTTGAATATCATACCGAACAAAACGGCGGGCGATCACAGATCGCCCCTACGGGGTTGTGCGTTGGTTTGGGATTTTGCGAAGCTTTAAATCTGCTCGCAGTACCATATAGAGCCTTCCCCTTGAGGGGAAGGTGGATCGCGCAGCGAGACGAATGAGGTGTAGCCGCAAAGCGGCGTTATTTCTATGCACCGCGCTGAAAAAGACGGATGCTCCGCATCCTACACCTCATCACCCGACTCCGTCGGGAGCTTCTCCTCAAGGAGAAGCCTTTCGTTTGTGCGGTGCGTTGGTTTAAAATTTTGTGGAAGTTTAAACCTGTTCGCAGTACTATCGTAAGCCTCTCCCTTTCGGGAGAGGTGGCGGCGCTTGCGACGACGGAGAGGGCGTATTTTTGCCGCACCATGCCCTCTCAGTCGCTTCGCGACAGCTCCCCCAGAGGGGTGAGCCTTACGTTTGTGCAATGCGTTGTTTCGGAATTTTGCGAAAGTCTAAATCTGTCGGCGGTACTAACGTAAGCCTCTCCCCACAGGAGATGGTGTCAAACGTCGCGAAGCGACTTGTGACGGAGAGGGCTGCTTTACAATCCCTCACCTGACTCCGTCAGGAGCTCCCTTTACACAAGGGAGCCTTGCGTAAATGAGGTGCGCAATTTTAAAATTTTACGACAGTTTATAACCATTCGCCAAGGCTTCAACTTTCATCAATCTTGTAGGGAACGGCGTAGCGTAGCGGCACCACGGTAGTGAATGACACCACGGGGTGGTGTCAGAGCCGTGGTGTGACCGAGCCACAGCGAGAACGTCGACGTTCCGAAAAGCATAAA
>JAZNXP010000001.1:0-13730 GCA_045593965.1 Eubacteriales bacterium | reverse complement strand
AATATGTATATACTGCACAATTTCAATAAAGGCACACAAAAAAAGATAGGCGCTTTTGTGCAGAACGCAAGCGCCTTTTAATGTATGAAGGTATCTGAGCCGATATTTTACGGGTGTTGGTCGCTTTTTGATAAACCGGATGAAATGACCGTCGTTTTTTCAAACGCGCGGGTACAGACGCCAAAGCATTGTATCGTCTATAAATTCCATTGCTTTTTCCGCGTATCCGTTTTTTGGATACCGTGCATCCATAAACATCAATGCTTCTGCCATTGGTGAGATGGTGGCTGCTTGCGAGATTTCCTGATAGGGGAAGGTGGAAGGATTGTGCGCGTAAGGATAAAGGAAATCCACCGCTTTACGAAGAAGCGGTTCATCCTTCCAAATGTCGCTTGCAATACCAGCGTTTTCAGCCATTGCGGACAGAAGAAGCAATGCCTTCAGATTGTACAAGGAATAGTGCATTCCTCTTGTTCTTGAAAGCTCTGCGGGCTGTGCTCCGTTTTCGCGGATATGTGCTATGAGTCTTCTTTTATGGGCGAGTTGAAGCGTTTTGGTTGCCAACGAGATACGCCCCGTGAAAAGTGCCGCTGACGTGATCTGAACGTCATACCAGGTACCGTGATTGTTGTGTGCCAGATCCTCATCAATCCCTTTTTCGCTTGTCAGCA
Organism: Eubacteriales bacterium; assembly: GCA_045593965.1. GTDB lineage: Bacteria > Bacillota > Clostridia > Oscillospirales > CAG-272 > UMGS1865. The sequence continues at coordinate 13,059 of JAZNXP010000001.1, read as the reverse complement.
TCCAATTGACGAATGCACAATACCAATCTTTGATTGCGGCTACAGCTTCGTTGGAAATGCATCCTATATATTCCAGTATTGCGATAGCATCAAAGATTTTGTATGAGGTTGCGGTGTCTGTCAGTCCGATGCCGCGTCCCGAGCAAATTCCTGGAATGGCCTGGCCGTATTCCAGGTGCGGTGTCATATAGGTTTCGGGGTCAAGGTGCCATGCTCTCAGAAACAGCTCTGCCCGTTGAGCATATTTTCTGTCATCAAATAAAAACGCTGCCAAGGACAACTGAAAAACACGCTCACTCATCGCCTCATAGGTATCTTCTATCACGGTTTCGGGATTGATCTCTCCGTCACGACGTATATAAGGGCGTCCGTCCTCGGTATTTGGATTCGGCCACCAATAAGGTCCCATGGACGTATAGTCATGTACGTTTTCCGACTCTGCCCTGAGTGTTCTTGCAACAACGTGATACGGCCTTTTGGAAAGCAATCCGTCGGCGACTGTTCTCAACTCTTTTGACAGGGGAGCTTCAAGATTTGTTTTTTCTTTTATGCGTAACAATTCTTTTCCGTTAAATGTGATCGTTTTTGGAAATTCCGTTTGCATATGGATTGTTCCTTTCTTCGAACTGCTGATGCTTCTTAGCGTATTATTTCACGTACAAATTCAGATCCCATGCGGGGATACCGCGGAAACGGCGCAGATAATATTGCTGGTATTGCGGAAACAATTCATGCAGCAAAATGGGAAGCGAGAAGATGTCCTCATTTCGGTGATAGAGAGAGACGAGAAGCGTGGGAGAACAGCTCCGAATGGTTCGGACCGATCCGAGAAGCGCTTCTTTTTCCGAGCCCTCAACGTCGTATTTCATATAATCGACCTTGGCATCCTTCAAAATATGATCGGGCGCATCTGCGGCGATCTCCTTGATCTTTGCGGGACGCGCGTCAAGGGAATGCGAGCGGTTTTGCCCGAACGAGGCGTTGCGGTTTCCGCTGTCCTCGAAGGAGAGAACCGCTTTTTGAGACCATGCGCCGACAGGAAAGGGAAGCACCTTGGCGCGTGTCTCGGTTTCTGCGTAGGAAACGAGCTTTTTGTAGTTCCGCGCGTCGGGCTCAAGGGCATAGACGGTGTGAATGCTTCCGTTGCAGGCGTCCAGCAATTCGCGCACAGTGTCACCGTTGTATGCACCGAAATCCGCCGTGATACCAAGCGCGGAGGGGTAGATCAGCTCACGCATGACCGCTTCGGGATCGCTTTCGGCATCCATCAGATATTGAATATTTCCCGTGAGCTTGAAGCGAATTACGTTTTCATAGATCCGTTTGGATTCATCGTCCGAAAGCAGATGATATGCACGTTCGATCTCGTCTCGATGTGCTTCAAAAAAGGATCTATCGAAAAGACCGTCACCAAATGCGGGGACGTCGGGAGCGTAAAGCTCGCATTCGCTTGCAATGCGGAGAATATTTTCCAGTACCTCGGGGCGGGACGTACCGAAGGAAAGCAGAACGATCACGTTTTGCGCACCGTAGATGCGTTTGATGTCATCCCAAGCCTTCACCTCCATTCCGTGAAAGCATTTTTTGCGTACGAATCCGTCGCTGGCAAAGCAATCGCACACGGAGATCCCTTTTTGCGCGCAGGCATCAAGAATCTTGTCCGCGCCGTTTCCCATGCCGTAAAGAACGATCGCTTTCTCTGCTTGGGCAAGATACTCCCAAAGATCTGCCGAAAGGTTGATATTCATGTAAAAAAACTCCTGTCCTTAGCCTTGACAAATCGGCTGTTTTGTTATATACTGATGAAAAGAAACTTTATCTTTGAAAAGAGAGGAAAATTGCTATGAAGGACTGTTTGTTCTGTAAGATCATCGCGGGGGAGATCCCCTCGGGCAAGGTATATGAGGATGAAGCGGTGTATGCGTTCCGTGACATCAACCCCATGGCACCCGTACACGTTCTGGTCGTTCCCAAGACGCATATTCCGTCCGCCGACGGCGTGAATGCGGAGAACAGCGCATACGTGGCGCGCATTTTTGAAGCGATCCCGAAGATCGCCGCATCCGAGGGCTTGGTGAACGGTTACCGCGTGATCACCAACTGCGGAAGCGATGCTTGCCAGTCTGTCAAGCACCTGCATTTCCATATTCTCGGCGGCAAGCAGCTGCCCGATCAGATGGCTTAAGCTTTGGAAAAAGGCTGTCGCATATATTGCGGCAGCCTTTTTTGATGATTATTTTACAAATTCCCGATAGATCGCGCTTTGTGCCTTCTCAAGATCCGCTTCTTCAACACCGATGATGATGTTCAGCTCGCTCGAGCCCTGGTCGATCATGCGGATGTTGATGCCTGCCGCGGAGATCGCGCTGAAAATACGTGCCGCCGTACCCTTGGACTTGACCATACCGCGACCGACGATGGCAAGGAGTGCCAGACCGTCCTCAATGACGATGCTGTCGGGACGGACACGCTTGTTGATCGAAGCGATGATCCTCTCGCGACGTCCTTCCAGATACTGGGAAGCAACGACCACGCTCATCGTGTCAACGCCCGAGGGAAGATGCTCAAAGGAAATGTCGTTGTCCTCGAGCAGGTCGAGGATCTTTCTTCCAAAGCCGATCTCGGCGTTCATCATATCCTTTTCGATGGTGATGACCGAGAAGCCCTTCTTTCCCGCAATACCCGTGATGATGCGCTCGGTATCATATTCCGCGGTGCTTGCCACGATCATCGTGCCGGGAGCCGATGGCTCGTTGGTGTTTCGAATGTTGATCGGAATGCCTGCATTGCGAACGGGGAAGATCGCTTCCTCGTGCAGCACCGACGCACCCATGTAGGAAAGCTCACGCAATTCGCGGTAGGTGATGGACTTGATGGGCTGGGGATCCGCAACCACGCGGGGGTCTGCCATCAAAAAGCCCGAAACGTCGGTCCAGTTTTCATAAAGCTCCGCATCTGCCGCCTGCGCGACGATCGAGCCCGTGACGTCCGAGCCGCCGCGGCTGAAGGTCTTGATGGTTCCGTTGGGCATAACGCCGTAGAAGCCGGGGATGACCGCTCTTTCGTGACGTTGAAGCTCCTTGCGCATTTCGCGGTTGGTGGTCTCCTCGTCATACGCGCCGTTTTCACGGAAAAAGATCACGGATTCCGCGTCAATGAAGTCATAACGCAGGTATTTTGCGAGAATGAGAGAATTGAGATATTCGCCGCGGCTTGCCGCGAAATCACGTCCCGAATGATGCAGGATCGCGTTGCGGATATAGTCGAGCTCGCCCGAAATATCAAAATCCAGCTCCAGCTCGCGGATGATGCTGTTATAGCGCTCACAGATCTGCGCGTAAAATTCTGTAATGTCCTCGTGATTGCGTACCATCTCATAGCAACGGTAGAGCATATCGGTGACCTTGGTGTCCTTGCCGTGACGCTTACCGGGGGCTGACGCAACAACAAAACGGCGGCGAGGATCCGCCTTTACGATCGCGGCAACTCTGCGGAAATGCTCTGCATCCGCCAAAGAGGAACCGCCGAATTTAACAACTTTAATAGCCATGTGTCTCTGTACATCCTTTCACAGCCTCACTCGCCGCTTGCAAGCGAAGCTTATTCCGTACTATATTATATGAAAATTGTACGGGTTTGTCAAGAGATAAAATGTGATTGGATCGGAAAAAGTCACTTTTTCTGCATTTTTGAACGAAAAAAACGGCGGAGCCATTGCAAGAAAGAGTAAAATTTGATATAATATATAACGATATCAAGGAAAGGCGGTTTTCTATGAAACGGCAAAGCGGTGTTTTGATGCACGTTTCCTCCCTTTGGGGCGATTATTCGATCGGCTCTTTGGGACGGGAAGCGTATGAATGGATCGATTTTTTGGCAGAGGCGCATTTTTCCGTCTGGCAGGTGCTTCCGTTCTGCTTGCCCGATGACTGTAATTCTCCGTATAAATCCACGGGAGCATTCAGCACGAACCCGAATTTTATCGATCTTCCGACGCTTGCGGCAAACGGATTGCTGACCGAGGAGGAGCTTTTTGCGGCACGGCAAGCCACGCCGTACGCCTGTGAATTTGACCGTCTGACACGGGAGCGGTTTGCGCTTTTGTCTCTTGCGGCTTCGCGTGTCAAGGATCGCACACCCATTATGGACTTTCTTGCGACGCATCCGCAGGTGGAGGCGTTTTGTCGCTATATGGCGATCCGAGAGGCGAACGGAGGGAAGCCTTGGGACGAATGGACGCATGAAAATTATCATGGAGACGTGCTTTTCGTTTGGCAGTTTACGCAGTACGAATTCTTCCGTCAATGGCAGAATCTGCACCGATACGCTTCCGAAAAGGGGATCTCCATTGTGGGAGACATTCCGATCTACGTTGCCTACGACAGCTCGGATGTCTGGGCAAATCAGAAACTGTTCCAGCTTGATCAGCAGCGTCGCCCCTCGTGTGTTGCAGGTGTGCCGCCCGATTATTTTTGCGAGGACGGTCAGCTTTGGGGCAATCCGCTTTACGATTGGAAGCGAATGAAGGCGGACGGATTTGCGTGGTGGAAGGAGAGAATGTCCTTTATGCTGGAGCTGTTCGACGGTGTCCGAATCGATCATTTCCGCGGATTGGAATCCTACTTCAGCATTCCCGCGACCGAGAAAACGGCAAGAAACGGCGTTTGGAAGAAGGGACCCGCAATGAGCTGGGTGCGTGCGATGAAGGAGCTGTGCCGTGATAAGCTGATCATTGCGGAGGACCTTGGGGACATTACCCTTGACGTTCAAAAGCTGGTGCGCAACAGCGGCTTCCCGGGAATGCGCGTTTTGCAGTTCGCATTCCTCGGAGACGAAAATTCTCCGCATCTGCCGCACAATTATGAAAATAACTGCGTTGCATACACGGGAACGCACGATAACAATACGCTGCTCGGCTACGTCTGGGAATTGGATGACGGGACGAGGAAGCGATTGATGGAATATTGCGGATATGTCGGAGATTGGGACCGCAGCTATGATGCGATCCTGCGTATGATGTTTGCAAGCTCGGCAGGACTGCTGATGCTTCCCGTGCAGGATCTGTTGCTTTACGGAAGCGATACGCGGATCAATACCCCGGGCAGCAGTGAAGGAAACTGGAGCTACCGCATCACAAAGGAACAGCTTGAGGGGGTCTCCAAAGCCAAATTTGCGCATTGGAATACCCTTTACCAAAGAAGATAAAGAGAACGCCCTTTCAGTCGATAGCTGAAAGGGCGTTGCTTGTTAGAAGGGAAGCAATTCCAGATGCTCGAGTAAAATTTTCAGTCCCATCAGGATCAGGATCGCGCCGCCTGCGATCTCGGCAGGCTTTTGGTATTTGCACCCGAAGATGTTGCCGAGCTTGACGCCGATCATGCAGAACACGAACGTGATCACGCCGATGAAGCCGACTGCCGCTCCGATGTTGACGTTTGGAAGAATGGCAAACGTAACGCCGACGGCAAGCGCGTCAATGCTTGTGGCGATTGCCATCGGAAGCATCGCGCCGACCGAAAAGGACGCGTTTGCGGGCTCTTCCTCATCCTTGCATGCTTCAAACAGCATCTTTCCGCCAAGGAAGGCAAGCAGAACAAAAGCGATCCAATGATCGTAAGCTTCTATGTAGGTTTGAAATGCGCTTCCGCAAAGATAGCCCAAGAACGGCATCAATGCCTGAAAGCCTCCAAACCAGAGTCCCGCAAGGACCATGTGCTTCCATTTGACCGTCTTTGTTGCAAGTCCCTTGCAGACCGATACGGCAAAGGCATCCATGGAAAGTCCCACGGCAAGGATGAATAATTCTCCGATTCCCATTGATTTTCCTCATTTCAATTGATTTTGATATCAGCTCAAAGCGGCTCTCCCTCAAAAGGTGGCGTGAATTGTGCCGTCGCGGAGGCTCTTGATTGAAAATATCCCTCAAAGCCCAAGCGTTCCGCTTCCTTCATCACCGCTTCATATTCAAAGGTGGTCACGCGGCGGTGCAATTCGGGGAAGGGACAGTCGCTTGCAAATTCGGGGGTGTATTGGCTCATCAGGGAGAGCAAAAACGCGCGGTTGCCGAAGTGCTTTTCCAACGTTTGGAGCAGTGCGACGGAGTCGTGTCTCCCACTTGGCAGGACAAGATGCCGAACGATCACGCCGCCCTGCAGGATGCCGCTTTTGTCGAACACGGGCGTTCCCGTCTGACGGAGCATTTCGGCAAGCGCGAGCAGAGCGATCTGCGGATAGTCCCGCGCTTCGGAGTATGCCGAGGCGCGCTCGGGGGAAAGATATTTGAAGTCGGGAAGATAGACGTCAATCAGCCCCTCCAACGCTTTGAGCGTTTCCACGCTTTCATATCCGCCGCAATTGTAAACGATCGGAATGCCGAGGCGCGGCTTGATCCGCTTGAGCAACGGGATCAGGACGTGGACATACGGCGTGGGAGTGACGAGATTGATGTTATGCGCTCCTTGATCGCGCAGATCCAGCATCGCATCTTCCAGCTCCTTCTCGGAGATCCGATAACCGAGTGAGCGGTGACTGACGTCATGGTTCTGGCAAAAAACGCATCTTAAATTACAACCGCTGAAAAATACGGTTCCCGAGCCGTTTGTGCCGCTGATCGAAGGCTCTTCCCAGTGGTGCAGCGCAATGCGCGCGACGCGAAGCTCGGCGGGCGAACCGCAGAAGCCAAGCTCGCCGCGTTCACGGTTGACACCGCATTCACGGGGACATTGACGGCAAGCATTGTTCATAAAATCCCGCCTTTCTGTTCGCTATCTTTTCTATTATAATCGTTTTTGGATCAAAAATCAACCCCAAAACCGAATTTTGAGAAAATATGCCCGCAATTTCAAAAAAGAGATTTCTGTTGACATTTTGAGAAAAATATGGTATGATAAGGCTGTCCGCAAAAGGCGGAATAGAATTGAGGAAAATGATGCGTATTTTGACATTGGGAGACGTTGTCGGTTCATCTGCCGTGCGGTATCTCTCGGAACACCTTTGGAAATTCAGAGACAAAGAAAAGATCGACGCGGTGATCGTCAACGGAGAGAACGCCACCGAGATAAGGGGACTTTCCGCCAAGGACGCGCAGACCTTGCTGGATGCGGGTGCGGACGTGCTCACCTTGGGAAATCACGCATACGGCATTCGCGATCTTTATGCTTTTTTAGAGGATTCGGATCGGATCATCCGACCTGCCAATTATCCGCCGCAAGCTCCCGGCGCGGGATATACGGTCATCGATGTTTGCGGATGGAAGATGCTGTGCATCAACGTGTCGGGAAGAGTCTATCTGGATCCGCTCGCGTCTCCGTTCGATACGGTCGACCGTATTTTGGAGCGAGAGAAGGGGAATTACGATTTCTCCGTGATGGATATCCATGCAGAGGCAACCAGCGAGAAGCTGGCTCTTTCGCATTATTTTGACGGTCGCATCGGCGCGATGTTCGGCACGCATACACACGTCCCGACGGCAGACGGGAGGGTATTGAAGAGAGGCTCGGGATACGTGACCGACCTTGGTATGTGCGGTCCGATCGACAGCATTCTGGGAACCGACGCGGATCGCGTGATCGAAAAATTCCGCTTTCAGATGCCCGTTCGCTTTGAGGTGGCGAGTGGAGAGATCGAAGCGCAGGGCGTGATCTTTGAGATCGATCCGCAAAAAAATCAAACGACGGACGTGCGAAGGATTTGCTTCTGACGCTCCGCCTCCCTATTCAGACAGCAACGGGAAAGGACGGCACAAGACCATTCTTTCCCGTTGGTTTATTTGAACGCACCAAGCACGCACCCTTGTGCGTATTCGGCGTTAGTCCTCGATCTGACCGACGTTTTCGCGCGAGCGGAAGAGCAGGGAAATACACCAAACACCCGCAAGTGCGATCACCGTATAAATAATACGGCTCAGAAGCGCGTCCTGACCGCCGCAGAAATATGCGACGATGTCAAATTGAAACAGTCCGATGCTGCCCCAGTTGAGCGAGCCGATAATGGTCAAAATCAACGCAATGCGATCCATGATCATATTGCTTTTCCTCCTTTCAGGTAAAGGTCACGGAACGAGAGAGTTCGTTCGCCATTAGTATTGGACATTCCGATCGCTCTCTATGAGTGGGAAAAAATAGCGTGATCGGGGCTTCAAAACCCAAAAATACGTTTTTTCTTTGCTTTTTTATAAAAATATGCGTCAAATTCAACAAGAAATAAAACTTGTATTTGTGCAGGATTGTCAGTTTGACTTCTTGACAATTATAAATTGCTTGGGTATAATAATATTTGTAAGCTGTGGTAGTTTGCCAAAGTTTACGGAAGAGTAAAAGCACAAGCGTTGGAAAACGTCCTTTAGTGCCGTGCGAACGGGGAGTTGTCGCACGGACGAAAAGCGAAAGCTCGCTTGCGGTTTGTGCTTTGCATCCCGCTTCATAGGGCTATAACGAAGAACGGTTAAGCGATTGCTGATACACTCCTTTGTTCCTGCCTATGGGTGGAAAAAGGAGGTATTTTTATGAAAGATCCTGTTTCCGCACAAAACCGTATCTACAGACTTGTCTTGGATGCCTTGTTTGCAGCACTTTACGTTGTTTTGAGCACCTATCTGTCTATCAAGATCCCCGGCTCCGTTCAAATTTCCTTTTCGTCCCTGCCCATCCTGCTTTGCGCCTTTTTGTTAAAGCCGACGGATGCGGTCGCGGTCGCGGTATTGGGAACGTTTGTTGAGCAGGTGTTGGATCCTTCTCCGTACGGCTACGCCACGCTGCTGATGTGGCTGATCCCGGGAGCGGTGCAGGCATTGATCGCAGGGTTGGGTGCCGTCTGCGTGGAGCGGATGCGCGTCGGATCGGCAAAAAAAGCATTTGCGTTCCTGATCGTGTTTATTGTATCCGCCGAAGTGTCGCTGACGTTCTTGAATACGGTTGCGCTCTATATCGACGGATATATTTTCAGCTATCCCGTAAAAGCCCTGCATTTGTTATTGCCGATGCGACTTTTGAATTTACTTGTTCGCACGGCGATCTCCTGCGTTGTTGTTCCGTTGTTGTTACCCCCGCTTCGCCATGTTTTACGAAAAAACATGAAAGGAAGCAAGACCCCCTCGCGCTGATTCTCGGGGCAGTGTCCCCGTCAAATATTGGGTTCGTACTGCGGCATGGACTCCATGCCGCTTTCTTACGCCCTGAAAACGAGGTTTTTTATGACTTATAATGAAGCCATTGAATTTATTCATTCCGTCGGTCGCTTTAAGAAAACGACGGGGCTTTTGCGTATCCAAAATCTGTTGGAGGCTCTTGGAAATCCCCAGGAGCAGCTTCGTTGTATCCACGTAGCGGGTACGAACGGCAAGGGAAGCGTTTGCGCAATGCTCGAATCGGTCTTGCGCTATGCGGGATACCGCACGGGACTGTTTACGTCTCCCTTCATCCGCAACTTTGAAGAGCGGATCCGCGTGGACGGTGAGTGCATCGGCGAGGACGATCTTGCGCAGATCACGTCCGAGGTGCGCGCCGCGGCAGAGGGCTTGGAGGATATGCCGTGTGAATTTGAGCTGATCACCGCCATTGGATTTTTGTATTTTTGCCGCCAAAAGGTTGATGTTGTCATTCTCGAGGTGGGACTTGGAGGTCGCTTTGATGCGACGAACGTCATCAAGACTCCCGTGCTTTCCGTGATCACGGGAATTGATTTTGATCATACCGAGCTTTTGGGCAATTCCATTCAGGCGATCGCGGCGGAGAAGGCGGGGATCGTTAAGGAAGGATGTCCGTGTCTTTACGGCGGTAGCGATAGCTCTGCTTGCCGCACCATCGGTACGATCGCAAAGCTTCGACACGCGCCGTTCCACACGGTGGACAGAACCGAGTTTTGCGTCAGATCGCAAACGCTTGACGGCACGGTGTTTGATTTTGATGACTATAAGGATCTGAAAATTCCGCTTCTGGGTTCGTTCCAGCCGTATAACGCGTCGATCGTGATGACTGCGCTTGCATTGATCGCAGAGCAGGGATATCCCGTAAAGGAAGAGCAGATCAAGGCAGGACTTGAACACGTTACGTGGCAGGCGCGCTTTGAATTGCTTTCTCGCGAGCCCGCTGTGATCTTTGACGGTGGACACAATCCGCAGGGCGTCGGTGCCGCGATTGAGGGAATGCATCTGTATTTCCCCGAGCAGAAGGTCAATCTGATCACGGGAGTGATGTCGGATAAGGGCTATGATGAAATGATCGAGCGACTGAAGCCCATCACCGAGCATGCGTTCACGGTATGCACGGGCGGCGTCCGCTCGCTCAGCGCGCAGGGCTATGCCGAGAGCTTCCGCTTGCACAAGGTCGGGGCGACCGCGTATGAAACGGTCGAGGACGGTGTCAGAGCGGCGATCGAAAAGGCAAAGGAGAACGGATGTCCCGTGCTGTGTCTGGGATCGCTCTATCTTTACCGTGACGTTGCGGATGCCGTCAAAAAGGTGCTCGGCGAGCAATAAAATGCTTCATACCGACGTGCTGTGAGAACGGGCGCGCCGTGTGAAAATAAACGTGAGTTCGAAACCATCCTCACGATAAACAAAACTAGGAGAATTTGACCATGAAAGAAATTAAAAAACGCCGCAGACGGCTGCTGTCGATCTGTTATGCGGGACTGATCGCCGCGCTTTATGCCGTGCTGACCTGCTTGGTCGGTGCGTTTGGACTTGCCAACGGTGCTATCCAGCTTCGGCTTTCGGAAGCACTGTGCGTGCTTCCGTTTTTCATTCCCGCCGCGATCCCGGGACTGACGTTGGGATGCTTGATCTCCAACCTTCTGATGGCGGCCGTATGGCAGGACGTAGTATTCGGAACGTTGGCGACTCTGATCGGCGCGTTGGGGGCTTACGTGCTGCGTAAATTTCCCGCGCTCGTGCCGCTTCCGACCGTGCTTGCGAACACGGTCATCGTACCGTTTGTCTTGGCTTACGGATACGGAATGGAGGAGGGCATCGGATATCTGATGCTCACCGTCGGAATCGGAGAGATCCTCTCGGCGTACGTCGTGGGACTCATATTATTGTTCGTACTCAAGCGTTACCGAAAAAAGTTGTTTTTGGAGCTTGAATAATTTGATCTGAACCGAAGGGAGGGATACGTGTGAAGGAATTGACGGTCATTCTGCCGCCGCAAGTGGAAAAGGCACTTTCGATCTTGTGGGCTGCGGGCTTTTCGGCATACGCCGTTGGCGGTTGTGTCAGAGACGCGATGCTGGGACGTATCCCGAACGACTGGGATATTACGACTGCCGCGCGTCCCGAACAGACAAAGACCTGCTTTGCGGAGTTTCGCACGATCGAAACGGGAGTTCAGCACGGAACTCTGACCGTGCTCGTGGACGGAATGCCTCTGGAGATCACGACCTATCGAAACGATGGGGAATATGCGGATAACCGTCATCCCATCAAGGTCACGTTCTCGGATCTCGTGGAGGACGATCTGGCAAGACGGGATTTTACGGTCAACGCGATGGCGTATCACCCGAGGGAGGGCTTGGTCGATCTGTTTGACGGAAGAGCCGATCTGGATCGACGGATCATCCGCTGCGTGGGGGACGCAAAAACGCGCTTTGAAGAGGACGGACTGCGAATTTTGCGTGCGATCCGCTTTGCTTCGGTTCTGGATTTTGAGATCGAAGCGGAGACTGCAAGCGCAATTCACAGCTGCAAGCATCTGCTCTCCAATATTGCAACCGAGCGCATCCGCGTGGAGCTTTGTAAGCTCTTGTGCGGCAAGGGGGCTACGCGCATTCTGCGAGAGTATGCCGATGTGATCTGTGAATGCTTGCCCGAGCTCTCCCCATGCATCGGATTTGCGCAGAACAGTAAATATCATTGCTATGACGTTTACGAGCATACGCTTTACGCCCTGCAGGAAGCAAGCGACGATCTTGTGGTACGGCTTTCACTTCTGTTCCACGATGTTGGAAAGCCGCATTGCTATACCGAGGATGAAAACGGCGGACATTTCAAGGGACATGCCGATATCAGCGTGGTTTTGACGGAGCAGGCAATGAAGCGTCTGCACTTTGACAACGCGACGGTAGATCTGGTCAAGCTTCTGGTGGAGATCCATGACAGAGAGTATCTCCCCGAGCCCAAATCGGTCAAGCGGTTGATGCGGTTGCTTTCGGATGAGGACATTCTGCGCCTGATGGAGATCAAACGCTGTGACCGCCTTGCCCACGCGCCGCATTACCGCGAGCTGCCCGAGGCATTGACCAAAATTCCGCAGCTCGTAAAAGAGATACGGGAAGCGGATGAATGCTTGAGTCTGAAGGACCTTGCCGTCAAGGGTGACGATCTGATCTCCCTCGGAGTGCCGAAGGGGAAGGAGATCGGAAGAATTCTTGCTCTACTTTTGGAAAAGGTGCTTGACGGTGAATTGGAGAATGAAAAAACGGTTTTGCTCAAAGAGGCAGAACGGTTCAAATAAAAAATACCCGAATTTTTTGAAAATTCGGGTATTTTTGTTTCTTTGCTTGATTACACCAAAACCGCTTCTTGTGCTTCTTCTTTTTTTGCCTGCTGCCTTTGCGCGGCGGCGATTTTGGTTTCGGGGGCGTTTGCGAGCATCAATTTCAGGCGGTTTTCCTGATTGACCTGTGTCGCGCCGGGATCGTAGTCGATCGCTACGATGTTGATTTCGGGGATCTTTTCCTTGATCGGCTTCATCATGCCTTTGCCGCAGATGTGGTTGGGCAGACATCCGAAGGGTTGCGTGCAAACGATGTTGTAAATCCCCTTGTCCGCAAGCTCCAGCATCTCGGCAGTGAGCAACCAGCCCTCTCCCATCTTCGTGCCGTGGTGGATACAGCCCTCCACCAGAGAAGCGGTATGCGGGAACGGGGTGGGAGCGGAGAAATCGCTTTCCTCCTCAATGATCCTGATCAGATCGGCGACCTTTTTGTTGACGAATTTGTAAGCAATTCCGTAGAGCTTGGAAAGCCCCTTGTTGATGCCGTAAAGTCTTGTGTCCTCCATTGCGTTATAAATGATGTAGAGGAAGAAGTCGAGCAGCCCGGGAAGAACGGACTCCGCGCCCT